>NZ_JBIIGK010000004.1:0-49179 GCF_044236515.1 Phenylobacterium sp.
TCTGGCCGGGGCCGCATTCGATGCAGAACCCGTTGGCGCCGCGGATCGGGGCTTCGGCCTCGACGTCGAACTGGATGACCCGGATGTTGAAGCGCTTGCGCAGCCACTTGGGCACGCGGCCGATGGCGCCCTCGCGGCCATCGAAGTTGAACATCGAGACGTTGCCCTCGGTCGCGCCGTAGAACTCGAGGATCTCGGGGATGCGGAAGCGCTGCTTGAGTTGTGGCCACACGTCCGGGCGCAGGCCGTTGCCGAAGGCCAGGCGGATCTTGTGGCGGGTCTCATCCGGATGTTCGGGGGCGTTGACCAGGTAGCGGCACAGCTCGCCGATGTAGACGAACATGGTGCAACCCTCGGCCGTCACCTCCTCCCAGAAGTGGCTGGCCGAAAAGCGCCGGCGCAGAACCACCGAGCCGCCGTTCAGCAGGGCGGCGCCCATGGCGCACAGGCCGCCCGTGGCGTGATAGAGCGGCAGGGCGACGTAGATCCGGTCGCTGGCCTTGGCGTCCGTCGAGCCCGCGAAGCCGCGCATGTAGAGCTGGGCCCGCATGTGGGTGATCTTCGCGGCCTTCGGCAGGCCGGTCGTGCCCGAAGTGAAAATCAGCAGGGCGGTGTCGCGGGCCCGGACATCCTCACGGGCGATGCGGTCGGGCGGTAGCTGGCTGCAGCTCTTAAGCGCCTGGCCAAGGTCGCGCTGGCCGGGCTGAGGATGGCCGAGAATCCACTCCTGGAGGTTCTTCTCGACCAGCGACCGGGCGGCGGCGAAGGCGGCGGCGGTCTCGGCGTCGACGATCACGTGGCTGGCCTGGGAGACATTCAGGCAGTGGGCGAGGGCGGCGCCCTGCAACTGGTTGTTGATCAGGGCGGTGACGACGCCGACCTTCGACAGGCCATACCAGACGCAGAAGTACTCCAGCCGGTTGGGCATGAAGAGCGCCACCGTCTGGCCACGGCGCAGGCCGAGCCCCTTGGCCCAATGCGCGAAGCGGTTGGCGATGGCGTCCATCTCGCCATAGGTGACCGTGCGGCCTTCGAAGGTGATGGCCGGACGCTCGCGCCACTTGGCGGCGGCGGTCTGGAGGTCGTCGCAGATCAGGTTCGGGCTGTCCGGGGCGATCGACTTAACCCGGTTCAGGGTCCGCCGCAGACCGCGCAGGAAACGCCACTCGCGCTTCAGCCTTGCCTTGAGCCGCATCCATCCCCTCCGGACCTGAACCTTGGACCTTGGCGGGCGCACGCGCGCCCGGTCAAGGAAGGCCGGGTGGAATTTTGGCCGCAGGTCGGCAGCGCCACGCGAATTAAGGTCTTTTGTAGGCAGATGAACCCACCGCAAAGGCAGTCACTGATATCGCCAGCGCGTCCCTTTGACAGATGAGCGAAATATTTCAGAGGTTAAGATGTATTCGAGGTGGACAACGTCATGTTTCCACGTGGGCGTATAGCCAAGCTGGCGGTCACGTTTTTGGAACCCAAGCCGAGCCGTCGCGATTTCACCTCCACAAGATTGGAGGGACGCGATGTCCATGAACTATACCAGCACTCCGCAAGGCTTGACGCCCACCGGTTCCACTGCCTCCGTCTCGACGGAGCCGGCGCTGGACTCGGATTCGACGCGCGCCGCCGAGGGTGATGGCTCCCTGTTCGCCGCCACGCCGGTCTGGGAGCGATCCGGCAAGAAGCGCCGCGGCGCCCGGCCGGTGAGCGCCACCCAAGCCGCGCCCGCGGCCGTGGCGGCCGAAGCCAGCCCCGCGATGGCGCCGCGTTACGAACCGGCGCTGAACTCCGACATGACCACTGAGACCGCCCCCCGCTCGGAGGCGCTCCACGCGACGCCGCCGCGGACGCGGACCGTGGCGGCCAAGCGCCCGAACAGCCCGGCGGTGGCGCTGGCCGCCGGCGTCGTGGCCCTGGGCGGTCTGGCCGCGGCCGGGTTCTACGCCAGCCAGCCGCGGGACCGGGGCGTGGCGGAACTTTCGCCGGGCGAGCCGTCGGAACTGGCGGCCCTCGAAGCGGCGACGACGGCGCCCCTGAGCGCCACCGCCGCCCCGCCGCCGCGGGCGACCAGCGCCACCCAGGCGCAGGCCGACGCCCGGAGGCCGGCGCCGGTGCGGACGACCGCCGCGCCGCGCAACCGCCCGGCCGTGACAGCGGCCGCCGCGGCCGACGTCGGCCTGGACGCCAGCGCGAGCGCGACCCTGCCGACCGGCCCCATGCCCTATTCCAGCGTGAACGGCGGCGACACGGCGGCCTCGCCAACCGCGGCGACCGACACCCCGGCCGCCCTCACCCCGGCGCCGAGCACGACGCCGACCGTAACGCCGGCGCCGTCCATCGCGCCGGACACGGCGGTCCCCGACGCCGCCCCGGCCACCGGTGCGGACTCGACGGTCCAGTAAACGCTCGGTCCGAACGGCCAATGGGCGACCTCGCAAGGGTCGCCCATTTTCTTACGCCGTTCTCGATGAGGGCTGGCGTGGGGCGCGCCGGCGGGGTTAGCTGACGCACCTGTCACTCTTTGGAGAGCCAAGCATGTCCGCCGACGGCGCCTGGAAGATCAGCATCAACACCCCGATGGGACCGCAGGAGGCGAACGCCAACATCACCACCAGCGGCGATACCTTCACCGGCGAGATCTCGAGCGCGCTGCTGGGCTCGCAGACCATCCAGGGCCAGGTGGCCGGCGACACCCTGACCTGGACCAGCGACATCACCAGCCCGATGCCGCTGACCCTCGAGTTCGAGGCCAAGGTCGAGGGCGACAAGATGAGCGGCTCGGTCAAGCTGGGACCGTTCGGGGCCGGCGCGTTGAACGGCGTGCGGGCCTGATCGGCGCCTAACTACGCAAAGAGAAAGCCGCAGGCGCTAGCCGGCGGCTTTCCCACTTCCACCATCGCTCCCGTCGGGGCGGGAGAACGCCTTTAGTCCGCGGCGGGGGTGACCGAGCGGGCGGCGTCGCCCACCGCATCGGCCGCGCCGGCGGCGCTGTCGGCCACGCTCGACGCCGCGCTGCTCACCGCGTCGGTGCGGATCGCCTCCTGGCGGTTGGAGCTGAGCAGGAAGAAGGCGACGATCGCCACCAGGGCCAGGACCGCGATGCCGATCAAGACCCCGCCCATGCCCGAACCGCCGCGTTCCACATAGGTCGTGCCGCCGGCGTCGCGTTCGACGACGCGTTCGCTGGTCAGGCCATCACTGCGTTCCGTCACTCGTTCGGTCGCCATTTGAAGTTCTCCTGAAAGGACCTGCGCCCTCAAACTCTGAACCTGCGCCTTGCGTTCCGACCGGCGTTCTCGGGACGGCTCAGGTTGGGGGCGCTCGGCGGGGTTTGGCATCGCCGATCCCAGGCGCTAGAGGAGGCTCCCGCAATTCCGGAAGGCTGTTCGTTGCGACTCCCCCAGGCCCGGCTCGACCAGGTTCTCGACCGTTTTCGTGAGATCGAAGCCCGCATGGGCGCGGCCACGGACGGCGGCGAGATCGTTCGCCTGTCAAAGGAGCACGCCGAGTTGCGGCCGGTGGCCGAGGCGGTGCAGAGCCTGGCCCGCGCGCGCGACGAGCTGCCGGAGCTCGAGGCCATGGCGGCTGGCGACCCGGAGATGGCGGCCCTGGCCCAGGACGAACTATCGGCGCTGAAGGAGCGGCTGCCACGGCTCGAGCGCGAGGTGGCCCTGCTGTTGGCCCCCAAGGACCGGGACGAGAACGCCTCGGCGATCATCGAGGTGCGGGCCGGCACCGGCGGCGACGAAGCGGCCCTGTTCGCCGGCGACCTGTTCCGCATGTACCAGCGCTATGCCCAGGGCCGCGGATGGCGGGTCGAGATCGACAGCGCCTCCGAAGGCGAGATGGGCGGCTTCAAGGAAATCATCGCTTCGGTCAGCGGCGACGGGGTGTTCGGCCGACTCAAGTTCGAGAGCGGCGTCCACCGGGTGCAGCGCGTGCCGGCGACGGAGGCCCAGGGGCGCATCCACACCTCGGCGGCGACGGTGGCGGTGCTGCCGGAGCCGGAAGATGTCGAGATCGAGATCCGCGAGCAGGACCTGCGCATCGACACCTACCGCTCGTCCGGGGCCGGCGGCCAGCACGTGAACAAGACCGACTCCGCCGTGCGCATCACCCACCTGCCCACCGGCATCGTGGTGACCAGTTCCGAGAAATCGCAGCACCAGAACCGGGCGCGGGCCCTGAAGGCCCTGCAGGTCAAGCTCTACGACATGCAGCGTGAAGCGCTGGACACCGCCCGGTCGGACGCCCGCAAGAGCCAGGTCGGCTCCGGAGACCGCTCCGAACGCATCCGCACCTACAACTTCCCGCAAGGTCGGGTGACCGACCACCGCATCAATCTGACGCTCTACAACCTGCCCAAGGTGATGGAGGGCGAGGCGCTGGACGACGTCATCGAGCCGCTGATCGCCGAGGATCAGGCGGCGCGGCTGGCGGCCCTGGAGGACGAGCTGGGCTAGGCGCCTCTGCCTGGCGCAGGAGGCCTTCGCACCAGGTTCCCCACCTGGCGGCGGCTGGTGGCCCAAAGGATGCCGACGCCCTTGCGGACGCCGACGAAGGCCAGGCCGACGCTGTCGGCGACGACCGCGCCGCGCACGCCCATCGGCTTGGGCTCTCCGACCGTGGTGTCGAGGGCCGTCTGGTGCTCGACCTCGGCGTTGATCTCGGCCCCGAGCAGCAGGGCGATGACCGAGAACCAGATCCACACCAGGAAGCCGACGACCGCCCCGAGGGAGCCGTAGGTGATCTGGAAGCGGGCGACGTTGTTGACGTACCAGGAATAGCCCAGCGAGCCGCCCATCCAGATGGCGGCGGCGACGATCGCGCCGGCCACCACCCAGCGCCACTGCGCCCGGCGCCGGGAGGGTCCATAGCGATAGAGGATGGCGAAGGCCCCGGCGACAAGGCCGAACAGCGCCAGCCAGCGCAGCGGGATCAGCAGGCCGCCGGCCCCGATCTCGTCCAGCACCAGGGGCGCGGCGACCAGCAGCGCCGTGACCGCGGCCATGAACAGAAGCGCCGAGAAGGTGAAGCTGTAGGTCAGGATGACCCGCAGAACGTAGGGCCGCCGCTCCTGTTCGTCGTAGGCGATGTTGAGGGCGTCGACGAGGACTCGGACCCCGAGACTGGCGGTCCACAGGGACAGCACCGACGAGATCACGAAGGCGATGGAGAGCTCGGCCGGGCGCTGGGTGGCCAACCGGGTCATCTGCTCGCCGACGATGGAGAGGACGTCCGGCGGTACGAAGGCCGCGAGTTGGCCGAGCTGGCTCTCGACAGCGGCGACGTCGGAGATAAGGCCGTAGAGCGAGACGAACACCGCCACCGCCGGGGCCAGCGCGATCAGGACGTTGAAAGTCACCCCGCCGGCCAGGAAGGTCAGCCGGTCGTGGTTGCACTCGCGGTAGACGCGCCACGCGATGTCCTTCCAGCCGCGCGGCGGGATCTGGTGCGGCCAGGCGGCCAGCCGGCCACGGCCGGGCTCGATCTGTTCGAAATGGTCGGGAGCGGCGACCTCCGCCTTCGACAGGCCCTCCGGCCGGCTGCGGGTCGTCTGGATCCACAGGGCGGTCATGGCGGCCAGGCCGAGCCAGGGCGCGACGCCGAACGCGACGCGGCCCAGACCGCCTGTGCGCGCGGGGCGGGTTTCAGTTCGGTCCTTACGGCTCACGCCCCCTCCCCTGCTGCCTCCGCCAAAGGCGCCGCTTGAAGCGAAAACCCCCCGCCTGCGGCTTCCGTTCCGCTTGTGGGAAGCGGCCGCATGCGGCAACAGGCGGGCATGGTCGGGCGCATCGCATCCCTCTTCCGCTATCCCGTGAAGGGCTTCACCCCCGAGGCCGTCGACGAAATCGTCCTGACGCCGGGGGTCGGCATCGCCTTCGACCGGCTGTGGGCGGTCGAGGACGGCCCCCCGCGGCCGGGCAAGACGCCGGACTTCGTGCCGAAGCAGAAGTTCGCGGTCCTCGCCTCGACGCCGCGGGTCGCCGCCGTGCGGACGCGGCTGGACGACGCCACCGGCGAACTGAGCGCGACGGCCGAGGACTGTGCGCCGTTCTCCGGCCGTCTGTCCGATCCGGCCGATCGCGAGGCGTTCGCCGCCTGGCTCCGCGCCTTTCTGGGCGAGGACGTCCGCAACGCCCTGCGCGTCGTCGAAGCCGAGGGGCCGAAGCGCTACACCGACCATCCGAACGGCCAGCTGTCGATCATCAACCTCGCCAGCGTGCGCGACCTCTCGGCGCGGATGGGCGTAGAGCTCGATCCGCTGCGCTTCCGCGGCAACATCTACGTCGAGGGCTGGCCGGCCTGGATCGAAAACGACTGGACGGGCCGCGAGCTGTCGGTCGGATCGGCGCGGGTCGAGGTCTTCGACCAGATCGTCCGCTGCGCCGCCACGCACGTGAACCCGGTCACCGCCTGCCGCGACCAGGAGATCGTGCGCGGCCTGTTCGACAACTACGGCCACATGAACTGCGGCCTCTATTGCACGGTCGTGAGCGCCGGTGAGGTGCGGGCGGGCGAGAGCGCCGACGCGAGCCTGGAGACCGCCTGATGACCCTGACCCTCGTCCAGGCCTGGACCCACGCCAAGAAGACCCTGGAAGCCGCGGCCATCAGCGGACCTGTGATCGACGCCCGCATGCTGGTCGAGGCCGCCGCCGACGCTACGCGCAGCGACATCGTCACCGATCCCTACCGCCCGCTGACGGCCGAGCAGACGGCAACCCTGGAGGACTATCTGGCGCGGCGGGTGAAGCGGGAGCCGGTCAGCCACATCCTCGGCCGCAAGGGCTTCTGGAAGATCATGCTGCAGGTGAACCGCGACGTGCTGACGCCGCGGCCGGACACCGAGGTGGTGGTCGACGAGGTGCTGAAGCAGACCTCCGAGCACGAGGCCTTCTCCATGGTCGACCTCGGCGTCGGCTCGGGCGCCATCCTGCTGGCCGTGCTGGCCGAGCGGCCGGCCGCCAAGGGCCTGGGGATCGACGTCTCGGAAGAAGCCCTGGCGGTGGCCCGCGACAACGCCGCCCATCTCGGCCTGGCGGGCCAGGTCGCGCTGCTGCGCGGCGACTGGACGGCGGGCCTCGGCGACGCGAGCTTCGACATCGTGGTCTCGAACCCGCCCTACATCGCCACCGACGTGCTGGAGACCCTGGAGCCCGAGGTGCGGGACTACGAGCCGCGTCTGGCCCTGGAGGGCGGGGCCGACGGGCTCGACGCCTATCGCGTCCTGGCGCCGGAGATCCTGCGGGTGCTGAAGCCGACCGGGTTCTTCGCCATCGAGATCGGCTACGACCAGAAGGACGCCGTCGAGGCGCTGTTCCGCGAGGCGGGCGCTAGCAATGTGCGGACGATCCGCGACCTTTCGGACCGCGACCGCGTTGTGACCGGTTCGAAAAACCCCTTGGAAAGGATGTCCTGAGGCGCTACATCAATCTCGTCTCCACCCAATAAGGCCGGCAAGGCAGACGCGCCCGACGAGGGCGGCCGCCGCTCCGGCAGGCGCGACACTTCTCCTCAAGAAGGACTCTCGCTGAGATCTTCCGGGCGGAAGA
This sequence comes from Phenylobacterium sp., assembly GCF_044236515.1. Lineage (GTDB taxonomy): Bacteria > Pseudomonadota > Alphaproteobacteria > Caulobacterales > Caulobacteraceae > Phenylobacterium. The sequence goes on from NZ_JBIIGK010000004.1 coordinate 7,550, forward strand.
CGGGGAACACGAAGCGTCTTCAACATTCCGGCCGGGCCAGCCGCCCGAACCCGACATAAGGCCGCCGAAGGCCTCGGGACCGCTCAGGAAAGAGCCAAACGGTTATCGAATAATGAGAGATTTCAAGGGTATGAAGCGTCAGCGCGGGCGTAACCGCGGCGGTGGCGGCGGGGGCAAGCCCCAACAGCAGAACGCCAACCGTGCTTTCGACTCGAACGGCCCCGACGGCGTGAAGGTGCGGGGCAACGCCCAGCACGTCTTCGAGAAGTACCAGCAGCTGGCGCGCGACGCCGGTTCGGCCGGCGATCGGGTGCTGGCCGAGAACTACCTGCAGCACGCCGAGCACTATTTCCGCCTGCTGCGCGCCATGCAGCCGCAGCGGCCGGCCAGCGAGATCCTGGGCCGCGACCAGTTCAGCTCCGGCTTCGACATCGACTTCGAGGACGAGGGCGCCCAGGCGTTGGCGGAAGCCGCCGACGAGGCCGCCGCGGCCGGCGCAGGCGCCGAGCCCGCCACCACCGAGGACGCCGAGGCCCGCGAGCCGCGACGCGAGAACCGCGACCGCGAGGGCCGCGACCGGGATCGGGGCGAACGCTTCGAAGGCCGCCGCGACGACCGCGACCGGGATCGCGACGGCGGCCGCCGCGACCGCTGGCGTGACCGCGACGACCGCAACCGCGATCGTGACCGCGACCGCGACGATCGTCCGCGCGGCGACGACCGCCGCGACCGTGACGACCGGGCCCGTGACGACCGGGCCCGTGACGATCGACCCCGCGAAGATCGCCCCCGTGACGATCGTCCGCGCGATGAACGCCCGCGGGATCGCGACGACCGCCCGCGCGACCGGGATCGTGACCGTGACCGCGACCGCGATGAACGGCCGCGCGAGGAGCGTCGCGAGCGCTTCGAACGTCGCGACCGCGAGGAGGCGCCGATCGCCGCCGAGACCGAGGAGCGCGCCGGCCCGGTGCTGCGCGACGCCGAGGGTGGTGAAAGCCACGCGCCGGCCTTCCTGCAGGCCCGTACCGAGCCGCGGCCGGAAGCCTCCGACGAGCCGGTGCGCAAGCCCCGCCGCCGCCGCGCGCCACGCAGCTTCGAAGCCGGCGAAGGCCCGGCTTCCGAGACCGAAGAGGCCTGATGCCCGGCTCTCCCCCTCCCCGCGCCGCGGGGAGGCGCGGAGATCAGAGCTTCGCCTCCGCCTCGACGCGATCGAGCAAGGTGCGGGCTTGGTCGACGAAGGCGCGGACCACCTCCGGCGCGTAGGGATTCTGCCGCTGGATGGCGGCGAACAGCTCGAAGGTGTCGGCGCCGATCAGGCCGCAGAGGTCGAGCAGGTGCTGGTAGGACGGGGTCGCCAGCCGCTCGTTCGGGATCTTCAGATTGACCAGGGTCCGGCCGATGAGGTGCGTCAGGGCCTGGACGTAGGCCATCTCCTGATCGTGCTCCTCCGGCGTCGTCACCGTGACGTCGAGCCCGAGCTTTCGACCGAAGTCGGCGACGCAGTCGTGCCGCTCGCCGCGCACCGGACAGACCACGAACCGCCCGCCGGCGAGTCCGTCCCGCGCCACGCTCTGCGGGCCGAACAGCGGGTGGGTGGCGACGATGTCCACGTGGGCCGGCAACAGCTCGACCATCCAGCGGGCCGGCAGCGCCTTCACCGAGCCGACGTCGATGACGAGGGCGCCGGGGCGCAGGTGCGGGGCGATGGCCGCGAAGAGCTCGCGCATGGCGGCGACCGGCGCGGCGACCACCACGATCTCGCAGCCCGCGACCGTCGCCAGCGGGCCGAAGCCGACGCCGAGCGCTTCGGCGCGCGCCCGGGCCTCGGGCGCCGGGTCAGAGACCCGCACATCGAAATGGGTCTTCAGCACCCCGGCCGCGAGCTGGCCGAACTGTCCGAACCCGACAAGGCCAAGGCTGTTCATGGCGGCTGAGTAGCGCCGGTCGCCGAGCTTAGGAAGGCCGTGGTTTGTTCGATGGCCTCGACCAGGGTCACGCGCTGCAGTTCGACGCCGTCCGGCAGAGCGCTGAACAGGCGGGTGGGGGCCGCGGCGTCGAGCATCACGAAGACACCCTTGTCGTCGGCCCGGCGGATCAACCGGCCGAACGCCTGGGCGATACGGCCCCTGGCGATGGCGTCGTCGTAACCCTTGCCGCCGAACCGCAGGCGGCGGGCCTTGTGCAGGATGTCTGGCCTGGGCCACGGCACGCGGTCGAACACCAGGCACCGCAGGGACCTGCCCGGCACGTCCACGCCGTCGCGCACCGCATCCGTGCCGAGCAGGCAGGCGTCCTGCTCGGCGCGGAAGATGTCGACCAGGGCGCCGACTTCCAGCGGGTCCACGTGCTGGGCATAGAGGGCCAGGCCGCGGTCGGCGAGCGGCGCGGCGATCCGCTCGTGCACGGCGCGCAGCCGGCGAATGGCCGTGAACAGGCCAAGCCCGCCGCCGCCGGCCGCCAGGAACAGCTCGCGCATGGCGGCGGCGACCTGGCGCGGATCGTCGCGGCCGACGTCGGTGACCACCAGGCAGCGGGCCTGGGCGGCGTAGTCGAAGGGCGAGGCTAGCCGCAGGGTCTTCGGCCGCTCAGGCAGGCGCGCGGCCCCCGTGCGCATCTCGGCCAGGGCGAAGGGATCGTCCAGCGTCTGGTCGGCCAGGGTGGCGCTGGTGACCAGCACCCCGTGGGCCGGGGCGATGACGGCGTTGGTCAGCGGCTCGGTCGGATCGACCCAGTGGCGGCGGCAGGCGGCGTCGACCACCCGGCCGTAGAGGAAGGTGGCGTCGAACCAGTCGACAAAATCGGGATCGTCCTCGGAATCCTCGTCGATGGCGCGCAGCATGGCGCGCCAGGCCGGCAGGGTCATTCGCGCCCGGCGGTCGAGGCCGCGCAGAGCGCCCTCGATGCGCGCGCGCTCGGCCCCGCCAAGGGTGGCGGCCTCCGCGTCCATGACGTCCTCCAGCGCGCGGGCCAGCGCCAGCAGGGGGGCCTCGATCCGCGACAGAGCGGCGGCGGCCTCGCGGGCGGCCTCACGAACCCGATCGGGCGCCGGTCGAGCGGCGCATTCCATCCCGACTTCCGACGGCGCGGCGCGGGCGCGGAGCTGTTCGAGCACGACGACCAGGAAGGTCTCGATCGGGCCGACCGGTTTCACCTCGCCGTTCGGCGGTGCGATGCGCCCGGACCATCCCTCGCCCGGCAAGACGGCGGCGGCGCGGGTGGCGTCGACCAGAGCCTGCTGGGCGTCCTCATGGTCGCCAAGCACGTCCATCAGCCGCGCCTCCAGACCCCGGCCGCGGCGGCCGCGGCCTTCGGGCCCACGAATCCAGCGACGCATCTCGGCGCTTTCGGCTCCCGACAAGGCGGCCGAGAAGGCGCTGTCGGCGGCGTCGAACAGGTGGTGGCCCTCGTCGAAGACGATCCGCTTGAGCTGGGTCGTCTCGTTATCGGCCTTGGAGCCGCGCGCCGCGCGGGCGCCGTCGAAGGCCGCCTGGGTCAGGACCAGAGCATGGTTGGCGATCACGACGTCGGCCCGGCGCGAGCCGCGCACCGCCTTCTCGACGAAGCAGGTCCGATAGTGCTGGCAGCCGGCGTGGATGCATTCGCCGCGTCGGTCGACGAGGTTGGCGGCGCTGGCCTGAGCGGCCGGCGGCACGGCGAACAGGGTCGGCAGCCAAGCCGGAAAGTCGCCGCCGGTCATGTCGCCGTCGCGCGTCGCCCGGGCCCAGCGGGCGGTGAGCCCGAGGCCGACGAGGTCGGCGGCGCCGAGCTGAGCCTGGTTGGCCTGGTCCTGGAAGTTCAGCAGGCAGAGGTAGTTTTCGCGTCCCTTGCGGACCACCGCCTTCCTGGCCCGCACCTTCGGATCGGGGAACAGGGCGGCGCTCTCGCGCTCGATCTGCCGCTGCAACGCACGAGTGTAGGTCGAGACCCAGACCGCCGGACCGTTGGCTTCGGCCCACAGGGAGGCCGGCGCGAGGTAGGCGAGCGTCTTGCCGGTGCCGGTTCCGGCCTCGGCCAACATCATCCGCGGCTCGCCCTCGCGGTCGCGCGGCTGGAAGGCGAAGGCGGCCTCGCCGGCGAACTCGGCCTGGACCGGGCGGGCCTCATCGAGGCCGGCGTTGCGCAGCAGGGCGGCGAGACGCTGGGCGGCCTCCTCGGGCTGAACGGCGCGCGAGCCCGGTTCGCCCGGCGGGGCCTCGCCCTCCCATTCGACAAGCCGGCTCCAGACGTCGAGGCCTGACGAGCGGAACTGGTTGCCCACCGGGGCGCTGCGCAAGGCGCCGACAACCGAGCCGCCCCATGCCCAGCCCGCCCGGGACAGGGTCTCGGCGATGGCCAGAGACTCTTCGCGAGACGGCTCCGGCGTCGCGGCGAGTTCGGCCAGGAGGAGATCGCAAGCGTGGGACAGGATCTGCGCCTGGGCCTCGGCGCCCTTGGGCTCCGGCAACCCCAGGGCCTGGGCGAGGCCGGCCGCGGACGGGGCGCAGTACCGCGCCGGGCGGACGAAAGCGAACAGTTCCAGGGCGTCGAAGATGCGCGGGCTGCGCGGCGGCGGATTGAGGCCGAGTCGGCGGGCCGTCATCGCAGCGTGGGCGAGCAGCACCGGCGCGCTTTCGATCAGGTCGCGCGCCTCCGGCCCCCGGACCAGACGCGCGCCGGCCCCGTCGCCGACGGCCGCCCGCGGCCCGGGCAGCACCACCAGGGCGGGGGCGAGGGACAGGGCGGGCGGGGTGGCGGTCACCGCCGGAGATTAGCGGAGTCGGCGCGGAACGAAAAGCGAACCGCGAAGACAACCCCGGCTGCGATGATATGACAGGGGCCGGGCAGACTTCTGGAGATCCGATGACCGCCACGCGCCCCCGTTCGGCCATGCGAGAATTCCTCCGGGGCGAGGCGGCGAGCGGCATCCTGCTGATGGCGGCGGCGGCGGCTGGCCTGCTGATCGCCAACTCGCCGCTGGCGGCCGGCTACTTCGGCCTGCTTGAACGGCATGTCGGCCCGCTGAGCGTGCTGCACTGGATCAACGACGGGCTGATGGCCGTGTTCTTCATGGTCGTCGGCCTGGAAGTGAAGCGGGAGTTGGTCGATGGCCAGCTGTCGACTTGGCCGCGAAGGGTGCTGCCCGGGCTCGCCGCGCTCGGCGGGATGGTGATCCCCGCGGTGATCTACCTGCTGATCGCCCGGGACACGCCGGGCGCGCTGCGCGGCTGGGCGACGCCGGCGGCGACGGACATCGCCTTCACTCTCGGCGTGCTGGCCTTGCTGGGACGGCGGGCGCCGGTGTCGCTGAAGGTGTTCGTCACCGCGCTGGCCATCATTGACGACCTCGGCGCCGTCGCGATCATCGCCCTCTTCTATACGGCCGAGCTCTCCCTGCCCTGGCTGGGGGCGGCTGGCGCGGTCCTCGCGGGCATGACGGCGATGAACCGGCTGAACGTCCGGCGCCTGTGGCCCTACATGCTCGGTGCGGCCCTGCTCTGGGTCTGCGTGCTGCAATCCGGAGTTCATGCGAGCCTGGCGGGCGTGGCGGCGGCGATGACCGTGCCGCTGGATCGCTCGAAGGCGGCGCCCGACGCCCATGCGTCGCCGCTACACCGCCTGGAACACGCCCTGCACCCCTGGTCGGCGTTCCTCGTCGTGCCGGTGTTCGGCCTAGCGAACGCCGGGATCAGCCTGCTCGCCCTGCCGGCCGACGCCCTGGTCGCCCCGGTGACGATGGGCGTGGCGCTGGGCCTGTTCCTCGGCAAACAGGTCGGCGTCTTCGCCTCCGCCTGGGCGGCGGTTCGGCTGGGTTGGGCCGACGCGCCGGAAGACACGTCCTGGGCTCAGGTCTACGGCGCGGCCCTGCTGTGCGGGATCGGCTTCACCATGAGCCTGTTCATCGGCCTGCTGGCCTTCCCGGATGCACCGACGCTTCAGGCGGAAGTGAAACTCGGCGTGCTGGTCGGATCGCTCGCCTCCGCTCTCGCCGGAGCCGCCGTCCTCGGGCTGTCCGGCCGTCCAAACAGTTAGCGGGAACGGTTTCCGCGCATCGTCGTTATCCTCACGACCGCGCGATACCCCCCGATCGGCGCGGTCGGAAAAGGCGGCTCCGCCACACCCCTGGCACCCCCCTGACGCCGATGCGGAGCCGCCGACTTCCCCCCAGAGCCTGAGCGCCGCTCAACCAGCGCTCGCTTTTACAGCGTCAAAACATGTGCGAAACGCCGTCAGCGTAACAGTCGTCGGCGAACCATGAGTCTGAACTCTCTGCCGCTTTCCGAGATCCGACTCGTCGCACGCCTGTCTATCGACTTCCTGCTCGATATGGTTCGCGTGTCGAGGAACGGGGAAACTCTCGCCGATACCCTGATCCTCATGGCGATTCTGCAGGCGAACCTTGCACCGCTGCTGCAGGACCGCGCTCTGTCGCGCGAGTACCACGAAAAGACGCCGCCTGACACGTTACGGCGGCCCACCAGCGCCAGCGCGGTGGCGGCCTCCTTACGCATGCCTTACGAGACTGTGCGCCGCCGCATCGCGGGCCTGGCGGCGCGGGGCCTCTGCCGGCAGACGGAGCGGGGGGTCTACGTTCCCCACAGCATCAACCTGACTCCGCACGCCGCCGTGGTCGTGAAGGGCATCCACGACTGCACCCGGGCCTTCTACGGACGGTTGCAACAGGCGCGCCCCTGCCGCCCCTGCCCGCGGCCGAGCGCCGGCTGGTTGCGCCAGCGGCGCCTTACATCCTGGCCCGCCGGGCCTCGTCGGAGTACGCGCTGCGGCTCGTCGACGAGGTGTCGCGGATCTTCGGCGACGTCATCGGCGGCCTGGTGATGTTCGAGGTCGTGCGGTCCAACACCGGCCACCTGCCCGATCAGGACCGCGGCGGCGACCGGCCTGGGATCAGCAGCTTCCTGCCCGACGAGGAGCGCCGGCCGGCGCGTATGTCGGCGATCGGCGCGCGACTGGGCGTGCCGCCGGAGACGGCCCGCCGCTACGCCCTGCGGCTTGTGGAGCAGGGCTTCTGCCAACGCCATCGCAATGGCCTCGTCGCGCCAGCCGAAGTCCTGGCGAGTTCGAGCTTCATCGGGCTGATGACCCTCAACCACACCAACCTGACCCGCATGTACGGCTCCCTGTCTCGCGCCGGCGTCATCGAGGCCTGGGACTCGATGCCCGGCTGCGATCACGCTGACGGGATAAATTTACTGCGTCAGCTCGCCGCACCCGGCCTCATCCGCCCCCAAAATGGGTAGGGTTGGACTTCAACCGCCGGTTGGATGCTCCACTACAGATACAGCTGACCGCATCAGCGGCAGCGGGGACCATCTGGGGCGTCTCAGACCATGACCAAGCCGTTCAAGCCGAATCTCGCGACCGCCACGCCTGTCGACGCCGACGCTCACCCCGTCGACCGCCACGTCGGCTTGCGCATCCGCATGCGTCGCAAGGAGCTCGGCATGAGCCAGGACAAGCTCGCCGAGGCGTTGGGCATCACCTTCCAGCAGGTTCAGAAGTACGAGCGCGGCTCGAACCGCGTCAGCGCCTCGAAGCTGTGGGAGACGGCGCGGGCGCTCCGTGCGCCGATCAACTATTTCTACGAAGGCCTGCCCGAGGACAGCGACGCGAGCACCAAGTCGCTGGGCGCGCACGCCTTTTTGATGACAACCGACGGTCTGGAGCTGGCCGCGTCGTTCCCGAAGATCGAGGACCCCAAGCTGCGGCGCAAACTGGTCGAGCTTGTTCAGTCGCTCGCGTCGGACGAGATCACAGATGATTAAGGCGGCGAGGCCGCACAGGGCTTGATCTTGTCGGGCTCGGGCCGACGCCCGGCCCGCGGCGGCGCGAACACCGCCAGGTAGCCGCCGCCGCCCGTCAGGCGGATCTGGCGGACCTGCCGGTAGCCGACCGCTTCGAACTCACACTTCAGCAAGGCCGGCGGCGTGCCATGGCGGTCCGGGGTGCGGTCGACGTCGATCACACCGACCCGCGCTTCCGGCTTCAGCGCATTGGCCAGGTTCCAAAGCAGGGCGTAGGGGTTCTCGATCTCGTGGTACATGTGGACCAGGATCGCCCGGTCGACCCGGCGCGGGATCCGCGGATCGTCCGGCGCCCCTTCGACCACCACTACGTTCGACAGGCCGCGACGGGCGACCTCGGTGCGCAGCATCTCGAGGTGCCGGGGTAAGATGTCCTGGGCGAAGACACGGCCGTCGGGACCGACCACCGCCGACAGCCGCACGGTGTGATAGCCCGATCCAGCCCCGATATCGGCCACCGACATGCCGGGGCGAATGCCGAGGCCGCGGACCAGCTGGCCGGTCTCGTCGGCCTGGTCGCGGTCGGGGCCGCTGGTCCAGGCCGGGCTGACGATGGCGGCGACCGGCCGATCCGGCTTGGGGAAGGCCGAGGCCGGCTGCGCTTCGGTCGTGCGCGAGCAGGCGCAGGCGACCAGCGCGGACAGGGTCAGGACAAGCGGGCGCATCATGCCTCTACGTCGAACCTCAGTCCCGCCTTGGCCGCAAGTCGCGCGACGAGACGCTCGCGCATGGCGGCGCCTGGGGTCCAGACGCCGCCCGGAATGTCGAGGGGTTCGAGGATCAGGCACAGCGCCGCCTCGGCGACGATCTTCGAGGTCGAGCCGTAGCCCGGATCGCGATCGCCATGCACGCCGATGCGGACCTTGCGGCCATCGTCGAACAGACCTGTGAAGGCGAGATCGTAGAAGCCGGCGTCCCGCTCGGCTGCGCTCGGCCCCTCGCCGGGCTTCGGGGCCCCCACGAGGTCGAACTCGGTCTTGGCGCCCTCCGCGACGATCGCCCGCTCATCGTAGAGGAAGCCCGCGCCGTAGGGGTGGCCCATCAGCAGGTTGGAGCGGTGGACGATCTTGGTGTTGATCGGCGCCATCATGAACGGCCCGACCTCGAGCCCGAGGTCGGGGTCGACCTCCACCGTCTGGCCGTTCGGCTGCGGCGGCCCGCGAAAGCCGGGCGTCAGGGCGAAGGGATCGAGCATGACCGGCAGCAGCGCCCGGTCGGCCTGAATAGCGGCGATGGTCGCCCCGCCGCTGGCCGCTGTTCCGCCCGACAGGCCCCCGCGGATCGCCCGGACGCGCCCGTTGACCCGCGGCGCCGGCGCGCCGAACCGCGCGCGGGCCTCCGACTGGCAAAGATAGACGCCGAGTTCGAAGGGGATGCTGTCGAACCCCGAGGCGTGACAGAGCCGGGCGCCGCTGGCCCTCGCCGTCTCATGATGGGCGACCACGGTGCGCGCCAACCACAGCGGCTCGCCGCAGAGGTCGAGGTAGTCGGTCCCCGCCGCGGCGCAGGCGGCGATCAGGGCGTCGCCGTAGAGCTGGTAGGGACCGACGGTGGTGAGCACGGCGCGCGTGCGGCGGACCATCGCCGCCAGGGCCTGCGGATCGTCGGCCGCAGCGGTCAGCAGCGCCGTTTCGGGCGGCGCGCCGATCTCGTCGCGGACCGCGGCCAGCTTTTCGGCGTCGCGGCCGGCCATCGCCCAGCGGACATCGCCGCCCTGGCCGTAGTTGCGGGCCAGGTGCTCAGCGACGAGCCGGCCGGTGTAGCCGCTCGCCCCATAGACGATCAGGTCGAATTCCATCGGGCGGGACGCTTGCGCAGCGCCGCCGCCGACGCAAGCCCTGCTGTGCATCGCGGCTCGAAACGGAACGGGAACATGCTATAGGCAGAGGGATGGCCGACGCAGCGGTCCCCACCTCCGACCTTCTGCCGCCCAGGTTCGCCCGCTGGTTCGCCGAGCGGGGCTGGAGCGCGCGCGCCCACCAATTGGCGATGGTCGAGCGGGCGCGGGCCGGCCGGGACGCCCTGCTCATCGCGCCGACCGGCGGCGGCAAGACGCTGGCCGGGTTCCTGCCGAGCCTGATCGAGCTCTCGGAACGGCCGCCGTCCAACACCGCGCCGGGGCTGCACACCCTCTACATCTCGCCGCTGAAGGCGTTGGCGGTGGACGTCGAGCGGAACCTGAATGCGCCGATCATGGAGATGGCGCTTCCGGTCACCGCCGAGAGCCGCACCGGCGACACCGGCGTCTCGCGCCGTCAGCGCCAGCGGTTGAAGCCGCCGGACATCCTGCTGACGACGCCGGAACAGCTGGCCCTGCTGTGCGCCTGGGAAGGCGCGCGGGCCTATTTCGAGAGCCTGTCGTGCGTGGTGCTGGACGAAATCCACACGCTGCACGCCTCCAAGCGCGGCGATCTCCTGGCCCTCGATCTGGCGCGGCTGCAGCAGCTCGCGCCCAACATGCGCCGGGTCGGACTGTCGGCGACGGTCGACGATCCGGAGATCATCAAGCGCTGGATGGGCGGCGGCGGCGGGCCCGCCTCGATCGACCTGGTTCGGGGCCCCGGCGGGGCCGAGCCGATCGTCGAGGTGCTGCTGTCGGAGGGCCGGGTGCCGTGGGCCGGGCACACCGCCCAACACGCCATGGCCGAGGTCTATGAGGTCATCAAGCGATCCAAGACGGCTCTGGTGTTCGTCAACACCCGTTTCCAGGCCGAGTTCGCGTTTCAGGAGCTGTGGCGGCTGAACGAGGACGCCCTGCCGATCGCCCTGCACCACGGCAGCTTGGCGGCCGAGCAGCGGCGGCGCGTCGAGGCGGCGATGGCGCGCGGCGAGCTGCGGGCCGTTGTCTGCACCTCGACGCTGGACCTCGGCATCGACTGGGGCGACGTCGATCTCGTCATCCAGCTGGCCAGCCCGAAAGGGGCGAGCCGGATGGTGCAGCGGATCGGCCGCGCCAACCACCGGCTGGACGAGCCGAGCCGGGCGATCTTCGTGCCGGCCAACCGCTTCGAGATGCTCGAGTGCCAGGCAGCCCGCGAGGCGATCGCCGAGAACCGGCTGGACGGCGATCCGCCGCGCATCGGCGCGCTGGACGTCCTGGCGCAGCACGTCATGGGCTGCGCCTGTTCCGAACCGTTCGATATCGTACAACTGTACGACGAGGTCCGCACCGCGGGCCCATACCGCGACCTGCCCTGGGAGGACTTCGAGCAGGTGGTCGATTTCGTCTCGACCGGCGGCTATGCGCTCAAGACCTACGATCGCTTCCGCCGGATCGTGAAGGGGCCCGACGGCCTGTGGCGGGTGCGGAACCTGCAGACCGCCCAGCGGCACCGACTGAACGTCGGGGCGATCATCTCGCCGGCCACCCTCTCCGTGCGCCTGGCCGGCCGAGGCGGACGGGGCGGCCGCAAGATCGGCGAGGTCGAGGAAGGCATGCTGGAGATGCTGGAGCCCGGCGAGACCTTCGTCTTCGCCGGCCAGACCTGGCGACTGGTCGAGGTGACCAACCTTGACGTCCTGGTCGCCCCGGCCAACGACCGCGACCCGAAGATGCCCTCCTGGGGCGGCTCGAAGTTCGCGCTTTCCACCTACCTCGCCAAGCGCGTCCGCGAGCTGATGTACGACCAGGCGCACTGGCGGGTGCTGCCGGCCGACGTGCGCGAGTGGCTGGAGGCGCAGCGCGATCGGTCGATCATCCCCGAGGCCGACGAGATGCTGCTGGAGACCTTCCCGCGCGGGAAGCGGCACTTCATGGTCTGCTATCCCTTCGACGGGCGGCTGGCGCACACCACGCTCGCCATGCTGCTGACCCGACGCCTGGAGCGGGCCGGCGCCGCGCCCCTGGGCTTCGTCTGCAACGACTACGCCCTGGCGATCTGGGCGCTGAAGCCGCTGGACGACCTCGATTTCGACGAACTGTTCAGCGAGGACATGCTGGGCGACGACCTCGAGGCCTGGCTGAACGAGAGCTTCATGATGAAGCGGGCCTTCAAGGGTTGCGCGATCATCGCCGGCCTGATCGAGCGTCGTTTCCCCGGGGAGCAGAAGACGGGGCGGCAGATCACCTTCTCCACCGACCTGATCTACGACGTGCTGCGCCGCCACCAGCCGGACCACCTCTTGCTGCGTTGCGCGCGCGAGGACGCGGCGACCGGTCTTATCGACGTGGCGCGCCTCGGGCAGATGCTGGCGCGGATCCGCGGCGGCATCCGCCATGCGGCTATTGCGCGCCTGTCGCCATTCTCGGTTCCCATCCTGCTGGAGATCGGCAAGGAACGGTCCCCGGGCGCGGCGGGCGAGATGATCCTGGCCGAAGCCGAGGAAGACCTGATCGCCGAGGCGCTCAGTTGAGGTGTCCGAGTTGAGCCACGCCTACGATTTCGCGAGCAGCCCCTGCGGCTCCCTGCGCACCGCGGTGCGGCGGGCCGAGGTCACGCTGCGCCCGTCCGGGGCGATGTGGCTGGCGGCCGAACAGGCGCTGATCGTCGCCGACCTGCACCTGGAGAAGGGCTCGTCCTACGCGGCGCGCGGCCAGATGCTGCCGCCATACGACACCCGCGAGACCCTGGCGCGACTGGAGGGCGAGGTCCTTGCCTTGGCGGCGCGGACGGTGGTGCTGCTGGGCGACACCTTCCATGACCGCAAGTCGGAGGAGCGGCTCGCGGCCGACGATGCAGCGCGGCTGCGCGAGCTGGCCGCCGGGCGGCGTCTGATCTGGGTGATCGGCAACCACGACGCCGACGGCCCGAGCGCCCTGCCCGGCGAGGCCGTCGACGAGATCGAAATCTGTGGCCTGACCCTGCGCCACGAGCCGCAGGCCGGCCAGCAACCGGGCGAGATCGCCGGCCACCTGCACCCGGCGGCCAAGGTGCGGGCCAGCCGCGGCAGCGTCCGGCGGCGCTGCTTCGTGACCGACGGCGAGCGGGCGATCTTGCCGGCCTTCGGGGCCTACGCCGGCGGACTGAACGTGCGGGACGCCGCCTTCGCCGGCCTGTTCGCGCGGCCGCCGCTGGCCGGCGCACTGGGCGCGGCGCGGGTGCATGCGGTCGGCTGGCGCTCGCTCGGGCCCGATTAATCGCGCCGGAAGACGAAGCTCGCGCCCCAGCCGGCGGCCAGGGCCAGCAGCATCGAGGCCAGGCCGTAGAGCCACGGCCGCTCGTGGGCCAGGACGTACAGCGTCCGTTCGATACCGACCTTCTCGACATTCAGGGTGCGGCTGCGTGTCGAGACCGGCTCGCCGTTCTGGAACAGCAGGATGTCCGCCATGTACTGTCCCGTCGGCGCTTGGGCCGGCAGGGCGATCTCGGCGCGGAACAGGCCGCGGTCGACGAACCGCACGCCGCGGCCGCTCTCGGCATAGAGGCCGGTCTGCTGCTTCAGTCGCACAACCGCCTGCCGCCAGAGCAGGTAATCGGAGCCCAGCCGGCTGACCACCACGTCGCGGACGCCGTAGCGGGTCTCGACCCGCTGCTCGGCCGGGGCCCGGATCGGCAGGTGGTCGAGCCCGGCGCCCAGCCGTCTCAGGACGCGAAACCGGGCGATCTCCTCGAGCGGCCGGGTCGAGGCCGCCATGTAGAAGCCCGGCGCGCCCTCGAAGACCACCGGCCGGCCGTTGACCCACAGGCCCGCGGTCCGCACCCGGCGCGCGATGCGCACCGGCTGTTCCGGGCCGCGGACGATCACCACCACGTCGGTCGGCCGGCGGGCGGGATCGAACACGGCGCCGTAGAGCACGATACGGGCGCCGCGGAAGCTGGAGCTGACCTGAACCCGGGTCTCGGTCAGGGCCGCCGAGACGGCCGGCGGTGGGGCCTCGGCGATCATCCGAGAACGCCCTGCATCAGAACGAACGGCTCTTCCGGCTGGATGAACAGGCCGAGCCCCATGCGCAGACCGACCGCCAGGACGATCAGCGCCAGGATCGCGCGCAGCTCCTCGGCGCGGAACCGGGTGGAGGCCCGCGCCCCGAGCTGGGCGCCAAGCACGCCGCCGGCCAGCAGCAGGGCGGCGAGCACCACGTCGACGGTCTGGTTGCGGCCGGCCTGCAGGACGCCGGTCAGGGCCGAGGTGACGATAATCTGGAAGAGACTGGTGCCGACCACCACCCGGGCCGGCATTCGCAGCAGATAGACCATGGCCGGAACCAGGACGAAGCCGCCGCCGACCCCCATCACCGCCGACAGCACGCCGACGAAACCGCCCAGCGCCAGCGGCGGGATGACGCTGACGTAGAGGCGCGAGCGCGGGAACCGCATCTTGAGCGGCAGGCCGTAGAGCCAGAGCGGCCGGCGATCGCCGCGCGGCGGCGGCGGCAGGCCGCGACGGCGGCGCAGGATGGCTCTCAGCGACTCCGTCAGCATCAGGCCGCCGATGATCCCCAGGAAGATGAGGTAGGACAGCGCCACGACGAGGTCGGCCTGGCCGAGCAGCCTCAGCCAGCGGAACAGCTCGACCCCGGCGATCGCCCCGCCGATCCCGCCGACCGCCAGCACCCCGCCCATCCGCCAGTCGACCGCCCGGTTGCGGCTGTAGGCGACGACGCTCGACACCGAGGAGGCGGCGACGTGGTTCGACATGCTGGCCACGGCCACGGCGGGCGGAATGCCGAGAAACACCAGCATCGGCGTCATCAGGAAACCGCCGCCGATGCCGAACAGGCCGGAGATGAAGCCGACGAGCGCCCCCAGCGCCACCAGCAGCGGCGCGTTCACCGAAGTCTCGGCGATAGGCAGGTAGATATCCAACCGTCAGCGCCTCATGCCGTGGGCGGCCCCCACGATGCGGCGAAGGTCCTCAGCGCGTGAAGACCGACAGCCGCTGGGTCGTGTTCGGATCGAGCGCGCCGGTGGCGGCCAGGCCCTGATCGCGCTGGTAGGCGGCGACCGCCAGGCTGAATTCGCGCGACGCCGCCCCGCTCGGCTGCCCCTTGTAGTAACCGAGCCGGCCGAGGATCCGCTGCGCGGCGGCGAGGGAGACGGCCGGGCCGCGTCCCGCCGCCAGCTGGCCCTGCGGCCGGAACTCGGCGGCGGCCTTGTCGGCGGCGGCGAGCTGGGCCGGGGTGAGCTTCTTTTCCAGGTCGACGGCGCTGGATCGCGCCGCCGCGTCGCCGCCGGCGGCCGCGATGGTGAACCACTTGTAGGCTTCGGTCAGGTCGCGCGGCACGCCGCTGCCGGCCTGATGGAGGAGGCCGAGGTTGTACTGGCTGTCGCCCACGCCAAGCTCAGCCGCCTTGCGGAACCAGCGGGCTGCGCCGGCCAGGTCCTGCGGGCCGCCCGCGCCTTCGAAATAGTAGAGCGCCAGGTTATGCATGCCCCGCGCCTCGCCGTTGACGGCGCTGCGGGCCGCCCAGCGACGGGCTTCGGCGGCGTTCTTCACCGCCCCGTGCGCCCCCGTCTCATAGAGCTTGCTCATATAGAACTGAGCCGGCGCATAATCCGCCTCGGCCAGGGACTTCATCCGCGCCAGGGCGCCCGGCTCGCCGTCTTCCAGCTGCCGCAGCGTCGTCAGGTACTGAGCCGACAGCGGCTGGGCCGGCGCGGCCGCTTGCGGCGCCGCCGGCGCCCCTGCCGGAGCCTCGGCGCCCGCCGGGGCCTGAGCGCCGGGAGCAAGCGCGCTGAGCGGCTGCGGCGCGATGGCGACGGCGGCGCGCGGCGGGGTCTCGAACGGCGAGGCCTCGACGACATCCTGACCGCTGTTGGCGTTCATCAGCACCATGCCGGCCGCGCCGACGCTGAGGAAGGCGGCGCCGCCGGCGATCATGAAGGCGGTCTGCAGGGTCGAGCCGGCCGCCCGGCTGGAGCGGGTCGCCGGCTTGGCGGCCTGCGGCTTGCCGAACTGCGGCTTCGGCGCGGCCCGCCAGTTGGCGCGCGCCTTGACCTGCATCCGTGGGCGGCCGCCGTCGGCGGCGCGGGCGGCGGCACGGGCCTGGTCGATGACCTCGCGGGTGGACAGCGGCCGGGCGCCGAGCGGGGCTTCCGTCGCCGGCGGGGCCGGGGCCTCCAGCCCGAAGACGTCCTCCTCCGGTTCCGGGATCGGCGCGAAGTCGGCGTCAATCGGCGCCGGTTCGGCGCGCGCGGACTCGATCCGGGCCGGCTCGATACGGGCCGGCATGAACGGTGCGGCCGGCTCCAGCGACTCGGCGCGCGAGAACAGTTCCGGCCCGAAGGCGGCGGCGCCGGTGATCGGCGCGTCGGCCTCCGGCGCGGCCGGGGCGCGCGGCTGCAGACGTTCAGCCGCGTCTTCGAGCAGTCGGGCGGTCCGCGCCTCGCTCTCGCGCAGGCGCTCGGCCAGGTCGTTGGAGATCCGCTCGTGACGCTGCTCGATCCGCTCGGTGACCCGGGCGACCTGATCGCCGACGTCGTCGATGGCCTGGGCGGCCCGACGCTCGGACTGCTGCATCCGGTCGGTGAGCCGCTCGGTGATGCGGCCGATCTCGGCGCCCAGCTTGTCGAGGGCGTCGGCCTGGGCGGTCTCGGTCCGGCTCAGTCGCTGTTCGACGGCGCCGGCGATGCGGGCCATTTCGCCGCCGATGTCGGCGATCGCCTTGGCGCTACGAACTTCGGAGGTCTGGAGGCGGCGGTTGAACGCCTCGGCGACGCCGATCAGTTCGCGCCCCATCCGCTCGACGGCCTGAGCGGAACGGCGCTCGGCGGCCTCGACCTGACTGGCGAGCTCGGCGAACCGCTCGTCGATGCGGCCGGACTCGGTGGCGGCCAGGCGCTCGGCGATCTCCGCCCGGGCGGCTTCCACCCGTTCGGTCAGGCCGGCGGCGAGCGCCTCGAGCCGGCGTTCGGCCTCGTCCCCGCCTTCCACCGCGCCGAGGCGGCGGTCGAGCGCCGCCAGGGCGCCGCGCAGGCTCTCCAAGGCGCCGGCGGTGCGGCCTTCAGCGTCGGCCAGCCGCTCGCCCAGCCGGCGCACGACCTCGTCGATCAACGGCGCGGGATCGCCGCCCCCGAGGCCTTCGACCCGCCCCAGGCGCGCCTCGATCAGGGCCAGAGCCTCGGCGGACCGCGGACCGGCCGGCTCGGCCTCCAGTCGGCGCAGGCGCTCGCCGGAGCGGGCTTGTTCGGCGTCGAGACGGGCGGCGACCGCAAGATGCTCGCGCTCCCCCGCCTCGATACGCGCGACGGCGGCGCGGACGGAATGCTCGACGCCGGAGATCGCCAGGCTGGTGCGGGTCTCGGAGGACTCGATGCGGTCGGTCAACCGATCGAGGGCGTAGGCGATACGCGACAGGTCGTCGGCCCGAGACCCGGCGGCGTTCAGGCCGGCCGAGGCCACCAGCCGGGGCCGGCTCTCGAACGGACGAACCGTGCGGTCGGTGAAATGGTCCTCGGAGGTCACGTCCTCAGGTACATCATCTTCGAGGATGACGCGATTCAGCCACTCGCCGAGGGTCATGCCCGAGCGGCGGGCGAGATCCTTTGCGACCTCCCTCGCCTTGGGGTCGATCCCCTTGACGCTCCAGGGCGCGCCCGCGGTCATCGAATCTCTCCAGTACCTTCGATGAAGGTTCCCACCGATTCCTTGGGGTGTAAACGCGGCCTTAACGCTACATATTGGGTTTGGAGACATTCCTGTGGATGTCTTGCTCAACTTCCAGGCGCAGCCGTTCGCGTTGCGACGCTAGGGACTGCGACATGGACCTGCCCGTCACCGCTGCGATCGCGCTGGGCCTCCTGGCGATCGCCGTGTTCGCCGGCTGGCGCGGCGCGCGGGCGCCGGATCCGCTCCGGGGTCCGCGGCTGATCCCCTGGCGGGCGATCATGGTCACCGCCGCCGCCGGGCTGCTGATCATCGTCGTCCACCTGGTGAACCTGCTCGGGATCACCACCGGGCGTTAGCCGGTGAGCGCGGGTTGCGGATCGGGCTCGCGTCCCGGCTCGCGCGGCGCTTCGCGCTTCGGACGCTTGGCGAGGTTGGCGATGCCGCCGGAGGACAGCAGCCCGACGTCGGCCAGCAGCAGCGGGATCGCCCAGCGCCGCGGCGCGGCGGCGTAGCGCGGCTGCCAGAGCGGGTCGTACTTGTCCTTGTACCGGCGCACGCCCTGGAAGTTGTAGATCTCCTCGCCTCGCTCGAAGAGCAGCTTGCCGACCCGGGACATCATCGGCGCGAGGGGGCGGTCGTCGAGGCCGGCCAGCGGGGCCATGCCGAAGTCGAAGGCCTGGTAGCCCTGCTCGCGCCCCCACTGGATGAGCTCGACGAAGAGGTAGTCCATGATGTTGCGCGGCGCGGCCTCGCCATAGCGCATCAGGTCCATGGAGAAGGAATTGCGCGCCGCGGTGGTCCAGAGGGTCGCGAAGGCGACAGGCCGGCCCTGGTCGCGCACCAGGGCGATGGGGAATTCGGCGACGTAGGCCGGGTGGAACCCGCCCATGGTGAAGCCCTTCTCGCCGCCGGCGTGCTGGGCCAGCCATTCGTCGGAGATGGCCTTGAGTTCCGGCAGCACGGCCTGCACGGCCTCACCGGTCAGGACTTCGAACGTGCACCCCTCCTCCGCCGACTTGCGCCAGGCGCGGCGCAGGTTGCCGCGGCGGCGGCCCTCGATGCGGAACGTCTCCAGCGGCACGAGGGCGGCCTCGCCCACCTTCTGGATCGAAAAGCCGAGCTCGACGATGTCGGGCAGGTCGTCGGCGACGAGGCCGTAGATCCCCGGCCGGGCGGCGTGGGAGTCGGCCAGTTCGCGGAACCGCCAGAGCAGCTCCATCCGCTCATCGACGCGGCCGACGGGCGCGCCGAGGGCGATCCAGCTGCGACCGCGGGCCCCGAACATCAGGAACGACGCGCCGCTGGCCGAGAACAGGAACCGCTTGTCGCCCAGGAGAGCGAGGTTCGAGCCCGGCTCGGCGGTCTCGGCGGTGGCGAGGATCTCGCGGACCCGCTCGAATTCCGGATCGCTGTCGCCGACCACCTTCGGGGTCGCGGCCGAACCGAACAGCCGCCAGACGCCGAAGGCGAGCAGGGCGATGGCCGCCCCGGTCCAGGCGCGCATCGAGCGGGCGGCGTCCTCGTCGGCCATCACCCGCCACCAGGGCATCTCGCCGTAGTCGGCGTTCTGGTAGGACCACAGGCCGAGCATGCCAGCGCCGGCCAGCATGGCGAAGGCCGAGATCAGCCAGCCGGGAGTGATCTCCATCCGACTGAGGCGCGCGGGACGTGGGAACGCCCCCCGGAACGGCGCCAGGGCGGCCGCGAGGGCCACGAGGATCGCCGTCTCTTCCCACACCAAGCCCTTGAGCAGCGACAACGAGGCGGCGGCGAGCAGCAGCACCATCGTCGCCGCCCACGCCGCGTCCAGCCGGGCTCGCAGGCCGAACGCCACCAGCACCAGGGCGAGCCCCAGCACGCTGTCGGCGAAATGGCTGATCTCGATAAGGAAGACCGGGGTGATCTCGAGCAAGCGCATGAAGCGCACCGGCACGGAGGGCGTCGCCGCCGACGCCAGGATCATCGCGCCCGACGCGAAGACCGCCACCGCGGCCGTCCACGGCGCGGCGGCGAAGGCCGCCGGCTTCAGGTCGCTCAGAAGACGCATCGCGCGCTTATAGCACCGTTGCGGAGGAGGCCTTCCAGGCCTTCAGGAGATTTCGTCCACCAGGTCGGGGTCGATATAGCCGGCGCGCTCGCCAGCCGCGATCGCCGCCGCCGCGAAGGCCACGGCCATTTGGCGGGCCTCCGTCCGGGTCCGGCAGAGGCGAACCGTTCTCGCCCCGCGCAATACAGCCCAGCCTGCGCCGTTCGGGGCGACCATGTAGATGCGCCGCAGCACCTCGTGCGTCATGCGGGCAAAACAAATGACAGGATGCGGCGGTTGCGACGGCGTTCACGAAAACTTGCATCCGCAGGAAACCAACCGTCCCTTCGTGCGCTGAAGCTCCATTGGGGACCTACCAAAGGAGAAGATCCACAATGCGCGTGACCTCCGCGATTCTGGCCGCCTGCTGCGCGGCCCTCAGCCTCGCCGCCTGCGAAAGCCAAGCCGACAAGCAAGCCGAAGCCAAGGCCGACGCCCTGGAAGCCCAAGCCGCCGCGACGCCGAACGAAGCCGCCGAAACCGCCTTGAACGCTCAGGCGGACGCGGTGGAGCAACAAGCCGGCAACGCCGACGGCGGCGCCACCACGGCCAACACCCCGAACACCAGCCCGTCCGCTCCGGCCGCTCCGGCCGCTCCGGCGAACCACTAAACAACCCGTCTTAGGGCGAGTTGGAGAGCCCCGGGCCGCGGGCCCGGGGCTCTTTTGTTAAGAACGACGTCGCGGTTTGACGTATCGTCGTTATATTCCTCTTTGACGCGGGCGCCGCGCGGGCGCTGCTCTGCGGAGATCGGAATGGCGCGACCCACCCGTGCGGCGATGCTGGCGCAGGTGGCTGCGGCCTATCCCACGATCGCCGAAGACCTGGCGCAGCCGCTGCTCAACTTCATTACCATTGCGCGGGAGACGGTGGGCGGCGACGCCGACAAGATCCTGCTGATCCTCACCGTCGGTGTGCGCACCAGCCAGCACCCGGAGTTCGCGGACTTGACGCCGGGCGGATTACGCCGGGGCGAGACCCCGGTGCTGCCGTCGCTCGGCATCAACATCCGCTCCATAGCCGACTCGACCGGCATCCCGCGCGAGACGGTGCGGCGCAAGGTCGGGGAGCTGGTCAAGGCCGGCTGGCTGGTCCGCGAAGGCAACGACGTCCGCTACACCGCCGAGGGCTACCTCGCCGTGACGCCGGCGCGCGACGCCATCCTGGCGCTGGCGGTAAGGAACTATGAGACCGTCGTCGGCCTGATGAGCCGCCGGGAGCCGCGCTGAGGGGTCAGGAGTCGTTGGCCGGACGCCGCCGGCGCGTTTCGTTGGCGAGGAACGTCCACTGCATGGCGAGGTCGAGGCAGGCCTCCTTGGCCGTGGGCTCGCTCGCCGCCCAGGCCAGGTTGCGGATACGGTCGGCCATGCGCAGATAGCGGCCCGCCCGATCCGTCGGAGTTTCCTGTGTTTCCACCACGGTTCCCGCCCCAGGGGACGTCGTTCGGCGCGTCCCCGCGGGGAACATACCCAAACGCCGGGCGCCTTCAAGCTCAACCTTGGGGCGACGCGGCTCGCCCGCCGCCGGCCGCGGGACAGGTGACGCCCGAGACAGGCTGTGCGAGGGGGAGGCATGAGCCGACCGCCGCCCCTGACGGACCACGACGTCCACCGGCATCTCGCCCGGATCGCCAACGAGCTGCGCCAACTGGCCGAGGCGTCCGGAAGCCTGGTGGGCGAAACCGCTCTGCGGACCGCCGCCCAGACGGTGGACGGCATGGCCAAGGTGGTGCGTGACCACGCCGGCCCGGAGCCGCACTGACCTTGCACAACCCAGGCTTGGCCGCATCGTGGCGAAAAGGCGCCAAAGCGGGCTCATTTGGTATTGCGCAGGAAGAGAGACTGGGCTTGGGTTAAACTCGATGCCGGTGGCAAGTTCATGAGCGGTTTCGCCTCGCCTTTCCAAATCGCCGCCGTGTTGGCGGCCGCAGGCGCGCCTCTTGCCGCGGGTCTTGGCGTGGTGCTCTGGTCGAAGCTGCGGGCCGCCAATCGCGCCCGTCACGAAGCGGAACTCGACGCCGACCTCAAGACGATGTTCCAGACGCTGGAAGGCCGGGCGACGCCGCCGCAGCTGAACCTTGTCGTCGAGGCCCTGGAAGAAGCCAGCGCCGACCCGACGCCGGTCCCGAAGACCGCTGTCACGACTTAGGACCTCACGGTCCCGACTTGATATTCGCGCCGATCTTCGACTGAGCCGCCGTTAAGCTTGTCGAGGCTCATTTTACCTTCCAGTTGCGCAGATCTGGCGATTTTCATTCGCAGGTTGTGAATTCGCCAAACAATGTGCGCTCTTTCAGCGCAATCCCTGGCGCCCGTATTGCAAGGCTTCTTTCGCAAGCGTAAGGCCAGGGTCAGATATGTTCTGTTCTGAAACGTGTTTTCCAGGAGCAGAGCGGGCTCGGGACCTTCATGACCTGCGCCAAGTCAGCGTAGATACAAAGCGAACCTCCCGCGAGACCACCATGATGAAGATCCGCAACCTGACCCTCGGCCTGACCGGCGCCCTCGCCGCGGCGGCCGTCGCCACCGGCGCCCAGGCGCAGGCGACGTCGAGCCAGACGACCACGTCGACGGCCACGATCTTCCAGCCGATCAACCTGACGAAGAACACCGACCTGTCGTTCGGCACCATCGTGCGTCCGGTCTCCGGCTCCGGCACCGTGGCGATCGCCAATACCGACGGCCAGCGCACCTCGACGGGCGCCGTCGCCCTGCTGGCCAACGGCCCGAACGCGGCGGCCAGCCGCGCGACCTACACGGTCACCGGCGAAGGCGGCCAGTCCTTCAACGTCAACATCCCGACCAGCTTCAGCATGACCCGCACCGGCGGCTCCGAGACGATCCTGGTCACCCTCAACATGTCGGTCACCAACCCGCAACTGCTGTCCGGCACCCTGGGCACCACCGGCAACCTGACCTTCGGCGTCGGCGGCTCGATCCCGGTCGCCAACACCACCGCCTCGGGCGCCTACACCGGCACCTTCAACGTGGTGGTCGCCTACAACTGACCCCGGCGCAGCCGGCCGAAAAGCTCCAGCCCCTTCGCCGGCCCGGCGGAGGGGTTTTTCGTGCGCGGAAACCTGGGTTACAGGGCGCATCCCGCCTGTTCGCGGGCGAGAGGAACACGACGTGAGCGGCGGCTGGGTGATCGGGGTGATGATCGAGCAGGCGGGGGCCGAGCCGCTGCGCCATTACTACGCCGTCGGCCATGACGACCGCGCCAAGGCCGAATGGACGGCGGTCGACCACGCCCTGACCGACGGGCCTGTGGCCGCAAGTCCAGTGGGGGGCCGTGAGCCGGTCGAGGCGCTGCGCCGACTGACGCCAATGAGAATGGCCGCGCTAGGGCTGAAGGCGGGCGAGGTGCGGGCGCTGGGCTGGCGCCATCCTCGGCGCTGGCTTTCCTGACCCCGCCGCGCCTAACCTCTGCCCAAAGGTTCCGGGGAGGTCGGGTCATGGGGCTGAGAAGGGCGTTGGCTTGCGTCGCCGTCGTTGCTGCGCTGGGCGCCTCGGCGGGGCCCTCGGCGGCGGCCGGGATCGACGTGGTCGAACTGACGGCGAAGGACGCGGCGACGGCGCTGCGGGCCGGGGCCTACAGCTCCCGCCAGCTGACCGAGGCCTTCCTGGCGCGGATCGCCCGCTACAACCCCGGTTACAACGCCATCATCACGCCGAACCCGGCGGCCCTGGCCGAAGCCGACGCCATCGACGCCCGCCGCCGCGCCGGCGAGGCGCTGGGCCCGTTGGCCGGCGTGCCGGTCGTGGTCAAGGACACCATGGACGTCGCGGGTCTGCCGACCACCGCCGGCTGGAAGGTGCTGAGCGCCCGGGCCGGCGGCGTCGACCTGATCCCCGAGACCGACGCGCCGGTCGTCGCCCGCCTGCGGGCCGCCGGGGCGGTGATCCTCGGCAAGACCAACGTCCCGGTGCTGAGCCTGAGCGCGACCAACGCCAACGACAGCTGGGCCGGCCCGACCTACAACGCCGCCGCGCCGAGCCGCGCGCCCGGCGGCAGCAGCGCCGGCACGGCCACCGCGGTCGCCGCCAGCTTCGCGGTGCTGGGGCTAGCCGAAGAGACCGGCGGCTCGATCCAGAACCCGGCGGCGGCGCAGGGTCTCGTCAGCGTCAAGCCGACCTTCGCCTTGGTTCCGAACACCGGGGTCTTTCCGATCGGCGGCAGCACCCGCGACGTTGTCGGGCCGCACGCCAGAACGGTCCATGACGCCGCCCTGGCGATGGACGTCCTGGCCGGGTTCACCGCCGAGGACCCCAAGACGGTGGCCGCGATCGGCAAGGTCCCAGCGGGCGGCTACGTCGCCGCGCTCAGCGCCACCGCCCTGCGCGGCAAACGTATCGGCCTCTACGGTCCCGGCTGGCGGAAGAACGCGCCGATGTCGCCGGAGACGGAGGCGCTCTACGCGCGCGCCGTCGCCGTGCTGGAGGCGCAGGGCGCCACCGTCGTGCGCGATCCCTTCGACGGCTCGGGGTTCGCCGAGCTGCCGCAGCCCTCGTCCCTGGCCGGATACGATGCCAGGGGGGAGGAATCCGCGCCCTACGACCTCAACGCCTACCTCGGGCGGCTTGGCCCCTCGGCGGCGGTGCATTCCCTACGCGAACTCGAAGCGCGGACCGGGACCAGCCCGTTCGGCGCCGGCAAGTCATTCAGCTACCTCGGCGACCTGCCGGGCTTCCAGCAGGTCCTGGCCAATCCGACCCGCGTTCCGGACCTCAGCGGCTTTCGCGCGGTGCGCGAGGCGCATCTGCGGATTTTCGATGCGGTGATGGCCCGCCACCGGCTCGACGGTCTGGTCTTCCCGCAGATGCGCGCCGAAGCCCCGCCGCTGTTCGCCCGCGGCGAGATCGCCGACACCACCGTCTCGGAGATCAACATCGGCGGCTTCCCGGGCGTCACCGTTCCGGCCGGCTATTACCGGTCCGGCGCGCCGTTCGGCCTGCTGTTCGTCGGTCGGCTGTGGAGCGAGGGCGACCTGCTGGCCATGGCCCATGACTACGAACAGGCGACCCGGCTGCGGCGAGCCCCGGCGCTGGTGGAGCGGCCCAGGGCCGACCCGCCGCCGACCCGGCGCTGAGCCCGGGCGTCCGGAACCGTGACCGGCGGATCGGGTTCAGGGGACGTCCCCCTCAACCCGATTGGAGCCGATCCATGGCCGACCATCATGACCCCGCCGCCATCGAAAAGCGGCTGTGGAAGGACATCGAAGACCACCGCACCGGCATGCTGGGCCTGATGCGCGACGACCAGCACTTCCAGCCGATGACCGCCTATGTGGAGCGTGACGCCAATCAGGTGTGGTTCTTCACCTACAAGGACACCGACCTGGCGGAAACGGTCGGCGCGACCGGCGGCCACGCGATGTTCGTCTACCAGGGCAAGGATCTGCAGGCCTGCATCGGCGGCCATCTCACTGTGCGCCACGACCCCGAGCGGATCGAGCGCTATTGGAGCCCGGTGGTCGCCGCCTGGTACCCCGAGGGCAAGGACGACCCGCGCCTGACCCTGCTGTGTCTGGACTGCGAGGACGCCCAGGTATGGGTCACCGAGGCCGGACCGCTGCGCTTCGCGTTCGAGATCGCCCGCGCCAACGCCACCAAGACCCGGCCTGACCTCGGCGACCGCGCCGATCTCAACCTGCACTGAGACGCCCGGCGGCGCGCGGGAGACCTCCCCGCGCCGCCTCCCTCAAATGATGATTCGACCCTGAGAAAGGCTCGCAGATATTGTTGAGTCGGCCGCCCGACATTCTGATTGCACTGGGAAATCACCGAATATCCACAGCGCTCCACTTGTTTTTTGCTCTTACTGAATAAGTTTCACGTTTAGTGTCGAGTTCTCGACAGTCTCGGATCCTATGCATCGATAACTTGAAACCGAAGCCGTACGGCGACGTTTCGAAACCCCGATGCAAAGGTCAAACTCCGCGTTGCGAAACCGTCTGCTGGCGTCGCTACCCTCCGACGACTACGCCCTGCTTGCACCGCACCTCGTCCAGGTCGACCTGGAGCGCGGCCGGCTGCTCTACGATCCGGGCGACCCCATCGAGACCGTCTATTTCCCGCACGACGGGGTCGTCTCGCTGATGACCCTGATGGAGAACGGCGCGGCCATCGAGAGCGCGACCATCGGGCCCGAAGGGGCGCTGGGCCTCATGGCCGCGGTCTCGCCCCGCCAGTCGCTGCTGCGGGCTATCGTCCAGACCCCGGTGCGGGCGGCGCGGATCAGCGTCGCGCCACTCCATGAGGCCTGGGAAAAGAGCGTCGAGCTGCGCCGGCTGGTCGACAACCACAACGAGGCGCTGTTCGGCCACGCCATCCAGTCGGTCGCCTGCAACGCGCTGCATTCGGTCGAGGCCCGCTTCTGCCGCTGGCTGCTGACCTGCCACGACCGGATTTCCAGCGACACGGTCGCCCTGACGCAGGAATTCCTCGCCGACATGCTGGGGGTACAGCGCACCACCGTGACCGCCGTCGCCCGCAGCCTGCAGGAGAAGGGCGTCATCCGCTATCGCCGCGGCGTGGTCGATATCATCGACCGCCCGGCGCTCGAGCAGTACACCTGCGAGTGCTACGGCGCGATTCGCCGCACCTACGAGCGCCTGCTGCCGCCCGAGGCCTGAGGCGAAACTCAACTACAGCGACGACACGCCGCAATCGGAAGTCCCCGGCGCCGGCGCCCGAGTGGGTGTATGGCGAAGGCATGGCTCGCCGCGCCCTTCGCCTCGGCTTCATTCTGGCTCCGGCCCTCGCCCTGGCCGCCTGCGCGACCATGGAGGTGGTGGATCCGCCGACGGCGCTGAACGGACGCGGCCTCGACACCGCCCTCAACCTCTACGGCCAGTGGGACGAGAAGCTGACGATCGACGGCGAGCCCCAGTACCTGTGGCGGCGGGCGGTGGTCGCGGATGGCAAGCCCTACGTCTGCGAGCTGCGGGTGAAGGTCAGTATTCGCAACGTCATCCGGGCCGTGACGACGGAGGGCTTCCCGGAAGCCTGCGGCCTGTTCTCCGTGCAGTACAAATCGACCAACGACAGCCCGCCCGACGCCGCCGGCGCCCAGGCCGCGAAGGCCGCGAAGGCCGACCTGAAGGCCAGGCCAGCCCGGCGCTACCGCCCCGTCGGGCCCTAAACCAGCTCGACCATTGAACCCGAAAGGGTCAGGCGAGCGACACATTCTCGCCTGCGCACCCCGCTGAGTTCGCGCCGTCCCGGGGGCGGCCAGCACGCCGCACTGACAATTTGCAAGGAGAGCGGCGTGACCAGAGGCACGTACGACAACCTGTTCCAGGCGCTTGGCCAACGCGAGTCCGGCGGCGATTACGGATGGGTCAGCCATCCGGGATACCTCGGCCGCTACCAGTTCGGCGAAGAGGCGTTGAGCGCAGTCGGGTTCTACAGCGGCCACGACGGCAGCGGGGCGATCGACTTCGCGGGCGGCTGGACCGCCAAGGCCGCGGGCTTCGGCGTCCACAGCAAGGCGGAATTCCTCGCCTCGACCTCGGCCCAGGAGCAGGCGGTCCGCGACTGGTACGGCCACATCCGCCAGGACCTCGCGGACCTCGGGCTCGACAAGTACGAGGGCCAGACCATCGCCGGCGTCGAGCTCAGCGCCTCCGGCCTGATGACCGGCGCCCACCTGGCCGGGGTCTGGGCGCTCAAGTCGTGGCTGGAAACGGGCGGCTCCGACGTCTTCCATGACTTCATGGGCACGCCGATCACCGAATACATCAGCCTGTTTCACGACTACGACACCCCCTTTACCTTCGAACATGCCGGCAATGACGCCATCAACGGCGGCGCCGGGATCGACCGGCTGACCGGCCGCGTCGGCGACGACACCCTGACGGGCGCCGCCGGCGACGACTGGGTCGTGGGCGGCAAGGACCAGGATCGCCTGGACGGCGGCACGGGCGACGACATCGTCTACGGCAACCTCGGCCAGGACACGCTGGAGGGCGGCGACGGCGCCGACATCGTGCGCGGCGGTCAGGGCGACGACCTGGTCAGCGGCGGCGAAGGCGCCGACTGGCTGTCCGGCGACCGCGGCGACGACGTCGTCACCGGCGGCGGCGGAGCCGACATCTTCCACGCCTTCGCGGGCGCAGGGCTGGACCGGGTCACCGATTTCCACGCCTGGGAAGGCGACCGGGTGATGCTGGCGGCGGGGACGCGGCACTCGGTCTCGCAGGCCGGCGCCGACGTGGTCATCGAGATGGACGAAGCCCGGATGGTGCTCTCCGGCGTCAACCTCGGCGATCTCGGCGGCGGCTGGATCTTCGAGGGCTAGAGAATCGGCGGATGCTTCCCGGCTCGGAGGAAGCGGCATGGCGACGGCGATCCTGCAGGCGCGGATGAGTTCCACCCGCCTGCCTGGCAAGGTGATGAAGCCGCTCGCCGGCCGGCCGATGGTCGAGCGGCAGATCGAGCGCCTGCGCCGCTGCGCCACCCTCGACCGTCTGGTGGTCGCGACCAGCGAGGAAGTCTCCGACGATCCCCTGGCGGCGCACCTCGCGGCGGTCGGCGTGGAGGTCTACCGCGGCCCCCTCCACGATGTGCTCGGACGTTACGCCGGCTGCATCGCCGCCCTGGGGATCGACGGCGACGTCGTGCGGCTCACCGCCGATTGTCCGCTGGCCGATCCGGAGGTGATCGACGCCTGCGTGCGGCTGCGGGCCCGGCTCGGCGTCGACTACGCCTCGAACGGGCGACGGCGGTCTTATCCCCGAGGCCTGGACGTCGAGGCCTTCACCCGCAAGGCGCTGCTGGCCGCCGCGGCCGAGGCCGACGCGCCCTACGACCGGGAGCACGTCACCCCCTACCTCTACGCGCCCGGCAGCCGTTTCACCCAGGCGGAGCTGGTGCAGCTCTATGACGAGAGCGCCCTGCGCTGGACGGTGGACACGCCGGAAGACTACGCCTTTGTCGAACGGGTCTACGCCGAGCTCTATCCGCTGAAGCCCGCCTTCACCTCGGACGACATCCGCGCCCTGCCCTTCCGCCGGCTGGAGGCCGATGCCTGAGCCCCCTCCCTAGCCGGGCGGGAACTCCGCCTAGGGGACCGCTGGCGCCAACATGGACAGGTCGAGTGGCTCGCCACGCTTGAGCGCGCGGGCCGCGCGACGACCCAGGATCTCAGGAAGGTGCTTGGGCGGCAGGCCAAAACCTGGGCGGATCGAGCGCACGTTCTGCGCCGTCAGCACTTCGCCGGCCGCCACGTCGGCGACCACGTAAAGCGAGCGCCGGTGGTCGCGGCTCGATGCTTCGCAGGCCGCCTCGTCATAGCGGACCTCGCCCAGGGCCTCCCAGGCGGTGCGGGCGTCCGCGACCAGCCGGGCGAGTTCCGGCGGCTCCAGTGAGAAGTCGGAATCGACCCCGCCCTCCGCCCGGTCGAGGGTGAAGTGCTTCTCGATGAAGCACGCTCCCAACGCCACCGCGGCCACCGATACGGCGACGCCCATCGTGTGATCGGACAGGCCGGCGACGACGCCGTGCTGCTCGGCCAGATGCGGCAGCGTCTTCAGGTGCATCTGTGAAGCGGGGGTCGGATAGCCGCTGGTGCAGTGGAGCAGGATGATCTGGTCACATCCCGCGCCGCGCGCCGCGGCCACCGCCTCGGCGATCTCGGTCGGCGCGGCCAGGCCGGTCGACATGATCAGCGGCTTGCCGGTCCGGGCGCAGAGCTCGATCAACGGAAGGTCGATCAACTCGAAGGAGGCGATCTTGAAGGCCGGCGCACCGAGCCCGTCCAGAAACGCCACCGCGGTAGGGTCGAATGGCGAGGAGAAGATGTCGATGCCGATGGCGCGGGCATGCTCGAACAGGC
Source organism: Phenylobacterium sp. (assembly GCF_044236515.1). Classification (GTDB taxonomy): domain Bacteria; phylum Pseudomonadota; class Alphaproteobacteria; order Caulobacterales; family Caulobacteraceae; genus Phenylobacterium. The sequence goes on from NZ_JBIIGK010000004.1 coordinate 36,764, forward strand.
GCGGGTGCCAGTCCCAGGGGGTGTGAGCCTCCTGGTAGAGCTCGTACAGCCGCCGGCCGTCCCACAGGCCGCCGTGAACGCGGAAGGCCGGGCCGTCGTGGTCGATCGTGATGGTGTCGGCGGTGTAGGTCTGAAGCTTCACCGCATTCGCGCCGGCCGTCTTGGCGGCGTCGATCAGGGCGAGGGCCCGGCCGATGTCGCCATTGTGGTTGCCCGACATCTCGGCGACGACATAGGGCGGATGGCCGGGGCCGATCGGGCGGCCGGCGATGGCGACGGCGGGCGGGGTCACGACGGGTCTCCGGTCGCCAGCCGCGCAAGCGCGGCAGGGACGTCGTTGAAGCTTGGCGCCTCAGCATCCGGCGGGAATCGGCCCGGGTCCACCTTGGCGAACTTTCCGGTGCGCACGCGGATCGACTTCGCACCGATCGCTTGGGCGCCGGCCATGTCGTGCAGCGGATTGTCGCCGATCACCACGGCGTCGCCGGCTGCCGCCTCGAGTTTCTTCAGGGCCATGCGGTAGCCGGTCGGATGCGGCTTGGGCGCCTCGTGCTCCCAGCAGAAGACGAGGGCGTCGACCAGGCCCGCGAGCCCCAGCGCCTCCGCCTTGCGCCGCTGCATCAGGTGCAGGCCGTCGGTGACGATGGCGAGTCGGTGGCGCTGGCGCAGCTCGGCCAGGGTCGCCGCGACGCCGGGCCAGAGCGCGATATCTGGGTGATGGTCGCGGTAGGTGCCGACGAGATGGGCGATGAGGTCCGGCGTCGGGTCGATGCGGGCGGCGGCCAGGGCGCCGTCGAACAGCTTGCCGCGCCCCTCGGCGTCGAGGCGGGCCGCGAGATCGGCGGACATTCCGTCGGCGGAGACGTGCGGGAACGCCTCGGCGATGGCCGCGGCGACGGCGCGAAAGCCGGAGAGGACGTAGCTCCGCTCGTCGTAGAGCGTGTCGTCGAGATCGATCAGCAGGGCGCGCGGGCTCATCGGCCGATCGCCGCGAGCTCGGCCTCCGTCACCAGACGGTCCTCGGCATAGCGCAGCATGGTCAGGCCGTAGGCGATGTCCCGCGGACGGTCCGCCTCGCCGGCGAGCATGGCGAGGATCCGCTCGGGCGAAGCGAGGCCAGCGCGGATCGCGAGGTTCGACGCGCCGCCGAATCGCGGATTGACCTCGATGAAGCGCGGCGGGCGTCCCGTTTCCCAGAACGCCTGCACGACATTGTGGCCGATGAGGCCGAGCGCCGAGGCGAGGCGCAGAGCGGGGTTGGTCAGGTCGGGCGCATCCACCACCTGCGACTTCACCGCCTCGCCGGTCCGCACCGCGATGCGGCGCCGGGCGACGGCCTGCAGCGGGCGGCCGTCGAGGCTGCAGAGGACATCGACGGTGAACTCCGGCGCGGTCTCCAGCGCCTGGACCAGCAGGCCTGTCCGATCCGGCAGATCCTGCGGTCGGTCGACCCGCCGCGCGCCTGCGCCGCCGGAGCCCTCGGCGGGCCGCACGAAGACCGGGAATTGCGGCGGCTCCCCGTCGGCGAAGGTCCGCGGCGTCTCAAAGCCCTGGGCGCGGCAGAACTCCACGAAGCGACGCTTGTCCCGGCAGATGGCCAGCGCCTCGGCGGAGGGGACGAGCACCACCCCGCTGAGCTGCGCGAGCTGTGGCTTGAGGTCGGCGAGGACCGCCAGTTCTCCGTCGCGGGACGGAACGACGAGCCGGATCGCATGCCGGCGGCAGACGTCGAGGAGCGCCGGCGCAAAGGCCGGATCGTCGCTGCGCGGCAGGATCAGGGCCTGGTCGGCCTCGAACAGCGCGGCGCTGTCGACGGCGATGTCGGCGGCGATCACCGGCCAGCCCCGCACCGCGGCGGCGTCGCGGAAGGCCCGGACCAGCAGGACCTTGGCCGCGGCGCTGAGGATCAGGACGGCCATCGGCCTCAGCCGGCCGGCCGGGCGTAGATGGTCTGGTTGCGGCCGACGCCGGCCCGGGCGCAGCCGCGGCGGAACTCGATCACCGCCCCCAGCGACCGCTCGCGCCAAAGCCCCATCTCGAAGGCGACGCGCGTGAAGTGGCAGTTCCGGCCGAGCGATTTCTCGCGCAGGTAGTTGGTGTCTGGATTGAGCAGGAAGATGTCGACCGGAAACTCGCCGAGGTGCTCGACCACCTCCCAGCCGTGCGCCTGCAGCGCGCGCGGCAGGGTGTCGGTGTTGAAGTAGTTGAGGTGGTCCGGCGGCGCGAGCCAGAACTCGGGCGCTCCGTGGCCGCGGCTGACGATCTCGCCCTGAAGCCAGGAGCCGTCGTTGGGGGCGGCGATCCGCAGCAGGCCGCCCGGCGCGACGATGGCCCGTAGCCGGTCGAGCAGGCCCATCGGGTCGATGACGTGCTCGAGCACGTTGTTGCAGACCAGCAGGTCGTAGGTCCGGCCCGCCTCGATCGCCTGATCCAGCAGGGCGAAGGCGTCGCCGACGGTCAGCTTCTCCGCCATCTGCGGGAAGAATTCGCGGATCCCGTCGTCGGTGAAATCCAGGCCGGTCGCGTCCCAGCCACGGGCGGCGAAATAGGCCAGGGTAAAGCCTTCGCCCACCCCGACCTCCAGCATCCGGCCCGGCGCGCGGGCGCCCCAGACATGCTCGGTCTCCGCCGGCTGGAGCTGCTTATGCTCCAGTTCTTCGGGCGTATAGCCGTGGGCGTAGGGCGTGCCGCCGTGGTCGGCGCCGAAGTACTTGTCGCGATAGTAGGCCGCGAGTTCGTCCGGCGTCGGCCGGGGCTCGATCTCGAAATAGCCCTCCGGCCGCTGCGCCAGCCGCGTCATCGCCCCTACTCCGCTGGCAGGCTCGGGGTTTCGCGCTTGGCCAGCATAGAATCGAAGCTGGCCCAAACGCCGTCCTGGCCGTGCCACTGACCCTTGGTCGCCGCCTTCGAGTACTCGGTCGCCCGCGCCTCGAAGAAGTTGGCGTGCTCGACACCCGACAGCAGGCTCTGCAGCCATGGCAGCGGGTTCTCGGCGCCGATCTCATAGACCTGCGGCAGACCGAGTTGCTTCAGGCGCCAGTCGGCGATGAAGCGGATGTAGCGCTTGATGTCGTCGGGGGTCATGCCCTGGATCTCCCCGGCCTCAAAGGCCAGGTCGATGAACTTGTCCTCGAGGCCGACCACCGTCTTGCAGCAGTCGACGATGTCGTCGGCGACCGACTTGGTGACCGCGCCGGTTTCCTTGTTGAAGGCGTGGTAGAGCTTGATGATGCCTTCGCAGTGCAGGCTCTCGTCGCGCACCGACCAGCTCACGATCTGGCCCATGCCCTTCATCTTATTGTGGCGCGGGAAGTTCATCAGCATGGCGAAGCTGGCGAACAGTTGCAGGCCCTCGGTGAAGCCCCCGAACATCGCCAGCGTCCGGCAGATATCGGCGTCGGTGTCGACGCCGAACGCCTGCATGTAGTCGTGCTTGTCCCGCATCGCCTGGTAGTCGAGGAAGGCGGTGAACTCCGAGTCCGGCATGCCGATGGTTTCGAGCAGCAGGGCGTAGGCGGCGATGTGGATCGTCTCCATGTTGGAGAACGACGCCAGCATCATCTTCACCTCGGTGGGTTTGAAGACGCGGCTGTAGCGCTCCATGTAGTTGTCGTTCACCTCGACGTCCGACTGCGTGAAGAATCGGAAGATCTGGGTGAGCAGATTGCGTTCCCGGTCGTTGAGCTTGGAGGCCCAGTCCTTGAGATCCTCGCCGAGCGGAACCTCCTCGGGCATCCAGTGGACCTGCTGCTGCTTCTTCCAGAAGTCGTAGGCCCAGGGATACCGGAACGGCTTGTAGGCGTAGGACGGCGTGAGCAGGCCTGGCAGGGCTCTTGTCTTGGACGTGGTCACGGAGCGGAATTCCCTACGCGCGGGTTTCGTTAGCGAGCCGCAGGATAGGCGCCGATTTAGGACAACATCTAGCGCCAAGTTGGCGCATTCGCCCAACATGTTGTGAATTAGATTGGGGACGGAAATATGGCCGACGGATACCGCCTCTACAGCGCCGAAGGGTCGGGCGGCGTCGCGGTCGAGGCGGCGCTGACGCTGATCGGCGCGCCCTTCGAGGTGATCGAGGCGGTGAGCTTCGAGGATGACGCGCCGCCGGACGGCGAGGCGGTCGCCAAGGTCAATCCCATGCGCCAGGTGCCGGCGCTGGTGCTTGCCTCGGGCGAGGTGATGACCGAGAGCGCGGCGATCCTGATCCGGCTGGGCGAGTTGCATCCCAGGGCTGGTCTGGCGCCGGGGCCGGACGACCCGCGGCGCAGCGCCTTCCTGCGCTGGATGGCCTATGTCTCCAGCGCGATCTACGCCCACTACTGGCTGAAAGACGACCCCTTTCGGCTTGTCCCAGACGCCGGGCAGCATGCCGCCATCAACCAGAACATCGAAGATCGGATCGCCGACTGCTGGCGGGCGATGGAGGCGCAGACGCGCCCGGGCCGCTACATCCTCGGGGACGAGCTGACCATGCTGGACCTGTATGTGACGGTGGTCTCGCGGTTCCGGCCGCGGCGGCAGCGGTTCGGCGAGGCGGCGCCGCGGCTGGCCGAGGTCGCGCGGCGCGTCGATTCGGACCCGCGGCTCGCCGCGCTGTGGGCGGAGCGCTACCCGTTCGTCGACGGCTGGGATCGGCTGCCGGCTTAACGGCCCGGGCGGATCGAGAAAGAGAAGGCGGCGACGGTGTCGTCCTGGGTCTTCTGGCCGAAGATCATGTTCTCGCCGCGCACCTCGCGGTGGACGACGCCCAAGGAGGTCTGAACCGAACCTTTGCGCCAGCCGACCCCGATATGAGCGTCGCCGATCAGGGAGGAGGTGGCGTCAGTGGTCCAACCGGCCCGGTCCCAGCCGCTGTCGTTGCGCAGCATGTTGAGACCGACCGCCCGCCCGCTGGCGGCGGCGAACAGGTACCAGCGGCCGCGGTCGCCGAACGCCGCCCCGTCGCCGACGCCAAGGTCCTTGAGCTGCTCGACGGCGCGTTCCTCGCGGCTCTTGGGCGCCAGGCGGACCTCGGCTCCGGCCTCGGCCGAGCCGCCGCGGTTGCCGACGCCGACGCCGGCGTGGGGCGAGACGTCGAGGGCGAACTTCTTGCCGCCGAAGCTGACCGCGCCGGGCCAGCTGCGGATCAGGGTCACGTCGTAGGCCCGGGCGTCGAACTCGGCGCGGTCGGGGCGCAGGGCGCCGGGGGCGTCGACGACGCCGGCGATGCTGACCCGCAGCGAGTCGACGGCGCCGCCGCGGCCAAGGTCGGAGAGACGGACTTCGCTGGAACTCCAGCGGATGGCGTGGCCGTCGAGGAACTCGTCACGTTCCAGCATCCGGTCGAGCGCCGGAGCGTCGGCGCCGGGGGCGAAGGCGGCGCGGGTGAGTTCGTGATGCACGCGGTCGGCAGGCCGGGCCTGCGCCGCGGCAGTCGTGGCCAGGCCACAAGTCAGGACGATGGCCAGCCCAGCCAGCGACCGCATCCTCGTCTCTCCCACACCACGTCGTAGCGCGTGGTTTCAAGCCCTACTGTTCCACGGACAAGCTAAGCCGCAAACAGGAAATGGGTTCCTTGGGATGAGGCTGGCTGACGCGGCCGCCGGGCGCAAGAGCTTAATGTAGTTAAGCCCTTAGCTATTATTGGCAGGCGAGGCATTCCTCGTAGTCAGTCTTGCCGGCGGTGGACATTTCGACGACCGCGGCCGGGGCGTCGCCGCCGGCGTGGGCGGCCCGCTGCACTGACTTGGAGCGCAGGTAGTAGAGCGACTTGCAGCCGCGCTCCCACGCCGACCAGTGCAGCATGTGCAGGTCCCACTTGTCGATATCGCCGGGCAGGAAGAGGTTCACCGACTGCGACTGGCAGATGTCCGGCGTACGGTCGGCCGACAGTTCCACCACCCAGCGCTGGTCGATCTCGAAGGCGGTCTTGAACACGTCCTTCTCGTCCTGGCTGAGGAAGTCGAGGTGCTGAACCGAGCCTTCCTTCTCCAGGATGGTGTCCCACACCTGGGCGGTGTTCTGGCCCTTCTCGTCGAGAATTCGCTCCAGGTAGGGGTTCTTGACCGCAAAGGAGCCCGACAGGGTCTTGTGGGTGTAGATGTTGGCCGGGATCGGCTCGATACCGGCGCTGGTGCCGCCGCAGATGATCGAGATCGAGGCGGTCGGGGCGATCGCCAGCTTGTGCGAGAAGCGCTCCATGGCGCCGCGCTCGGCGGCGTCAGGGCACGGGCCGCGCTCGGCGGCGAGGGTGCGGGAGGCGGCGTCGCACTGGCGGCGCAGGGTCTTGAACAGCCGCATGTTCCAGGACTTGGCCAGGGCGCTCTCGAACGGCACGTTCTGGGCCTGCAGGAACGAGTGGAAGCCCATCAGGCCCAGGCCCACCGACCGCTCGCGCTTGGCGGCGTAGACGGCGTTCTTCATTTCGGGCGGCGCGCGCTGGATGAAGTCCTCGAGCACATTGTCGAGGAAGCGCATGACGTCCTCGATGAAGGTCGGGTGGTCCCGCCACTCGAGGAACTTCTCGGCGTTGACGCTCGACAGGCAGCAGACCGCCGTGCGCTCGGCGCCCAGGTGGTCCTTGCCGGTGTGCAGCATGATCTCCGAGCACAGGTTCGACTGACGGACCGACAGGCCGAGCTCGCGCTGGTGCTGCGGCATGGCCCGGTTCACGGTGTCGGAGAAGATCAGGTAGGGCTCGCCGGTCTGCAGCCGGATCTCGAGAATCTTCTGCCAGAGCGAGCGGGCGTCGACCTCGCGGATCACCTCGCCGGTCTTGGGCGAGCGCAGGCCGAACATGGCGCCGTCGCGGACCGCTTCCATGAACTCGTCGGTGATCGATAGACCATGGTGCAGGTTCAGGGACTTTCGGTTGAAGTCGCCCGACGGCTTCCGGATCTCGAGAAACTCCTCGATCTCCGGGTGGTGGATGTCGAGGTAGACGGCCGCCGAGCCGCGACGCAGGGAGCCCTGCGAAATGGCCAGCGTCAGGCTGTCCATGACGCGGATGAACGGGATGATGCCGCTGGTCTGGCCGGCGCCCTTCACCTTCTCGCCGATCGAGCGCACGCCGCCCCAGTAGGTGCCGATGCCGCCGCCGTTGGACGCCAGGGCGACGTTCTCGTTCCAGACGTTGACGATGCCTTCGAGGTTGTCCGGCACCGCGTTGAGGAAGCACGAAATGGGCAGGCCGCGGGCCGCGCCGCCGTTCGACAGCACCGGCGTCGAGGGCATGAACCACAGGTTCGAGATGTAATCGTAGATCCGCTGGGCGTGCTCGGCGTCGTCGGCGAACGCCGTCGCCACGCGGGCGAACATGTCCTGGTAGCTTTCGCCGGGCAGCAGGTAGCGGTCTTCGAGCGTGGTCTTGCCGAAATCGGTCAGCAGGGCGTCGCGGGACCGGTCGACCTCGACCTTCCGAACCAGCTGGAGCTGCGGCCGCTCAGGGCGCAATCCGCTCCGCTCGGCGCTCTGGGCCGCCTCGGCCTGAGCCGTCTCAACCTTCGCCGCTTCACTCATGTCCCTGAACCCATGCTCTTGAGACGGTGGCTCTCCCTCACCGCCTCAGCCCCTATATATTGTGCCGTCACAGCCCGGACGACCCACATATGGGGACACTTGTCCTACTGAATCGTCAATGAGGACGCCGGCTCGTCCCCAAGGTTTTTCGCTAATCAGAAGTTAACGCGCCTCGCCGCGCCGAGGTACAGGGCTTGCCGGCCTATCCACAGCTCACGCGACCGTGATCCACCGTTCAGACGTCGAGGTTCAGCAGGCCGGGGTCGCCGCCCTGGGCCGCGATGTTGACGCTGACGGCCCGTTCGACCGCATAGCGAAGCAGGGCGTGGGGGCCGCCGGCCTTGGGCCCGGTGCCGGACAGCCCCTCGCCGCCGAACGGCTGCACCCCGACGACAGCGCCGGTCATCGAGCGGTTTACATAGACGTTGCCGGCCGGGACGGCGCGCTGCACCGCCTGCGCGAACGATTCGAGGCGGCTGTGGACGCCGAGCGTCAGTCCATAGCGCGCGTTCGCCACCGGAACGGCCGCAGCCGGGAGGTCGGCGGGGTCGTAGCGGACGACGTGCAGAATCGGCCCGAACACCTCGCTGGCCAGGAAGCCGCCGTCGGGGATCTCGGCCAGGGTCGGGGCGAAGAAGTGGCCGCCCGTCGGGGCGGCGATCCGGTGCAGGACCCGGGCTTCGCGCGACAGGCGTTGGACGTGCGCCTCCAGGGCCGCGAGCGCCTCGGCGTCGATGACCGGGCCGACGTCGGTGGCGGGATCGGCGGGATCGCCGACCTGAAGGATGTCCATGGCCCCGATCAGCCCCTCGATGAGGGAATCGGCGGTATCGCGCGGCAGGAACAGCAGGCGCAGCGCCGAGCACCTCTGGCCGGCAGAGCCGTAGCCGGAGAGCAGGACGTCGTCGATCACCTGTTCGCGCAGGGCGGTGGTGTCGACGAACATGGCGTTCAGTCCGCCGGTCTCGGCGATGAAGGGCACGATGGGGCCCTGGCGCGCGGCCAGGGCCCGGTTGATCGCCCAGGCGGTCTCGGTACCGCCGGTGAAAGCGACGCCGTCGCAGCCTGGATGCGTCACCAGGGCCTGGCCGATGGTCGCCCCATCGCCGGGCAGCAGGTGCAGCAGGTCCGGCGGCAGGCCTGCCACGTGGAACAGCCGCACCGCCTCGGCGGCGACGATCGGGGTCTGCTCGGCCGGTTTGGCGAGCACGGCGTTGCCGGCGGCGAGCGCCGCGGCGATCTGGCCCGTGAAGATCGCCAGCGGGAAGTTCCACGGGCTGATGCAGGCGAAGACCCCGCGGCCGCGCAAGGACAGGCGGTTGGTCTCGCCGACCGGACCCTTGAGGGTCTCGGGGTGGGTGAATTGGGTCTCGGCGAGGGTCGCGTAGTAGCGGCAGAAGTCAGTGGCCTCGCGAACCTCGGCGATCGCATCGATGAGGGTCTTGCCGGCTTCGCGGACGCACAGGGCGATCAGGTGATCGGCGTTGGTCTCCAGCGCCTCGCCCATCGCCCGCAGGATCTGCGCCCGTTCGGCCCCGCCGCGGCTGTCCCAGGCAGACTGCGCCGCGCGCGCGGCGGCAAAGGCGGCGTCGACCTGGGCCGGGACCGCGTCGGAGACCCGGCCGACGGAGCGCGACAGGTCGGAGGGAGAGAGGCGGTCCGAGGCCGGGCCGCCGGGCGACAGCCGACCGCCGAGGATCGGGCCGGCGTCGATCGCCGGCAGCGCGGCGACAGCGTCGGCCAGGGCGTTGCGCTCGGCGGCGATCGACAGGTCGCGGCCGCGCGAGTTCCGACGGGCGGGGCCGTAGAGGTCGAGCGGGCGAGGGATCTTGGGATGCGGCGCGCCGCCGGCGGCTTCGACCGCGGCGATGGGGTCGGCGACCACCTTGGCGACCGGCGTCCGCTCATCGAGCAGCGCGTGGACGAAGGAGGTGTTGGCGCCGTTCTCCAGCAACCGGCGGACAAGATAGGGCAGCAGGTCCTCATGGCTGCCGACCGGCGCATAGACCCGCAACGGGAAGTCGCCGTAGCGGACGCGGGCGGCGTCGTAGAGCGCCTCGCCCATGCCATGCAGGCGCTGGAATTCCGGCGACAGGCCGGCCTGCCGGGCCATCAGCCGCACCGCCGCCAGGGTGTGGGCGTTATGGGTCGCGAACTGGGCGTAGAGGTGGGGCGCGGCGTTAAGCAGGGCGCGCGCGCAGACCAGATAGGAAAGGTCGGTCGCCGCCTTGGTCGTGTAGACCGGATAGGCCGGAAGACCCGCGACCTGCGCCCGCTTGATCTCGGTGTCCCAGTAGGCGCCCTTGACCAGCCGCACCATCAGCCGCCGGCCGCAGGCGCGGGCGATTCCGGCCACGGCCTCGATCACCTGCGGGCCGCGCGTCTGGTAGGCCTGCACCGCCAGGCCGAGGCCGCGCCAGGCCCCGAGCTCCGGCGCCTCTGCCAGGCGCGCCAGCAGCTGCAGCGAGACCACCAGCCGGTCGGCCTCCTCGGCGTCGAGCGTGAAGTTGATATCGGCCTGCGCCGCCTGGACCGCGAGACGCAGGACGCGGGGGTAGAGATCGGCGAGCGCCGCCGGGCCCCGCCGCGCCTCGTAGCGCGGCGACAGGGCCGAGAGCTTGACCGATATGCCGTGGCCGGCCTCCGGGCCCTGCCCCGCGGCCTGCCGCGCCAGGGCGGCTATGGCGGCGGCGTAGGCGGCCTCGTAGCGCTCGGCGTCGGCGTCGGTCCGCGCCCCCTCGCCCAGCATGTCGAAGGAGCACACGAATCCTTCCTGCGCGGCGCGGCGCAGGGCCCTGTCGATCGTCGCGCCGAGGACGAACTGCTCGCCCATGATCCGCACCGCCGCGCCGACCGCCTTGCGGATCACCGGCTCGCCCAGTCGACCGGCCAGGCGCCGGACGAAGCCGGGCAGGTCGCGGCGCGCCTCGTCGTCCGGCTCGATCAGCTTGCCGGTCAGCATCAGGCTCCAGGTCGAGGCGTTGACCAGCAGGGAGCCGGACCGGCCGGCGTGGCTGGCCCAGTCGGCCGACGAGATCTTCTCGGCGATCAGCTTGTCGCGGGTCTCCTCGTCCGGCGTGCGCAACAGGGCCTCGGCCAGGCACATCAGGGCCAGGCCCTCGCGGGTCGAGAGGCTGAATTCCTGCAGGAAGCTTTCGACGACGCCCTGGCGATGGGCATCCTTGCGGGCGGCCCCGACCAGGGCCTCGGCCTCACGCTGGACCGCCGCGCGCTCATCCACGCCGAGCGGCGCAGCCTGGAGGGCGGCGGCGACCGCCGCGCGCTCGTCGGCGAATTTCAGATCATCCAGCCGGTCGAACGACATGACGCTTCCTTGCCGTCTCAACGCGCGGAGGGGCCGGCCGGGGCAGCGTGCAGACCCCGAAGGCCCAAAAGCAAAGAGCCCGGCCTTTCGGCCGGGCTCCCGCTAACGTTCCGACTTAAACCGTCGGCGATCGAGATCAGGGATTGATGTCGATCGTGGAACGACGGTTCAGCGGTTCCTTCACGCCGTCGCCGGTGGCGACCGCGGGTTGGGTTTCGCCCTTCCAGTCGACGGAGAGCGAGGTCTGGTTGATGCCGGCGCCGACCAGCGCATCGGCCACCGCCTTGGCGCGGCGTTCCGACAGGCGGACGTTGTAGGCCAGCGAACCGGAGGTGTCGGCGTGACCGACGACCACGACGCGGGTGGCGTTGCCGCCGCGGGCGTAGTTCGCAGCTTCCGAAACCACCTGCTGGGCTTCCGGCGTCAGGATGTACTGGTCGAACGGGAAGTACACGATGAACTGCCGGGCCTCGAACGCCGGAGCCGGCGGAGGCGGCGGCGGCGGGGGAGGCGGCGGGGGCGGAGGCGGCGGGGGCGGCGGGGGCGGCGGCGGCGGGGGCGGCGGCGGCGCGAACGAGTAGCGCAGGCCGAGCGTCACCGACTGGTCGCGGTATTCGCCGCTGAACACGCCGGGTTGGATGCCGGCGTTGCTGCCTTCCGAGGCGAAGTCGAGGTCCGAACCCGCCAGGTAGCGGTAGGTCAGGTCGACGTTCAGGCGATCGGTCGCGCGCCAGGCGAGACCGGCGATGCCCTGATAGGCGAAGACCGTGTCGCTGTCGTCGATGGTCAGGTTCTGGATCGCCGGGTTGGCCGCCGTGAAGGCGCCCGGAACGTTCGAGAACTGGCCCATCGTCTCAAGCTTGACGTGGTTCACGCCGAGGCCGACGCCGATGAACGGGTTGATGGCCGCGTTCGGCGCGAGGTCGAACAGGACGTTGCCCATCACGGTCCAGGACGTGGCGTCGCCGTCCGGCGAGCCGCAATCCGGAGCCGTCGCGGTGCGGGTCACGCCCGGGGTGCAGAGGCCGGTGATCGTACCCGTGCCGGCTTCGCCACGGACCGAATCGATGTCGCCGCCGCGGTAGCCGAGCTCGAGCTCGACGCGCCAGTTGTCATTCAGCTGATAGCCCAGGCGAGCGAAGCCGGCCCAGTCTTTTTCCTGATTGAAGTCCCACTGATAGGGAGCGCCGTTCGCCGCGTTGTTCGACGAAGTGGCCTCGATGCTTTCCGGCCAGTGGTAGCCGAGATCGACAGCGCCGTACCAACCGACTTGCGCAGCCGCGCCAGTCGCGGAGAACACCGCGGCCAGTGCTGCTCCTGCCAGGAGTTTCAACTTCATAATCAGAGCCCTCTCGTTGCCCTAGGTGCTGCGGCCTATTGACCCAGTACCGTTATATCAAGGCCGGTTGGTTACGTAAGTGTCGCCAGGGCAACACTTTCACCGCAATTTCGCCGACCGCGCGAACCGATGCCAGGAAGCTAGCTAGACGATCCTCCGGCGCGAGTCCGAAGGCGGAAGCGCTGCGGCCTCCAGTTGGCGGCGACCCAAGGCGCCTGGCGCACCCTGGACCTCCGTATCTCTTGACCTGCATTT
>NZ_JBIIGK010000056.1:0-17846 GCF_044236515.1 Phenylobacterium sp.
GCACGGCATCGGCGCTTTCGTCCCGGGCCCGGCGCAAGGCGGCCCGGCGGTCCAGTTCGCGTCCATAGGCGCTGAGCGCGGTCTCGGTCTCCCGCAGGGCGACGAGCGTCGTCTGCTCGAAGCTCGCCAGGGCGGCCTGCGAGGCGGCGTCCGCCTGCGCGATCCGGGCGCGAGCGGCGAGGATGTTGGGGAAGCTCCAGCTGATCAGCGGACCGAAGCTGAACTGGGTGCGCTCGCCCAGCCCCGGCATGCCGCCGTCGATCCGGCTGACCGAGCCGCCGAAGGTCACTTGCGGATAGAGCGAGGCGGTCGCCACGCCGATGCGGGCGGTGGCCGCCGCCAGGCGGCGCTCGGACTGGCGGACGTCAGGGCGTCGCCGCAGCAGGGCCGCGCCGTCGCCGACCGGCAGGACGGCGGCGATCTGGGGCAGGGCGACGCAAGCGGCGGCCGGCGGCGAGACCTCGGCCGGCGGGCGGCCGGTCAGCACCGAAAGACGAAAGAGCGCGGCCTCGCGCTGCGCCTGCAGCGGCGGCGCCGAGGCGCGGGCGGTCTCCGCCTGGGCCTGAGCGCGGGCGGTGTCCAGGCCGGTGCCGCGGCCGGCGTCGAGCTGGCGGCGGGTGAGCTGCGCGGTCTCGTCGGACAGGGCCAGGGTGCGCTGCGCCACGGCAAGCTGGGCCCCGGCGGCGCAGGCGTCGGCATAGGCGCGGGCGGTCTCGGCGGCCACGGAGACCCGGACCACGTCGAGCGCCGCCTGGGCGGCGTCACGGTCGGCCCGGGCCGCTTCGACCGACCGACGAACGCGGCCGAAGAGGTCGAGTTCGTAGGAGACGTCCAGGCCGATCGAGCGGGTCTCGACGTCCATAGCCTGGCCGGTCAACGGGTTGGCCTGGCGGGCTTCGGTGCTGGTCGCGGTGGCGGTGGTCGACGGCAGGAAGCCGACTCGCGCCTCGGACAGCGACGCGCGCACCTGCGCCAGGTTGGCCGTCGCGACGGCGATCTCGCGATTGTTGGCCAGGGCGTCGGCCACCAGCCGATCGAGCGCCGGATCCTGATAGAGGCGCCACCAGTCGCCTGGCGGCGCCTCGGCGCTAACCGGCGCGAGGCCGGCGGCCGAGAAGGCCCCGGCGTCGCCCAGCGCGGCTGGGGCCTTATAGTCGGGACCGCTGGCGCAGGCGGTCAGCAGGGCGGACGACGCGACGGCGGCGAAGAGAGGCTTCAGCATATGGGCGCTCACGGACGGCTCCCTTCGATCTCGGCGGCCGGCGGGGCGGCCTTGCGCGGCGCCTTGGGCAGGCGCTCGGCCAGCTTGCGGCAGACGACGTAGAACACCGGCGTGAACAGCAGGCCGAAGATGGTCACGCCCAGCATGCCGAAGAACACCGACGTGCCCAGCGCCTGACGCATCTCCTGGCCGGGGCCGCTGGCCAGCATCAGCGGCACGACGCCGAGGATGAAGGCGAAGGAGGTCATCAGGATCGGACGCAGGCGCGTCGTCGCCGCCGTGACCGCGGCCTGGAACCGGTTCTGGCCGTCGTTCTCCTCCGCCTGTTTGGCGAACTCGACGATGAGGATGGCGTTCTTGGCCGCCAGGGCCACCAGCACCACCAGGCCGACCTGCGTCAGGATGTTGTTGTCCTGCCCGCGCAGCGTCACCCCGACCAGGGCGGCGAGGATGCACATCGGCACGATCAGGATCACCGCGAGCGGCAGGGTGAAGGCCTCGTACTGGGCGGCCAGCACCAGGAACACCAGCACCACGGCCATGATGAAGACGATCGCGCCGCTGTCGCCGGCCGCCTTCTGCTGGAAGGCGAGCTCGGTCCAGGCGTAGCCCATGCCCTGCGGCAGGCTCTGCTCGGCGAGTTGCTCCATGGTCGACAGCGCCTCGCCGGATGACACGCCCGGGGCGGCGGCGCCGATGATCTCGGCCGCCGGGAACAGGTTGAACCGGACGACGCGGGTCGGGCCGGTCTCGTCGCGCAGCTGCGCCACCGAGCCGATCGGCGCGAGACCGCCGGACGCCGTCCGCACGCGCAGTTCGGCGATGTCCGACTTGTCCTCGCGGCCCGACGGCTCGGCCTGGGCTGTCACCCGATAGGTCCGGCCGCTCAGCGCGAAGTCGTTGACGTAGGTCGAGCCGAGATAGGTGCCGAGGGTGTCGAACACCGCCTGCGGCTGGACGCCCATCATGAGGGCGCGGCTGCGGTCGACGTCGGCGCTGACCCGCGGGGCGCCGGTGTTGAACTGATTGAACACGCCCTGGACCTTGGGGGCCTGCATCGCCGCCATCATCACGCCGTTGGCGGCGTTCTCGAGCTCGCGATAGCCGGCGCCGGAGCGGTCCTGGATCATCATCTTGAAGCCGCCGCCGTTGCCGAGCCCCTGAACCGGAGGCGGCGACAGGACGAAGATGGTGGCTTCCTCGACTGCGCCGAGGCGGCCCATGATCATGCCGGCCATGTTGTCGGCGCTGAGATCGGCGCCGCGCTCGCTCCAGGGCTTGAGCCGGATGAACATGGTGCCGGTGTTGGAAGCCTGGGACATGCTGGCGCCGTCGAGGCCGGCCATCGCGGCGACCATCTCGACGCCCGGCATCTTGCGGACTTCGTCGGCGGCTCGGCGCATGATGGCGTCGCTGCGTTCCAGCGAGGCGCCCGGCGGCAACTGCACGACGCCGATCAGCACGCCCTGATCCTGCTGCGGGATGAAGCCGGTCGGTGTGACGGCCAGCCGCCAGCCGGTGACGGCCAGCAGGCCGCCGTAGATGACGAGGACGATGACGCTGGCCCGCACGAGGCGCCCGGTCAGTCGGCCGTAGCGGTTGCTGAGCGCGTCGAAGCCGCGGTTGAACCCGGCGCCCGCCTTTTGCAGCGGTCGCAGCCAGGCCGGGCCATGATGACCCTCGCCCTCGCGATGCGGCTTGAGCAGCAGGGCGGCCAGGGCCGGCGACAGGGTCAGGGACACCAGCAGCGAAATGCTGGCGGCGGCGGCGATGGTCACCGCGAACTGGCGATAGAACTCCCCCGGGATCCCCGGCACGAAGGCGGTCGGCACGAACACCGCCAGCAGCACCAGGCCGATGGCGACGAGGGCGCCGCTGACTTCGTGCATGGTGCGGTAGGCGGCGTCGCGCGGGGCCATGCCGGCGCGGATGTTCCGCTCGACGTTTTCGACCACGACGATGGCGTCGTCGACGACGATGCCGACCGCCAGCACGAGGGCGAACAGCGACAGGGAGTTGATCGAATAGCCGAGCGCGAGCTGCACCGCGAAGGTGCCGACCAGCGCCACGGGAATGGCCAGGATCGGGATGATCGCCGCCCGCCAGGTCTGCAGGAAGACGACGACCACGAAGACGACCAGCAGCACCGCTTCGAGCAGGGTGTTCTGGACCGCCTCCACCGAGGCCTGGACGTATTCGGTCGGATTGTAGGGGACGGTGTACTTCAGGCCCGGCGGGAAGCCTGCTTCAGCCTCCTTCATCGCCGCCAGCACGCCGGCCGCGGCGTCGAGCGCGTTCGATCCCGGCTGCTGGACGACGGCCATGGCGACGCCACGCTGGCCATTGAAGTAGCCGCGGATGCTGTAGTCCTGCGGGCCCAGCTCGACCCGGGCGACGTCGCGCAGGCGGGTGACGCGGCCCTCCGCGTCGGTGCGCAGGACGATCTCGTTGAACTCCTCGGGCGAGGAGAGGCGGCTCTGGACGTCGACCGGCAGCTGGGTGGCGACGCCGGCGTCGGTCGGCGCCTGGCCCAAAGCGCCGCCCGAGGCCTGCACGTTCTGGGCGCGTAGCGCGGCGACGATTTCCTGGGCCGTCAGATTACGGGCCGCGGCCTTCTGCGGGTCGATCCAGACGCGCATCGAATAGGCGCCGCCGCCGAACAGAAGGACCCCGCCGACGCCCGGCGTGCGCAGCAGGCGGTCGCGCAGCACGGTGTTCGCGTAGTTGCCGACGTAGTCCATATCCAGCGACGGATTGTCGGACTGCAGGGCGACAAGCAGCAGGAAGCCGGTGGCCTGCTTGTTCACCGTCACGCCGATCTGGCGCACCTGTTCAGGCAGGCGCGGCTCGGCCAGGGCCACCCGGTTCTGGACCAGCACCTGGGCGGCGTCGAGGTCCGTCCCCGGTCGGAAGGTGATGGTGATCTGGGCCTGACCATTGGCCGACGACGAGCTCATGTAGAGCATGCCCTCGACGCCGTTGATCTCCTGCTCCAGAGGCGCCGCCACGGTTTCGGCCAGGGTTTCGGCAGCCGCGCCGGGATAGGCGGCGACGACCTGGACGGTCGGCGGGGCGATCTCCGGATATTGCGCGAGCGGCAGTTGCGGCAAGGCGAACAGGCCGAGCAGCGTCACGAACACCGAGATGACGCCGGCGAAGATCGGCCGGTCGATGAAGAAGCGGGAGATGTTCATCGCGCGGCGCCTAGCGGACGAAGGTGCCGGTCGAGGCCGGCGCCGCGGTCGGGGCGCGGCGCTCGTCCGGCCGACGGGTGGCGGCGATGGTGACCGGCTTGGGCGTGACCTTCTGGCCGGGCCGCACCCGCTGGACGCCGTTGACCACCACACGGTCGTTGGGACGCAGGCCGCTGCGCACCACGCGCAGACCGTCGATCACCGGGCCGAGGGTCAGGGGCCGCATCTCGGTCTGGCCGTCGCCGACGATCACATAGGCCACCTTGCGCGAGCCGTCGGAGATGATCGCCGTCTCGGGGATCAGCAGCCCCGTGTAGGCGCCGGCTCCGGCCATGCGGGCCGAGCCGTACATGCCGGCCTTGAGGAAGCCGTTCGGGTTAGCGATCTGGGCGCGGATCCGGGTCGAGCCTGACTGGCCGTCGACGACGTTGTCCACGAAGTCCACCGTACCGTTCCAGCGGTAGTCGGCTTCGTCCTGCAGGCGGACCTGCACCGGCGCGGCGGTGAGCCCGCCGGCCTGACGCTGCAGCTTCAGAACCTGGGTTTCCGAGGCGTCGAACACGAAGTGGATGGGGTCGGCCGAAACGATCGTGGTCAGGACGTCGCCGGCCGAAGTGCCGCCGGCGACGAGGTTGCCCGGATCCACCCGTCGGGCCGAGACCCGGCCGGAGATGGGTGCGGTGACGCGGGTGAACTCGACGTCGAGCTGGCGGGCGCGCAGGGCGGCGTTGGCGACGGCGGCGGCCGAGCGGCGGCTCTCGAACTCCTCCTGCGAGATGGCGCGGGCGGCGAGCAGGGCCTCGGCGCGACGGAATTCGGTGCGTGCCTGCTGCGCCTGGGCGGTGGCGGCCGCAAGCAAGGCCTGGGCCGGCCGGGGATCGAGGGTGAACAGCAACTGGCCCTTGCGGACGTTCTGCCCGTCGCGGAAGTGGACCGCCTGCAGATAGCCGCCGGTACGGGCCCGCACCTCGACGTTCTGGACCGCTTCGAAGCGGCCGGTGAAGTCGTCCCAATCGCGGACCGTCGCCTGCATCGGGTTGGAGACGGACACCGGCGGCGCGCCCTGCGCCGGCGGGGCGTCCTTTTTCCCGCAGCCATAAAGCGCAACGCTCGCCAGCGCGGACAGCGCCAGCGTTCTGAAGGTCGGCATGGTCTTATCCCTCGGACGCACGGGGGAGGCGCGTCATCAA
Source organism: Phenylobacterium sp. (assembly GCF_044236515.1). GTDB lineage: Bacteria > Pseudomonadota > Alphaproteobacteria > Caulobacterales > Caulobacteraceae > Phenylobacterium. The sequence continues at coordinate 5,607 of NZ_JBIIGK010000056.1, forward strand.
GTCAACGCACGATGACTAAGAGCTTGGCCACGGCAAGTCAACGACCGTTGACCCAAATGAGGCGAAAATCTTGCGGCCTGGGGATACGCGCCGCCTGCGACGGTCCCGCATGTTGACTTAGGGCGACGGGACGTCAACATGCGTTGACATGAAGAGCCTGTCCGCATGAACCCCCTGGCCGGAGTCTGTCGCGCCCGGAACGCCGCGGCCACCCGCGCGGCGATCCTCGAGGCCGCCCGCACCCGCTTCGCTGACGAAGGCTATGACGTCGCCACGGTGCGCGCGATCGCCACGGACGCCGGGATCGATCCGGCTCTGGTGCTGCGCTATTTCGGCTCGAAGGAAGATCTGCTGGCGGCGGTGCTCGCCGACTGCGGCACCATTTGCGACATCCTCGACGGCCCACGCGAGGAATTCGGCGCGCGCGTCGCCCATAGCCTGCTCATGGACCCGTTAGATTCCAACAAGCTGACGGTGCTGCAGGTCATCCTGCGGTCGGGATCTTCGCCGAAGGCCGGGCCGATGATCCGGGCCAATTCCCGCACCTCCTTCTACGAGCCGATGGAAGCCTGGCTCGGCGGCGACGATGCGCCGATCCGCGCCCGGGCGCTCGGGGCGATCATCATGGGCGCGGCGATGTCCCGGGGGGTCGACGACAACTACGGGATCGAGAACGAGGTCGACCGCCGCAAGCTCTGCGCCCGGCTGGCCGATATTCTCCAGCGGGCCGTGGACTGAAGACGCGGCCGGCTAGGCGGCGGCCGGCGGCGAGAGCTCGATCCAGACCGGCGCGTGGTCGCTGGCCCGCTCGCGGCCGCGGAACTCGCGGTCGACCCCGGCTGCCGCCAGTCGCGGTGCGAGGCTCGGGCTCAGCAGCAGGTGGTCGATCCGCAGGCCCGCGTCCCGGGCGTAGGCGTTCCGCAGGTATTTCCAGAAGGTGTAGATGACCTGGTCCGGATGGGTGGCGCGCAGCGCGTCGATCCAGCCATCCTCCAGAAGCCGAGCGTAAGCTTCCCGCACCCGCGGATGGAACAGGGCGTCGTCGCGCCAGCGGTCCGGAACGTAAACGTCGAGGTCGGTGGGGATGATGTTGTAGTCGCCGGCCATCACCACGGGTTGGCCGGTGGCCAGAAGCCCGCGCGCGTGGGCGATAAACCGCTCGTACCAGCGCAGCTTGAACTCGAACTTCGGCCCTGGCTGTGGATTGCCGTTAGGGGCGTAGAGGCAGCCGACCAAGACCCCGCAGACCGCCGCCTCGATGTAGCGGCTCTGGACGTCGGCGGGATCGCCCGGCAGTCCGCGCCGAATTTCGATCGGCTCGGCGCCGCGCGCCAGAATCGCGACCCCGTTCCAGCTCGCCTGGCCGTGCCAGATCGCGCCGTAGCCGGCCTCCTCGATCGCTGCGATGGGGAACCGCTCGTTCGGGGTCTTGAGTTCCTGCAGGCAGACGACGTCCGGCTGGGTCTCGCCCAGCCAGTCGAGGAGGTTCTGCCGCCGCGAGGTGACGCCGTTGAGGTTGTAGGTGGCGATCCTCACGGCGTCGGCGCGGAGCTAGTGTCGCTTCTGGTCGCCGCGATCGCCGTCGCCCTTCTTGACCGTGGTCTTGGCCTTGCGACGGCGGTCGGCGGCGAGCGACTTGCCGACCTTGACCTGGTCACTGGTGAAGCGGCCGTTGGCGTCGCGGCGGACGTACTGCTTGCTGGTTCCGGTATCGATCAACTCGCGGGGCATGGATGTCCTCCTTTGCTCCGCCGTCAAACGACGCCGCCGCGCCCGCGTTCCCAACCGCAGGTGGCGCTCAGGCGCCGGCGACCTCGGCTTCCGAAGTGGCCGCCGGACTCGGCGGCCCAACCGGCCGCCAGTCGCACAGATCGATCAGCGCTTCGCGCTGAAGCACCTCGACCCGGCCGTTGCGCAGGCTGATCAGCTCGCTGCGCCGCAGGGCCTGGAGCGTGCGATTGAGGTGCACGACGCTCAGCCCGATGAGGTCGCTGAGGACCTCCTGCGTCGCCGGCAGGTGGAAGGTGTCGCCGTCGGTGAGGCCGAGGTGACCAAGTCGGTGGTGCGTCTCGAGCAGGAAATGGGCGACGCGTTCGCTGGCGGTCATCCGGCCGAGGCGGACGAGCTGGTCGCGCAGCATGTCCTGGTCGGCCTGGCCCAGGGCCAGCCACGCGCGGCGCAGGCCGGCCGGGGCGCCGGGGTCGTTCAGCGCCTGCAGGAACGGCCGCGCGTCGGCCACATGGGCCCGGCCCAGCGCCACCACCGCCTCATAGTCGCAGGCGTAGAGCAGGTCGCCAGGCAGTCGCAGGCGAAGGATCTGCCGGCGGCCATCGCCGAGGGCGCGGACCTCGCCGGCCACGCCGCTGACCAACAGCTTGGGCGCACCTGGGCCGCGCCCCGCAGGAATGATCTCGCCGCCGGCGCCGAGGTGCGTCGTAGGACCGAAAACGCCCAGTTCTTCAGGGCGCGCGCGATAGGGGGCGGATGCTGTCGCCAGCCGCCGCGCCAAAAGCTCCCCGGGCGACAGCCCATGGGCGGAAATATCGATCAAGCCGACCCCTCACTCTTGGGGCGACATTAGAGGTGGTCCGCCGCGGCCTTCCTCCACATAGGTTAAGTTCATCGCGGCGATGAAAAGAGGTTGAGATATACCGGGTCGAATTCGGCAATTTGGCGCAGCCGGTCCCAGTCCAAAATCGACACCGAGCGGCCCTGCCAGGCGAGAACGCTTTCGCCTCTCAACTCCTGAACGACGCGGTTGGCGTGCACGGAGGACATCCCCAGCGCGTCGGCGAACTCGGCCTGCGACATCGGCATGGCGAAGGTAAAGGCCTGGGCGAGGCCGTTGGCCTCGAGCCGCACGTAGAGCTCGCAGATCAGGTGCGCCGTTTGTCCCAGCGCTGAGCGCTGACCGGCGCCCAGCAGCCACTGCCGATGCACCGCGCCGTCGATCAGCGTGCTCAGCCAGAACAGCCGCGCCAGGTGCGGATGTTCTTCGGTCACGGCGCGCAGTCGCTCGTGCGGCGCGGTGGCGATCCGGCAAGGGGTGAAGGTGGCGACGGAATGGTCCATCACCTGCAATGGAAAGCTGTGCAGATCGACGAAATCGCCCGGGATGTGGATCGCCACGATCTGCCGCCGGCCGCTCTTCAGGCTGATGTAGCGGAAGGCCCAGCCCTCCAGAAGGAGGTGGGACCGATTCATCCGGTCGTGCTCGCGCACGATGTCTTCGTCGGCATCGACGTCGATGAACTCGCTGAAGATCCCGCAGAGCGCGCGGACCTCGTCGCTGGACAGCGTCGGGTCGCGGCGCCGTATCCCGGCAATCCATCGATCGATGCCGGGATGCTGCAGCATGGTTTTCACCTGTCCCGGCCTGTCAGCGAGCGAAACGACCAACCGTTCAGCAAGTTCAGAAACCTCCAACCTATGTGGTCGTTCAGCCGGCCATGCCGCGCTACTTCTTTCACAGTCGGGACGGGGAGACCTACCGAGACCCAGAGGGCGTCGAGTTGCCGGACGCGCATGCGGCGCGCCGGGAAGCGATCCGCTTTTTCGCGGAACTGATGGCCGAGGAGGGCGAGGGGTTCTGGGCGACGGCCAAGCTCGAGATGACCGTCACCGATGACGCCGGCGCCGTCCTGGTCGTTCTCACCTTGGTGGGGGTCGGTCCGGCGGACTAGTCGCCCCCGTGGATGGCCTTGCGATCCTCTGGCGCGACCTCGCTCAGCCGCTCGCTGCATTTCAGGGTCTTGGCCGAGCCCGGGCGGCGGGTAATCAGCTCGAACCGGTCGCCGGCGCTCAGCAGATGCATCCGCACGTCATGGATCGACAAGGTCCGTTCGGGCTCGGCCTCTGCAATGTTGGAGTGGGTGACGCCGGCGCCGTCGACCACATAGACCCCGCCGCTGCCGTGGACCGTGGCGAGGCCGTTCTCGACGATGATCGCGGTGTCCTCGTCGATGCCGACGCCGAGCACCCGCGGGTTCTGGGCCACGGCGCCAAGCAGCCGGCCGATGCGGCCGCGTTCAGCGAAGTGCTGATCGATGATCACGTCGTGGATCAAACCAAGGCCGGCGGCCATGTGCAGATCGCCGATCCGGTGGGTCTCGGCGCTGGAGCCGCGCACCAGCATGGTGTCGCTCATCACCGAGGCGCCGGCCGAGGTGCCGGCGATGAGGGTGCCGGCGCGGTGGATCTCTCGCACCCGGCGCTCGACCGGCGTGTCGCCGATCTGGCTCGATATCCTCAGTTGGTCGCCACCGGTGAAGAACACCCCTGCAGCGCCGTCCAGCGCCTCCTGGACGTGGTCGGACAGCGTCTCCGGGCGCTCTTCGACGTAGAGCTCCACGAGATGGGTCACCCCCAGCGCTCCGAACGCCTTCTGGTAGGCTTCGAAGTAGCCGTCAGGCTCGTGCGAGGCGACGGTGGCGATCACCAGCTTGCCGTCGCCCAGGCGCTGGGCGATCTCCTTGAGGATCAGGCGCTCGCCGTCCTTGTCCTCGTGGCCGCCGATGATGACGAGGGGGCCGGCGGCGTCAGGCATGGGGCTGCGCCGCCTCCTCGCGGGCGTCGGGTCCGGCCCCGCGTGGGCGGAAGGCGGTCAGCGTCGTCCAGACATCTTCGACCGAAGTCGGCAGGAGGACGACGAGATCGCCCGCGCGCGCCATTTCCAGGCAGGCCCGTGTGGCCTCGAACTCGTCGACGATCCGCCGGATCCGGTGCGGCGACACGCCGGCGTCGATGGCGCCCTCGGTCATCAGACCGTTGATCTCCCCTGGCGCCCGGCCCCGGCCGTCGGGGGTCTCACGGAAGACGATGTCGTCGAACAGGCCGCCGGCCAGTTCGCCCATCCGCCGGATGTCCTCGTCGCGCCGGTCGCCCGGGATGCTGACCATGCCGATCACCCGGCCGTAGCGCGGCCGCCAAGCTTGAACGAGTTGGCCGAGCGCGGCGAGGGCGGCCGGGTTGTGGGCGTAGTCGATGACGACGCGGAAGCCGTGGTCGTCATGGATGTTCAGCCGGCCCGGGTTGTCCTCGTGCGAGGAACGGAAACTGCGCAGGCCCGCGACGATCGCCGCCAGCGGTACGCCCTGGCTGCGGGTCATCAGGGCGGCGGCGAGGGCGTTGGCGACGTTGAAGGCTGCATCGCCGCCGAGCGCGCTCGGCAGGTCGTCGGCCTGCGCCAGGGGAATGGCCGCGCCGCCCTCGTGGAGCACCAACTGGCGCGCGTCGGGGTCATAGACCGCCGCCATGCCGCCTTCGGCAATGTGACGCGCGAGGAACAGCGGCAGGTCCGGGCCGCCGCGCAGCGAGAACCAGCCCAGCCGCCCGCGGGCATGGCGCGCCATCCGCAGGGTCATCGGGTCGTCGGCGTTAAGAACGCTGCAGCCCAGCCGGGCCACGCTCTCGATGACCACCGCCTTGACGTTGGCGAGATCCTGCAGCGAGTCGACGCCCTTGAGGCCGATGTGGTCCTCGGTGACGTTCAGCACCGCCCCGGCGTCGGCCCAGTCGAAGCCGAGGCCTTCGCGCAGGATGCCGCCGCGGGCCACTTCCAGCACCGCCGCGTCGACCAGCGGGTGGGCCAGCACCCGCCGCGCACTGCGGGGGCCGCTGGCGTCGCCGGCATAGATCCGGCGGCCCTCGACGTAGACGCCGGAGGTGTTGGTCAGGCCGACGCGGGCGCCGGACGCCTGCAGGATCGCCGCCACCATGCGGCCGGTCGTCGATTTCCCGTTGGTGCCGGTGATCGCATAGATCGGGATCCGGCCGCCGGAGCGGCGCGGGATGAGGCTGTCGACCAGCGGCCCGGCGACGTCGCGCGGGCGGCCTTCGGACGGCTCCAGATGCATGCGGAAGCCCGGCGCCGCATTGACCTCGACGATGCCGCTGGCGTCGTCGAGCGCGCGGGTGATGTCGGAGGCGACGAGGTCGATCCCGGCGACGTCCAGGCCGACGACCTGGGCTGCCTGCTCGACCGCCGCGGCGACGTCCGCGTGAATCTGGTCAGTGCAGTCTATGGCCGAGCCTCCGGTGGAGAGGTTGGCGGTGGCGCGCAACACGACCACCTGACCGGCGCGCGGGACAGAGGTCAGCGTCAGGCCCTGGCGGGCCAGCAGCTCGTGCATCTGGTCGTCGACCCGGACCTTGGTCATGACCTTCTCATGGCCCTCGCCGCGCCGCGGGTCGGCGTTGAGATCGGCCAGCAGGGCCTCGATCGTCGAGGCGCCGTCGCCCGTCACCTGCGCCGGGACCCGTTCGGCCACCGCGACGAGGCGGCCGCCGATCACCAGGCAGCGGAAGTCGCGGCCGCGCATCATCTGCTCGACCACCACCCGGCGGCCGTGGGCGCGCGCCTGCTCGAAGCCCCAGCGCACCGCCTCCTCGGTGGCGAGTCCGACGGAGACGCCGCGGCCGTGGTTGCCGTCGAGCGGCTTGGTCACCACGGGCAGGCCGAGGCGGCGGGCGGCGGCGACGGCGTCATCGGCGCTGCGCACCACCTCGCCGCGAGGGGCCGGCAGGCCGGCGTCCAGCAGCAGGGTCTTGGTCAGCGCCTTGTCGCTCGCGGTCTCGACGGCGATGTGGCCGGTCGCGCCGGTGATGCTGGCCCGCACCAGCTTCTGGCGCGCGCCCCAGCCCAGACGCAGCAGGCTGTGCTCGTCGAGCCGCTCGACCGGAATTCCGCGCCGCCGGGCCGCCTCGACGATCGACCGGGTGGTCGGCCCGAGGCGCCGGCGCTCGGCGAGCCGGGCGAGCTCGGACTGCGCGGCGGTGAAATCGAACGGCGTCGGCAGGGGCTGAGCGCCCAGCCGCTTCAGGCCGGTGAAGCCTCGCAGGTGTGGGGGCAGCAGGCTCTCGACGTACTGCAAGGCGACGAGCCCGGCCTGCAGGCCGACCACCTCGTCCTCGTAGGCGAAAAGGATATTGTAGACGCCTTCGCGGCCGCGGACGCCGCGCGTCTTGCCTCTCACCACAGCGTGCCCGACCTGCACCTGCAGTTCGAGCGCCACGTGCTCGACAACGTGTCCGAGCCAGGTGCCGTCCTCCAGGCGCCGGCGGAAGCCGCCGTTGTCGCGGTTGCCGCAGCCGTGCTCGGCCAGGCCGGGCAGACCCGCCAGCAGACCGTCGACAAAGCCCGGCAGGCGACAGGTCGGCCAATGCTCGAGGTCGCCCAGATCGGCCTGTATGCGGATCATCGGCGTGTGGCTGAAATAGTGAGGCCCGCGATAGATGGCCCGCTCGAGGATCTCCAGGGTGCGCTTCGGCGCGATCGCCTGCCGCACGGAGATCTCATGCGCCGCTTCCGGCGGCGATTGCAGTTGCCGTCCCAATATCCCCCTCCGACGAATACGCGTCGCGCCATCCCGGCCGCGTGTCTCCCAACGCGGCGGGTGGGGTCGGGTTCATTTGTCGTGAGAAAACGGGATGTTATCGCGATTTTGGCTTAATGAATGTTAGGCGGACGCGGTAAAATAAAAGGCGCCCGGCAGGCTCCAGGCCTCCCGGGCGCCTCTGTCCGCGCGTCCTTGGTCGGGGCGGGGGATCAGGCCTCGTAGACGGTCCGGCCGCCGGTGACCGTCCGGACGATCTTGATGTCCTTGATCTTCTCCGGGTTGATGGTGTGCGGGTCTTCCGACAGCACCACGAAGTCGGCGAGCTTGCCGGGCGTGATCGAGCCTTTGATGTTCTCCTCGAACGAGGCGTAGGCGCCGTTGAGGGTCATCACCCGCAGCGCTTCGGCCACGGTGATCTTCTGGTTGGCGCCCCAGATCTCGCCGTTCCAGCCCTTGCGGGTGACCATCCCCTGCATCCCCATCAGCGGCGCGAACGGGCCCGGCGAGAAGTCAGAGCCGGCGGTCGCCTTGATGCCGTTGTCGAGGAAGGAGCGGAAGGCCATCGAACGGCTCATCATGCCCTTGCCGTAGAACTTGAACTTGTCGGAGTTGTAGTACGCGTAGGTGGTGAAGACCGCCGGGATGACGTCCAGCGCCTTCATGCGCCGCAGGATGTCATCGTTGATCAGCGTGCAGTGGGTGATCTTCGGCCGCATGTTCTTGACGGGATGGGCCTTCAGCGCGCGCTCGTAGGCCGTCAGGGTCATGTCGATGGCGACGTCGCCGTTGGCGTGGACGTTCGGCTGGATGCCGGCCCGGTGGACCTTCAGCGCCCAGGCGTCCAGCTGTTCCTGGGTCTGGGTGACGTTGCCCTGGTAGGGCGAGTTCGAGCCGGGATAGGGCGTGCTGATCGCCATGGTCCGCTCGGAGAACGAGCCGTCGGCCGTGTACTCGTTCGTCGCGCCGATCTTGATCCACTCGTCGCCGAGGCCGGTGCGGATGCCTTCCTTGATCGCCGATTCGACCATCGGCTCGCTCAATTCGAAGCTGACCCGATGGAGCAGGTCGCCGTTGGCGCGGATCTGCTGCAGGGCCTCGAGCTCCCGCGCCGTCGATCCGCCGGAGTGGTGGACGCTGGTCAGGCCGTAGCGGACAAACTCCTTGGACATGTGGGCCGCGCCCGCCCGGCCGCGTTCGGCCTTCTCGGCCTCGGTGCGCTGCGGCCGGTCGCCGAACTTGTTGATCGTCGGCTTGGCGGTGTCGGTGACGCGGCCCGAGAGCTCGCCGTTGGGCAGCTTGTCGTAGGTGCCGCCCTGGATGTTCGGCGTCGCCTTGGTGATGCCGGCCATCTCCAGGGCCTTATGGTTGTAGTAGGCCGTGTGGCCGCCCCGATGCACCACCATGACCGGATGCTGGGTGGAGACGCGGTCGAGGTCGGCGGCGGTGATCTCGCGCCCGTCACGCACCTTGGTGTCGTCGTAGAAATAGCCCTCGACCCAGGCGCCCGGCGGGGTCTTGGCGGCTCGCTCACGCAGCTTGGCGACGATGCTGTCGATGGTGACGAACTCGACCTCGAAGGGATGGCCGACGATGACGTCGTAGAGCAGGCGCTCGCCGACCGGGTGGCAGTGGGTGTCGATAAACCCGGGGACGACGGTCGCGCCCTGGACGTCCATCACCCGGGTGCCGGGCCCGGCCAGGCCGCGGACATCGTCATTGGAGCCGACGGCCAGGAAACGGCCGTCCTTGACCGCGAAGGCCTGGGCGCGCGGGGCCCGTTCGTCGACGGTGTAGACCTTGGCGTTGACGACGACCAAGTCCGGCGTCACTGCGATCGCCGCGCCGGCCAGGCCCGGCCAGGCGCCGCCAGCCAGCCCTGCGCCGGCCATGCCGAGGATGTTCCGGCGGTTGTGAGCGCCCATAGGTCTTCCTTCCCTTGAATTCGTCGGGCGGCGCATGCCGGCCGCCCGTTTACTCGTGGCGGCCGCAGATCAGGCGCGTTGCATCGCCGCGATCTCCTCGATCGCGCGGTGGGCCTGGTCGATGGCGCAGTAGGTTTCGGCAATGCCGCCGGAGTCGGCGTTAGCGATGGTGATGCGCCCGAACGCCTTGCGGCCGATCTCGTGCGGCGCCTGACCCTCGGGCCACTCCGGATCGCCCAGCACGCCCCCATCGGCATAGCCGTGCGGCCAGCGGTTGATGGTGATGGCGGCGATGTCGCGCGCGGAACTGAAACCGCCGGCCCCCAACATCCGGTCGAGCTGTTCGCGCAGGTTGGTCTCGAAGGTCTCGAACGGGGTCGAATAGAGCTCGGCCCGCCCGGCGCGGAATTGGTCCCGGGGCGGCAGGCCCGGGGCGCAGGGCGTGCGTACCAGGTGCAGCAGCACCGGCTGGTCCGGGTTTTCGCTGAACTTGTAGTCGCCCATGCTGACCGGGAAATCGACGTAGACCTCGGTGAAGTACGAGTTCGGCGCATAGATCGTGCCGACCCGGAGCTTCTGGAAGGCGCGCCAGTTGCGGATCGCCACCGTGCCGTAGACCAGCGGCACCTTGACCCCGTGGTGCAGGGCGTCGCGCTGCGCCTGCGGCAGCTCGGGCGCCATGTAGGGGATGATCATGTTCCAGCAGGCCAGCACAGCGTGGCCGCCGCGCACGCGGTAGGGCTTGCCGTCGCGTACGTAGGTGATCTCGACGCCGCTCGGCTTGCCGGCCGGCCCGGTGTTGCGGGCGCGGACGACGGGGCTGTTCAGGCGGATGCGCACGCCGTTCGAAGGCCGGTCGAGTGTCGCATAGTTCATGCGGGCGGTGACGATGTCCTCCATCGTCGATCCGGGCGCGCTGCCGGGGATCAGGCGCCGCACCAGCAGTCGGGCGATCGAGGCGTTCCCGTCCGGGAAGTGGAAGATGTACGGCTCTTTCATGAAGCTGCGGCCGTCGGTCAGGCCCAGCATCTTGCCGACGTTCGGGCAGAAGAACAGCAGGCTCTGGGCGGCGACGCCGTCAATGCCCATGCCGTAGCCGCCGGAGGTCTTCATCAGGAACCAGGCGACGACGTCCTTGTGGACCTTCAGGTCCTCGACGAGGAAGGTCTGGATGCTGACCTTGCCCAGCCGCTCGAGCTTCTGAGCCTTGGTCAGGCTGGGGAGCGGGTCGTCGGTCCCGAAGAACATCCGCATGATGTCCTCGCGCGCTTGCGGGTGCAGGGGCGAGGCGTCGACGAACCGGCGCATGTTCTCGGGCGTCAGGTCGGTGGTCGACAGGAACGGGTGGTCGGGCTCGTCGGCGACGAGCTTGTCCTGGCCGAAGGTTTCCTTGTCGTAGAAGCAGGCGTCGGTGATCTGCCACTTCTTGCGGAACTCGAGGTCGAAGAACTGGTAGAACTTCTTCGGGTCCACCCCGAGGTCGGCCAGCACGCCATTGGCCTCGGCGCTCCAGGTCGGCAGGCTCTCCAGCGCCTGAGTGCCGCCATAGCCGATCAGCCGCCGGCCGTTCACCACGAATTCGTTGCGCTTGGCGTGGCCGCCGAAGTCGTCGTGGTTGTCGAGGATGAGGATCCGGGCGTCCGGATTCTTCTTGCGATGGAAATGGGCGGCGGCCAGGCCGCTGATCCCGGCTCCGACGATGATCAGGTCATAGGTCTCGCCGGTGTCGGTCGCCGAATTGGCGCTCTCCCACCGGGCCCCGTCGCGCAGGGCGTGCGGGACGTTGAACGAGCCGGGGTGGCTGCCGCGCATGCCGGTCAGGCCCGGCGGGTAGTAGCGGGGATCCTGCTCGGTGATGCCCTGGGAGAGCAGGAACTCGCGGGTGGTGCCGTCCGGACCAGGTTCGGGCTGCTGGCCGAAGGCTGCGCCGGCCGAGCCCAGCGCGGCGGCGCCGGCCGCCCAGCGGACGCCGTTCAGAAAATCCTGCCGGGTGATCCCGTCACGCGCTTTGGACATCAACTACCCTCCTCGAAGCTGCGCCTCCGCTAGGGGCGTCAGATGTCACCTGGATTTCGGTCGATTTCGCGTCGAACAGGGAGCCGAAAAAGACACAGGTCCGGCAAGCATCTCTGCCTGCCGGACCTGATTTTTCGCAACTCGGCTTTAGTAGCGGTAGGTCGCCGTCACGCCGAGGGTCCGCGGCCGGAACGTCGTGGACGTCCAGATCGGGTTGCGGCGCGAGTGCGTCCGGTTGAGCAGCGGGGTGCTGTCGAAGACGTTGTTGACGAACACCGACACGTCCACCGCACCGCGGGTCACGCCCGCACGCGCGTTGACCAGGGTGCTCTCCGGATCCGGCTGGAGCAGCGGGTCGTAGTTGATGACCCCCGGGACCTGGGTGAACGTCCGCTTCGACTTGCTCTGATAGGTCAGGTCGGCGCGCACGTAGCCGTCCATGTCGGACGACAGCGAACGCTCGTACTGACCCGACAGGACCACCCGCCACGGCGTGGCCGCGCCGGCGATCGGCGTACCGGCGGCAAGCACGGTGCCGGTCGGCGAGTTGAGCGGCTCGTCCAGCGACAGGTCGTTGTAGCCGACGGTGGCGTTGACGGTCAGGCCGTCAAGCGGACGAAGGTCAACCGAGAGGTCGAAGCCCTTGACCGTCGCCGACGACAGGTTGTCGACGAAGGAGTAGCCGCAGGTCGGGCCGAAGAGCTCGGTCTGGATGTTCTTCCACTTGATGTAGTAGGCGCTGCCCGCCACCGACACGGCGCCGCCGAAGAGACGGTTCTTCGAACCGGCTTCATAGCTCCACACGCTGTCGGAGTCGTAGGTCGTCGGCGTCACCGCATTGCCGCTGGCGTCGGTATAGCCGAACGCGATCAGGTCGGCGTCGCAGGCCGTCGGCAGCGGCACCTGGGCGCCGCCCGGACGGAAGCCCTTCGAGATCGAGCCGTAGACCAGGTTGTCCGGATCGA
>NZ_JBIIGK010000186.1:0-4883 GCF_044236515.1 Phenylobacterium sp.
GCCGTTCCGACCATGGCCGGCTGCGACGCCGCGACCGAGAATTCGGAGCGCGGCACGCCGACGACCACCGTCCAGCGGCTGTTCGGCAGCTGGCTGAACGCCGACATGGTTTTCACCCCGTCGAGCGTCTGGGTCTTGACGATGCCGGTCGGGGCGGCGGCGATCGCCCGTTGCATATCGGGGCTGGCGCGGCGCCCGACCAGGGCCTCGGCCCCTCGGCTGCGGGCGACCAGGGCGTAGGTGGAATCGATCAGCGACGCCGTCCACTGGGGGGAGATCTGCTGATCACGGAACACGCGCTGGAAGTCCTTGGCCGGCGTGACGACGCTGACCCGAACCGTTCGGCCGTCCGCCAGCCGCACCAGCTTGGCGACGACCACCAGCGGCATGTCGACCACCTGGCCATGGCGCAGGTTGGAGACCAGCACGCCGGGCTTCAGCTCGCCGGCCCAGGTCTCCCCGGACAGAGAGAGGGTCCGCATCGGGGCGCCCGCCGCGGCCCGCGTATTGACGAGTTGCCGGCCGGTAAGGTCGACCACCGACAGCCAGCGACCCTGCCCCTGCAGCACCTCGCGGGCGTGGCGGTCCAGCGCCGCCCAGTCGGCCTGGCGCATCTCCGAAGAGGCGGCGAGCGTCTCGAGGAGGACGGACTGCTCGCCGAACTGCCGGTCGACGACCAGCGACAAGGCCCGCGCTGTCTCCTGCAGGCGGGCGTAGAGCGCGCGCCGACTGTTGACCTCGACACTCCACAGCAGGAGCGCGGCGATGACGAAGGCGGGGACGAGGACGGCGAGGGTGAGCGTGACCAGGCGACGCTTCAGCGTGCTTGGCGCTGCCGAACGCAACTGGACGCCGCCCAGGCTCATGGCACTCTCCCGAAACCTGAGCTTAGCCGGGTTGCGCGGCGCGACCTATAGCCGTTCGACCGGCCCGGGCCGTCGACGGCAAAAAGAAACAGCGGGCGGCTTTCGCCGCCCGCTGCCAGGTTTCGATCTTCAGGCCGGGATCAGTAGCGCACGAGCGCCGAGATCCCGATCGTGCGCGGCCGCATGTAGGTCTGGGTGAACAGCACCGTACGGCGACCGTAGCTCCGGCTGAGCGGCTCGTGGTGGTTCAGCAGGTTGTTGGCGAACAGCGACAAGTCGACGTCATTCAAGATCACCCCAACCCGGGCGTTGACCACGGTCGTTTCCGGAGCCGCCCCGTCGAGCGGGTTGTAGGCCGGGCTGTCGGGGTTCACCGAACCCGTGAGGCGCGGCTTGGAGTTATAGATCACGTCGCCGCGGCTATAGAACTCTGCCGCCTCGCTGATCGGCAGCGTATAGTCGTACGAGGCGCGGATCACCCACGGGGCGCCGGTCTCGGGCACATAGTCGCCCTTCTCATACGCGGTGTTGGTCTCGGTGAACTTCGTGGAGTTGTAGCCGATGGCCCCCGACAGGGTGAGATTGTCCGTCGGGCGGAAGGTGGCCGCCATGTCGAAGCCGCGCGAGGTCGCCTTGCCGCCGTTGTCGGTCAGGGCGTAGCCGCAGTCCGAGAACGTCACCCGCGTCTGAATCTTGCTCCAGTTGATCTGGTAGACGCTGCCGTCGAGGGTCAGACGGCCGTCGAAGAGACGGTTTTTCGAACCGGCTTCATAGCTCCACACCGAGTCCGAGTCGTAGGAGCTCGGGGTGTAGACATTGCCGGAGGCGTCCACATAGCCGAAAAGGCGCATCTGTTCGTGGCAGACGCCGGGCAGGCGCTCCTGGACGCCGCCGGGCCGGAAGCCTTTGGCGATGCTGGTGTAGAACAGGTTGTCCGCATCACGCTGCCAGGACAGGCTGAACTTCGGATTGAAGATCTTTTCCTTGGCCCGCATCGTGTCGCGGACCCAATCCGGAGCCCACTCGCCGACGCCGACCGTACAGCCGCCCGGGGTGGTGCAGGGCGAGCCGTAAGGGGCGTTCAGGTTGCTTTCCGGAGCGTCCTGGTAGATCGCGCCGTTCAGCTTGTTGATGGCGTAGCGCAGGCCGACCGTCGCCGTCAGTTCGGGCGTGATCTTGTAATCCGCCTGACCGAAGGCCGCGATCTGGCTCTCGCGCATCCGGCTCATCGAATAGTACATCATCGAGTTCGGGCCGAGATCGACGCCGTACGTGTTGATGAATGCGTTCTGTCCGGGGAACGGCTGAGTGGGCGCGGCGCCGAAGTGCCGCGGCGCGTTGCGCAGGAAGTTCGAGAAGATCTGCTCGATCGAGCCTTGGCGGTTGCGGGTGTAGAAGGCGCCCGCCACCCAGGTCAGACGGTTGTCCGGGTTGTTCGACTGAAGGCGGAACTCCTGCGTGAAGTTGTTCTGCCAGTCTTCGTAGACGTTGGCGGTACGCCAGCCCGGCACCGAGACGGGAATCCGCACGTAGGTCGCCAGATAGCTCTGGTCGAGCAGCCAGCGCTCGGTGTCACGCTCTAGCGTCGAGGTCGTGGAGATGAACCGCAGGTCGTCGTTCTCCCACTCCACGTTCAGATAGGGGACGAACAGGGTGTCCTTCGCCTTGTTCAGCTCCGGCGCCGTCATCTCGGTCACGATGATGCCGCCGACGTTCGTGCCGGCCGCGGCCTGGGTCCACAGCGGCGTGCGGAAGGTGCCGGCCTTGGCGTCGGTCAGCGAGACCCAAACCGCGTTCAGGCGGTCGTGCTCGTAGTTGTGCTGGCCGTTCAGCGAGAGGGTCACCGTCAGGTTGTCGGTCGGACGGAAGGCCAGGGCCAGGCGGCCGGACGCCATCTCGGACCAGTTCGAGTTCTGGTACGGCGTGCCGGTGACGTTGAACCGCATCCCGTCGTAAACGCCTGGCGCCGGCGAGGTCGACCGCGCCGGATCGGCGAGGAAGGCGTTGCCGGAAACGCGGTCGATCCAGCCCGGGGTGTGGCGGAAGTTGGCGGCGGCGCGGAAGGCCACCTTGTCCGCGACGATCGGACCGCCCAGCGCTGCGCCGACTTCGTAGCCGCTGCCGCCGCCGCGGGTCTTGGTGAGTTCGGCGCGGGCCTGGCCCGAGTAGTCCTGGAAGTTAGGCGCGGGCTGGATGAAGCGAACGGTACCGCCCTGCGAGCCGGCGCCGAACAGGGTCCCTTGCGGGCCGCGCAGCACCTCGACGCGCTCCAGGTCGAACAGCGCCGGGAAGACGTTGGCCGCGGTGTAGCCGACCTGACGGACCTGAATCGGAACGTCATCCAGATAGACGCCGGTGGTGGCCGCGCCGGCCGAGGACGACACGCCGCGAATCGCGAGGCGGTTGTTGCCGCCGAGGTTGATGCCGGGCGTCAGGCGCACGACGTCGGAGAATTCTTTCAGGCCGCGGGCCTGGATCTGGGCTTGGGAAACCGCGGCGACGCTGACCGGCACGCGCGACAGCACGACTTCCTGGCGGGTCGCGGTGACGACGACTTCGTCGATGGTCGGCTCACGGGCGGCCTGGCTCTGCGCGGAGGCCAGCCCCGGCGCCGCGATCAGCAATCCCAGAACGGAAGCGCCGCAAAGCAACGGGCGGCGCGCCATCGAGGCGCCAGGGCGCCCTGATACTGATTTCATGTTCATTTCCCCCTTCACGGGTCTCTTGAGGAACCCGAGTTCGCAAAGTCTGACATCGCCGTTATGCGATCACAAGCGGAATTGATAACAGCGTTCACATCTAGTCTAGGTTGAGAAGCATCACCCAGGGGCGACCTCGTCACACGACGCGCGGAAGGCTGAAGATCGAGCGGAGTGTGATTCCGTTCGCCACGGCCTCGGGCTCACTTCGGCAGGCCGAGCGCCACCCAGCTGCCGCCGTGCCCGGCGCCTCCGATCGGCACCAGGATCAGCTGCCGGCCCTTGATCGAATAGGAGATCGGCCCGCCCGTCGTGCCGGCCGGCAGCGGCCTTTCCCAGACCACCTGGCCCGACTGCTTGTCGTAGGCGCGGAACTTGGTCTCGCCGCGTAGCCCCGCTCGGCCGAGGATGGCGTCGGAACTCTCGCCCAGGAACAGCAAGGTCTTGGTCACCAGCATGACCGGTCGGCCGGTCGAGCCCAGAGGCGGCAGGTTGAGCCCCTTGAGCTCCGGGTGGTTCCGCGGGCCGTCGCCGTTGGCCACCGTCCACAGCTTCTCGCCCTTGTTCATATCGTAGGCGGTGATCCGGCCGTACGGCCCTTTCAGGATCGGCAGCCCGCGAGGACCGAGGCCATAGGGACCTTCTTCGTCGTTCTCCGGGCTCTCCTCGTCCCAGTAAAGCGCGATGTTTGCGCCCGGCGCACTCGGCCGACGCAGGCCGTAGGCGCTCGGCAGGGTCATGGAGACGGCGTAGTAGTAGCCGGTCTCCGGATCGAAGGCGCCGGTGTTCCAGTTGCCCGCGCCCCACACCCCGGGCGCCACCAGCACGCCCCGTTTCTTCGGCGGCGACGGCGCACGCATCAGGGGTGCGGAAAATACCGGACCGAGCTGGTAGCGGCCGGCGATGGCAAGGGCCTCGGCCTTCAGCTCCGGCGTGTAGTCGATCAGGTCGTTCTCGGTGATGTTCACATAGTCGAATGGCGGCGGCTTGGTCGGGATCGGCTGAGTCGGCGACGATTTCTCGCCGGGCGCCGGCGACTGCGGAACGGGGGTCTCGACGATCGGCCACACCGGTTTGCCGGTCTTGCGGTCGAAGACGTAGAGGTAAGCGGCCTTGCCCGGCTGGATGACTGCGTCGATCTTCTTGCCGTCGACCTTGATCGTGCCCAGCGTCGGCGGCGCGGAGAGATCGTAGTCCCACAGGTCGTGGTGGACGGCCTGGAAGTGCCAGACCTTCTTGCCGGTTCGGGCGTCCAGCACGACGAGACTGTTGGAATAAAGGTTGTCGCCCGGACGGTGGCCGCCGAAGAACGGGTTCG
>NZ_JBIIGK010000187.1:0-4821 GCF_044236515.1 Phenylobacterium sp.
CCCGGTCATGCCCCAGATCCGGGCCGCGCCGCCGCTCACGACGACGCCCTGCGTCCGCTGGTTCGTTCCCGACTCGCTCAAAGCCCCGATCACCCCTATCCAGTGCTGGCGGACTTGATAGCCAGATTGCCCGCCGCCTGGCCAGAATCCTTACCGACGTGACGACGTTTCGCATCGCCCACCTCTCCGATCCGCACCTGCCGCCGCCGGCGATGCGGCGGTCGCTGCGCGACATCTTCTCCAAGCGCACCCTGAGCCGGCTGGCCTGGCGGCGGAAGCGCAACCATCACTCGCCGGCCGTGCTCGCCGACCTCGTCGCCGATCTCCAGGCGCAACGTCCGGACCACATCGCCCTGACCGGCGACCTGACGAATTTTTCGACGCCCGAGGAACTGGCCGCCGCCCGCCGCTGGCTGGAGGACCTAGCGCCGCCGGAACAGCTGACCGTCAGCCCGGGCAACCACGACGCCCTGATCGCCGCCGACGGCGACCGCTTCGCACCCTGGCGTCCCTGGCTGGGCGACGAGCCGGGCGCTGGCTTCCCGGCGGTGCGGGTTCGCGGCCCCGTGGCCCTGATCAACCTCTGCTCGGCGACGCCGACGGCGCTGCACCTGGCCCAGGGCCGGCTGGGGCAGGATCAGATCGCGCGGCTGGCCGAGAACCTGCGCGCGCTCGGCGAGGCTGGACTGTTCCGACTGGTGCTCGTTCACCACCCGATCGCGACCGGGGCGGTGTCGGCCCGAAAGTCCCTCGTCGACGCCGAGGCCCTGCGCCAGGTGCTGCAACGCGAGGGCGCCGAGCTCGTCCTCCACGGCCATGCCCATGAGGCGCTGACCATGCAGGTTGCAGGTCCGGCGGGCCCGATCCCGGTGCTCGGCGTGCCCTCCGCATCGGCGATCGCCGGGCACGGCGAGGCGGCGCGTTGGCACGAGCTGGCGATCGCCCGGGGCGCGGAGGGCTTCGTCACCGAGGTCATCGCGCGCGGCCTCGGTCCTGAAGGCGCCTTCGCCGAGCTTGGCCGCTACCGGCTGGTCTCGCCGCGCAGATAGCGCATCCGGACCTCCAGGGCCGCGCCGGCCGGCGGCAGGGCGAAACGCGTCGCCTCGAACGACGGCAGGCCGAACCGGGTCGGCGGGTCGTTGGAGAAGGCGAATCCTTCCAGCGGCCGGCCCAGGCGTGAGCGGTCGTAATCCTGGTTGCCGTTGGCGTCGTGATAGACCGCCACCGCATAGGCCCCCGGCGGAAGCCAGAAACAGGCGCTGGTCGTCGGCGCCTGGGCCGCCGTCCTGACCCGGGCCAGCTTGCCGCCTGCCGAGAGGAAACGCCGCCGCTGGTCGGGATAGACCGTCACCGCCACCTCCCCGGCCGACGACTGGACGCCGAGCACCCGGATGACCAGCCGGGCCGCCCCGGCCGGCGCGCTGCCTTCACAGGTCTCGGCCGAACGCGCCGCGCCCGGCAGCGCGATCGCGAGGGCCATGACCGCCATTCGGGCTTTCATCCGGTCTAGGCCCTCCCTATGATGGCCGCGACAGCGCCAGCGGCCTGTCCCGACGGACAATGACCAACCCTACAGCGCTGAAATTCGGGTATCCAAGAACCCTGGTCGCCGAAACCGACCATTGGCTGGTCCTCGCCCGCCCGCAACAACCCACGCTTGGATCCCTGGTTCTGGTCTGCAAGGACCGCGCCGAGGCCTTCTCCGAGATCTCCGCCGAAGCATTCGCCGATTTCAAGTCGGTGGTCGACGGCGTCGAGCGGACCCTGCGGAGCTTCGTCGCCTACGAGAAGATCAACTACCTGATGCTGATGATGGTGGACCGCGACGTCCACTTCCACGTCATCCCCCGCTACGCGGGCGCGCGGCAGCGCGACGGCCGCAGCTTCTCCGACGCCGGTTGGCCGGGGCAGCCGGCGCTGTCTCCGGCCGTCGCATTGGATGACGGCGAGGGTGAACGACTGGCCGTCGACCTCGCCGCCCTCTGGCGCGCCTAGTTCAGCAGGCCGCCGTTGCGCATCATCGACAAGTACGCCCTGAAGCTCATGCTCTGGCCCCTGCTGGGCTCGATGCTGGTGACCCTGGTCGGCCTGCTCCTCGAACGCGTCTTGCGGCTCCTGGACATGCTGTCGAGCAGCAGCAACCGCTTTGGCTTCCTCACCGAACTGACCGCCAACCTCGTCCCGCACTACCTCGGCCTGACCCTGCCGGCCGCCTTCTTCATCTCGCTGTTCGTGGTGATCTCGCGGCTCAACCAGGATTCGGAGATCGACGCCCTTCTGGCCAGCGGCGTCTCGTTCAGCCGCATCGTCGCGCCGTACCTCGGGCTCGGCGTCGTCCTGATGTGCATCAGCCTGGTGCTGTTCGGCTATGTGCAGCCCTATTCCCGCTATGGGTATCGCGCCGTCCTGTTCGCCGCCGAGAACGCCGGCTGGAGCGGCAGCATCCAGGGCGGGATGATCGTTTCGCCGAACGATCGGCTGGTGATGACCGCCAACAGCGCCGACGCCGCCGGCCGGCGGCTCGGCGGGGTGTTCATCCGTCAGGTCGACGACGACGGCCGCCACCAGGTGATCACCGCCCGCCTCGGCCAGCTGCGCACCAACGCCGACCGCGAATCGGCCACCCTGACTCTCGAGAACGGCCTGCAGCTCGGCGAGAACAGTCGTGGCGAACCCGAGGTGCTCAGCTTCGACACCTTCAGCCTGCGTGTGCCCCTCAGCGGAGCCTCGCGGCTGCTGCGCGCCCGCGGCGGCGACGAGCGCGAGCTCACCCTCGGCGAACTGCTGCGCGAGGCCGGAGAGCCGCAATCCATCGTACCGCGCCAGACCCTGATCGCCGAGTTCCTGGCAAGGCTCAGCCGCGCCCTGTCGCTTCCCCTGCTGCCGCTGCTCGCCTTGCCGCTCGGCCTCGCCGCCAAACGCCGGGGCGCCGCGCCCGGCATGATCGTCGCCGGCCTGCTGCTCCTCGCCTTCAACCAGCTGCTGCAGTTCGGCCAGGGGCTGGCGGCCGGCGGCGGGGCGCCGGCGATCCTGGCGGTCGGCGCGCCATTCCTCGCCTTCGCCGCCATCTGCATCGCCACCTTCGTCACCAGCCGCAAGCGACCCGGAGAGACCCCCGTCGGCCTCCTGGTCGAGTACGTCGCCGACGCCCTCTACCGCGCCCACAAGAAGCTCAAACTCCGGCGGAAGGTCGTCGCATGACCCTCCGCGGCCACGTCGTCCGCATCGTCGGCATGCAGGTGCTCGCCGCCCTGGCCGTGCTGATGGGCGTGCTCCAGGTGCTCGATCTGCTCGACATCACGCCCGAGATCGTCGAGCGCGGGTTGGGGACCCTCGGCATCCTCAAGTACAGCGCCCTGCGACTGCCGCGGCTGTTCGAGCAGGCCGCGCCGCTGGCCGCCCTGGCCGGCGGCCTCTTCGGCTTCACCCGCCTGGCCCGCGACAGCGAGGTCACCGCCATGCGCGCCGCGGGGGTCTCCGCATATCGCCTGGTCATCATGGCCCTGCCGATCGGTGTCTTCCTGATGGCCGCCCAGGTGCTCAGCGGCATGGCCGTCGCGCCCTACGCCGACAGGGCGCTGGCCGACTGGTGGCGCGAGACCACTCCGGCCGCCGGCCGCAAGGCGGCCGCCGCCGAGACCTTCCGCGTCGGCCCGGACATCGTCATCGGCGTGCCCTCCCCGGACGGGGGCCGCCTGACCGATGTCACCATCTACCGGCGCAAGGCGGACGGTCAGCTGCTCCAGACCCTCGCCGCCCCGGCGGCGACCTACCGTCAGGACGGCTGGCTGCTCCAAGCGCCCGTGGTGGAAACCGTCGCCCCCGGCCAGGCCCAGGTCGCCCGCCCGCCGCAGTTGCTCTGGAAGGGCGACCTGACGCCGACGGAGGTCGAGGCCGTCGTCTCCGGCGCCCCGCTGAGCCCGGGAGTCGCCGCCGCCGCCGCCCGCGGCGAAGGCGCGGTGCGGCCGCGAAGTTATTACCAAACCCAGCTGCAGCGCTTCATCGCCGATCCGGCGGCCTGCCTGGTCATGCTGCTCATCGCCCTGCCGGTCGGGCTTGCCAACTTCCGCAGCGGACGCGGCGGCGTGGTGCTGGTCCTGTGTCTGGCGGCCGGCCTGCTGTTCCTCGTCGTCGACGGCGTGTTCGTGGCCGTCGGAGAAGGCGGGCTCGCTCCCGCGTGGCTCGCCGCCTGGGCCGGCCCGGCTTTGTTCGCCGGCCTCGCCTTCACCGCCCTCCTCCATTTGGAACGCTGACCATGGCCGGCCCCGTGGTCCTGATCCCGGTGACGACGCCGGCCGAGCTCGAACGCTTCGTCCGCTTGCCGATGCGGCTGCAGCGCGACGACCCCAACTACATCCCGCCGCTGATGATGGAGCGCCGCGAGGCTCTGTCGCCGAAGGTCAATCCGTTCTTCCAACACGCCGAGGTCCAGCTCTGGCTCGCCACCCGCGACGGCCGCGATGTTGGCCGGATCAGCGCCCAGATCGACCGACTGACGCCGGCGGCCATGGGCCCCGCCGGCCACTTCGGCATGATCGCCGCCGAGGACGACGCAGAGGTGTTCGCCGCCCTCTTCGCCGCCGCCGAAGCTTGGCTGCGCGAGCGCGGCCGTGATCGGGTGCTCGGACCGTTCAACCTGTCGATCAACGAGGAAGTCGGCCTGCTGATCGACGGCTTCGACACGCCGCCGATGGTGATGATGGGCCACGATGCGCCTTATGCCGCCGGGCGCATCGAGGCCCTCGGCTACGCCAAGGCCAAGGACGTCTTCGCCTATCTCGCCGACACCACGGCCGCCCTGCCGGCGCGCGTCATGGCCCG
>NZ_JBIIGK010000057.1:0-17418 GCF_044236515.1 Phenylobacterium sp.
TTCGTGGTGCACCTGAACTACAAGAATCCCTGGCTGTCGCCCTACGACGAGTTCCAGCGCTTCAAACATCATCCGGAGATCGCGCCGCACCTGGCCGGCGGCCGGCGGATCGCCTACGGCGCGCGGGCGATCAGCGAGGGCGGACTGCAATCGACCCCCAAGCTGACCTTCCCGGGCGGCGTCCTGCTCGGCGACAGCGCCGGCTTCGTCAACGTGCCGCGTATCAAGGGCAGCCACAACGCCATGAAGAGCGGCATGCTGGCCGCCGAGGCCGCCTTCGCCGCGATCCAGGCCGGCCGTGCGGGCGACGAGCTGACCGCCTACACCGAGGCGTTCGACTCCTCGTGGGTGAAGCGCGAACTGAACCTTGTCCGCAACGCCAAGCCGCTGCTCTCCAAGTTTGGCACGGCGCTCGGCGGGGCGCTGTCGATGTTCGACATGTGGAGCACCAGCCTGCTCGGCGGCGCCTCCCTGTTCGGCACGATGAAGCACGGCAAGAGCGACGCCGAGTCCACCGGCCTGGCCAAGGACTACAGGCCGATCGTCTATCCGAAACCGGACGGCGTCCTGAGCTTCGACAAGCTCTCCAGCGTCTTCCTGTCGAACACCAACCACGACGAAAGCCAGCCGGCGCACCTGAAGCTGCGCGATCCGACCGTGCCGATCGACGTGAACCTTCCGAAGTACGGGGAGCCGGCGCGGCTCTACTGCCCGGCCGGGGTTTACGAGGTGCTGTACGACGAGGCCGGCGCCAACCCGCGGTTCCAGGTCAACTTCCAGAACTGCGTCCACTGCAAGACCTGCGACATCAAGGATCCGTCGCAGAACATCGACTGGACGACGCCTCAGGGCGGCGACGGGCCAAACTATCCCAACATGTAAGCGGACGGCGGCGGCGAAACCGGCGGAGCTTGCGGCCGGGGCCAGAAGGTCCGAAGGTCGCCGGATGCGCCGCCTTCTCCTCGCCGCCCCGCTTCTCTTGCTTGCCGCCTGCGCGGGGGCCCGGTCCGAGGGCCCGCCGCCAACGGCCGCCGCCGCCGAGGGATTCGGCGCCTCGCCCTACGGCATGTTCCTGGCCGGTCAGGCCGCGCTGAACGATGGGCGCAGCGTCGAGGCGGCGCGCTATTTCGAGCAGGCCAGCGCCTATCCCGACACCGACGGCGTGGTCGCCGAGCGGGCGTTCTCCGCCGCCGTGCTGGCGGGCGACATCGAGCGGGCCGTGACCCTTGCGCCGCAGGGCCCGGACGTATCCGAGGCCACCAAGCGGCTGGCCGCCCTGACGAACGCCGTCGAGGCGATCGCCGACGGCCGCGGCAAGGCGGCCCAGGACCTGCTGTCGGGCGAGGCGATCGGCTTTCCGCACCGGCCGGTCGCCGCCCTGCTTGCCCCGTGGGCCGCCGCCCAGGCCGGCGACACCGAGGCGATGTTCGTCCGGCCGCAGGTCCGTGGCGACCGCGTGGTCGACTACTTCGGCCAGCTTGGTCGGGCGCAGCTCTTCGAGCGCGCCCGTCGCTTCGACGAGGCCGAGACGGATTACAAGGCGGCGAGCGCCTCGGCCGGCAGCGAGATGTCGATCCTCGCCTACGGCGCCTTCCTCGAGCGGCAGAGCCGACGCAAGGAGGCGGTGGAGCTCTACGACACCCTTATAGCCGCCGGTTCCGACGGCGTGCGGCTGACGGAGGCCCGGGCCCGCGCCACGGCAGGCCGAAAGGCGCCGGCCCTGCCGAGCCTGAAAGAGGGCGCCGCCCAGGCGCTGCTGGCCCCCGCCGCCACCATGCTGCAGGCCCGCCAGACGCAACTGGCGCTGCTCTATCTGCGCCTGGCGCTGCGGCTCGATCCGAAGCGCGACGAGGCCTGGGTCATGCTCGGCGACGTCATGCAGGCGGCCGGAGACGCGGACGCGGCCCGCGCCGCCTATGCGCGGCTGAAGCCGGGTTCGCCGGAGTACGCCTCGGCCCAAGCCAAGCTGGCCTGGACCTATCAGAGCGCCAAGGATCCGGAGACGGCCCTGAAGCTTGCGCGGGCCGCCGCCGCGACCGGCGACGTCGAGGCGCGGGTCAATCTCGCGGATCTGCTGCGCGCCGACGAGCGGCACGCCGAAGCGGTGGCGGTGCTGAATGACCTGATCGGCGAGGCCAAGACGCCGGATTGGCGCTTGCATTACGCCCGCGGCGTCGCCCTGGAGCGGCTCGGCCGCTGGCCCGAGGCCGAAAACGATCTGACGGCGGCCCTGAAAGCCCGTCCCGACGAGCCGGAGCTGCTCAACTACCTCGGCTACAGCTGGATCGACCGCGGCGAGCGCCTCGCCGAAGCCCTGGCCATGGTCGAGAAGGCGGTCGCCGCCAATCCGCGCTCCGGCGCCATGGTCGATTCCCTCGGCTGGGCCCATTACCGCATGGGCGACTACAAGAAGGCCGTGGAGACCCTTGAGCGCGCGGTCGGGCTCGAGGCCGGCGATCCGGAGATCAACAACCACCTCGGCGACGCCTACTGGATGGTCGGCCGCAAGGACGAGGCGGTGTTCCAGTGGCGGCGGGTGCTGACCCTCGATCCGGAGGACAAGATCCGCGCCGACGCCGAGTCCAAGATCGCCTCCGGGCTGGGCCCGACCCGGAAGATCGCCGTCCAGTGAGCCCGTCGCCGCGCTCCGCGCCGGCGCCCGCCAAGGTCAACCTCTTCCTCCATGTCGGCGGACCTGGCGATGACGGCTATCACCCGATCTGCAGCCTGATGGCCTTCGCCGACGTCGGCGACGTTGTCACGGTGGAGCCCGGCGAGCGGTTGAGCCTGCGCCTCAAGGGGCCGTTTTCGGCGAACCTTGGGGCGGGGGACGACAACCTCGTCCTGCGCGCGGCGCGAGCGCTCTGCGCCGGCGGTCCGGAGCCCGCCCTCGGGCTCGTTCTTGACAAGCAGCTGCCGGTCGCCGCCGGCCTCGGCGGCGGGTCGAGCGATGCGGGGGCGGCCCTGCGCCTGCTGCGCGATCTCGTCGGCCGGCGGATTACGGACGGCGAGCTGGAGGCCACCGCCGGCTCGCTGGGGGCCGATGGCGCGGCCTGCCTTTGGGCCCGGACGGTGGTAGCCGAAGGGCGGGGCGAGCGGCTCTCGGCTGCGCCCGGCCTCCCGCTTCTGCCTGCGGTGCTGGTCAATCCGTCCGTCCCGGTCTCGACGCCCGCGGTCTACCGGCGCTTCGACGACCGAGGTGCGTTCGGCGATGTGGCTCCACCGTCGGCGCCGTCGGCCTTTGCGACCGCGGCAGCGGCGGCGGCCTGGCTCGGCGGCCAGCGCAACGACCTCGAAGCGGCGGCCGTCGACGTTGAGCCCCGCGTCGGCGAGGTGCTTGCGGCGCTGAAGGCCGAACCCGAGACCCTGCTGGCGCGTGTGTCCGGCTCCGGCGGCACCTGTTTCGCCCTGTGCGCCGAGGAGGGTGAAGCGAAACGCCTGGCGGCGCGGATCGCCGCGGCGCAGCCCGGCTGGTGGGTCCAGCCGTGCCGACTCGGGGCGCCTGCCGCCTAGTAGTGGTAGGCGCGCTCGCCGTGCTCGACGATGTCCAGGCCCTCGTGCTCGGTCTCCTCGTCGACCCGCAGGCCGAGGGCGAACTTGATGCCGAAGAAGACGATGGCCGAGGCGACAGCCGACCAGGCAATGGCGACACCGACGCCTTGCAGTTGGGCGAGCAGCTGCGGGCCGAGGTCGTAGGCTGCCAAGTCGCAGGTCGAGATGTCGCCGTCCGCCGCACACGTCGCATAGTCGATGACCCCGGCGCCGCCCCAGGCGGGGTTGACCAGCAGGCCCGTGGCCAACGCCCCGATCACGCCGCCGGCGCCGTGGATGCCGAAGGCGTCCAGGCTGTCGTCATACTTCAGCGCCATCTTGATGGTCGAGCAGAACAGCACGCAGATCGGCGAGACCACGAGCCCGAGCAGCAGCGAGCCGAGAGGACCCGCGAAGCCGGCTGCCGGCGTGACCGCCACCAGGCCGGCGACAAGGCCGGACGCAAGGCCCAGCATCGAGGCCTTCTTTCGCAGCACCCATTCGGTGATCGTCCAGGAGAGGCCGGCGGCGGCCGTCGCGACGAAGGTGTTGACCATGGCCAGGGCCGCCGCGCCGGTGGCCTCCAGGTTGGAGCCGGCGTTGAAGCCGAACCAGCCGACCCACAACAGGCCGGCGCCGACCAGGGTGAGGGTCATCGAGTGCGGCGGCGTCGGCCCCTGATAGCCGCGCCGCGGCCCAAGGATGATCGCGCCGACCAGGGCCGCGACCCCGGCGTTGATGTGCACGACCGTGCCGCCCGCGAAGTCGAGGGCGCCGAGACTCCAGATCAGCCCGGCCCGCACCGGATTCTCAGGTGCAGCGGCGATGGCGTCGGGCCCCGCCCACCACCAGACCATGTGGGCGAGGGGGTAATAGGAAAGCAGCGGCCAGAACACCGCAAAGGCCAGGACCGCGGCGAACTTCATCCGCTCGGCGACGCCGCCCAGCACGATGGCCGCGGCGATGGCGGCGAACGTCATCTGGAAGGCGATGAATGCGAACTCAGGGATCACGACGCCGGTCGAGAAGGTCGCCGCCGTCGACGCCGGGGTGACGCCCAGCAGTCCCACCCGAGAAACCCCGCCGATCACCGCATCCGCCACACCGCCGTCGGTGAAGGCCAGGCTGTAGCCCCAGAGCACCCAGCCGATCATGCCGACGACCGTCACCGTCGAGGTCTGCATCAGCATCGAGAGCATGTTCTTCTGACGGACGAGACCGCCGTAGAACAGCGCCAGTCCGGGCAGGATCATGAGCAGCACCAACAGCGTCGAGACCATCATCCACGCTGTGTCGCCCTTTTCCGGAGCAGGCCCGGCCTGCGCGAGGACCGGAGAGGCGGCGGAAAGGGCCAGGAGGGCGACGGTCAGGCTGACGCGAGTGCGGATCATGCCTCGCCGCTAGCATTGAGCGCCGCAATCCCAAATGGCCCGGTGTTCCAGCCGCCGGCGTGCTCGCGTCGGCGCCCGCTCTTCAGGCGCCAATGCTGCGCGGCGCCTAAAACTTGGGCTTGACGACGGTGTTCACGAAGCCGTGAGAGCGGCAACGCCGACCTTCGCCGTGCGTATGGGCCGCAAGCCTCCGCGCGCTCGGGCAGGAACTTCGCCAAGGGGCGGGGCTTTCAACGGACGTCACACGAGGAGTGAAGACCATGAAGCTCAACCATCTGCTCACCGCCGCCGCCGCCTGCGCCCTGATCGGCGGCGCCGCCTACGCCCAGGAATCCACTGTCGGCGCCACCACCGGCACGCAAAACCACAACGAAGGCTCGACGACCGGCGACAGCACCATGTCGCGCTCCGGCACGACGAGCAGCTCGACCGACATGTCGGTCGGCGCCAGCACCACCATGAGCACCGACGCCGCCACGGCGTCGACCGATGCCTCGTCGACGTCGAGCACCAGCATGGCCGGCGGCGCGACCGTCACCACGACCACCGTGACCAACGGCCCGGTTCCGGACACCGCTGAGAACCGCGCCCGGTTCGGCGGCCCGATGTCGCGCGCCGGCCAGCGGACCGCCGCCGCCGGCAACTGATCGGACATACCGCGCCCAAACAAACGGGCGGCGGCTTGAAGCCAAGGTCGGCGGGCCCTATGGTCCGCCGACTTTTTTTGCGCCTGCGAACGGCCCTGATTTTCATGCCTGACAAGCCGCTATCGTTTCAGGGTCTGATCCTGAAATTGCACGACTATTGGAGCCAGCAGGGCTGCGCGATCCTGCAGCCGTACGACGTCGAGGTGGGGGCAGGGACCCTGTCGCCGATGACCGTGCTGCGCACGCTCGGGCCGAATCCCTGGAAGGTCGCCTACGTCCAGCCGTCCCGCCGGCCGGCCGACGGCCGCTATGGCGAGAACCCGAACCGGCTTCACCAACATCACCAGTACCAGGTGATCCTGAAGCCGAACCCGGAGAACCTCCAGGACCTATACCTCGGCTCGCTCAAGGCGATCGGCATCGATCCTCAGCTCCACGACCTGCGCTTCGTCGAAGACGATTGGGAAAATCCGACCGTGGGCGCGTGGGGCCTCGGCTGGGAGGTCTGGTGCGATGGGATGGAGGTCACGCAGTACACCTACTTCCAGCAGGTCGGAGGCCTGGACGTGTTTCCGGTGGCCGGGGAGCTGACCTACGGCCTGGAGCGGCTCAGCCTCTACCTGCAGGACAAGGACAGCGTCTACGACTTGGATTTCAATGACGAATTCAAGTACGGCGACATCTACCTGCCGAACGAGCAGCAGTTCTCCGCCTTCGAGCTGGAGGCCGCTGACGTCGCCACCTGCAAGCGGCAGTTCGAGGACATGGAGCGCGAGGTTCCCCGCATCCTCAGCCACCGCGGACGCCAGGGGCAGCCGCTGGCCCTGCCGGCCTACGACCACGTCCTGAAGGCCAGCCACCTGTTCAACATCATGGACGCGCGCGGCGCCATCGCTGTCGCCGAGCGCCAGAGCTACATCGGCCGCATCCGCGACCTGACAAAGATGTGCGCCGAGGCCTGGATCGAGAGTCAGGCGGAGGCGAAGGCCTAAGTCATGCCTCAGCTTCTGCTCGAACTTTTCTCCGAAGAGATTCCCGCCCGCATGCAGGCCCAGGCGGCCCGCGACCTGGAGCGCATGGCGCGCGAGAAGCTCGCCGCCGAAGGCCTGCTGCCCGAGGCGCTGGCCGCCTTCGCCGGCCCGCGCCGCCTGACCCTCGTCGCCGAGGGACTGCCGGCCGCCCAACCCGAGCGTCATGAGGAACGCAAGGGCCCCCGCACCAACGCTCCGGAACAGGCGCTGGAAGGCTTCCTGCGCGCCACCGGCCTGACGCGCGACCAGCTGATCGAGCGCGACGGCGTCTTCTTCGCCCACCTGCACAAGGCCGGACGCCCGACGCCGGAGATCGTCGCAGAGATGGTCGAGGCCATCGTCCGCGGCTTCCCCTGGCCGAAGTCAATGATCAGCGGGACCAGCCGCCTGCGCTGGGTTCGACCGCTGAAGCGCATCCTTTGCGTCTTCGATCGCGAGATCGTGCCGCTGGAGATCGACGGCATCGTCTCCGGGGACCTCACCGAGGGCCACCGGTTCATGGGCTCGCGCCAGTCCTTCCGCGCCCGCGATTTCGACGAGTATCGCGACGGCCTGCTGAAGAACGGCGTCGTCCTCCAAGCCGACGAGCGCAAGGCGCGCATCGTCGAGCAGGCCCGCACCCTGTGCTTCGCCCGCAATCTAGAGCTCGTCGAAGACGATGGCCTGCTGGAAGAGGTCGCCGGCCTCGCCGAATGGCCGACGCCGGTCATGGGCGACATGGACCCAGCCTTCCTGGACCTTCCACCGGAGGTGATCCGCACCTCGATGCGGGTCCACCAGCGCTATTTCGCCGTCCGCGATCCGGCCAGCGGCAACCTCGCGCCGCACTTCATCACCGTCGCCAATATCGAGGCGACCGACGGCGGCCGCATCATCGCCGCCGGCAACGCCAAGGTTCTGTCGGCGCGCCTGTCCGACGCGCGGTTCTTCTGGACAGAGGACCAGCGGACGAAGCTTGCCGACCGGCTGGAGAAGCTGAAGGGCGTCACCTTCCACGCCAAGCTCGGCACGATGCATGACCGGGTCGAGCGGATCGCCGCCCTGGCGGGCCAGCTTGCGCCGTATCTTCGTGACGACGCCGAGACCAAGGCCAAGGCGGTCGAGGCGGCGCGCCTGGCCAAGGCGGACCTCGTGTCCGGCATGGTCGGCGAGTTCCCGGAATTGCAGGGCGTGATGGGCGGCTATTACGCCGACAAGGAGCACCTGGACCCCGAGATCGCCGACGCCATCCGCCTGCACTACAAGCCGCAGGGCCCGAGCGACGCCGTGCCGGTGCAGGTGGTGGCCGCCTCGGTCGCCGTGGCCGACAAGCTCGACACCCTCATCAGCTTCTTCGGCATCGACGAAAAGCCGACCGGCAGCCGCGACCCCTATGCCCTGCGCCGCGCGGCGCTCGGCGTCATCCGCATACTGCTGCAGACGCGCACGCGCCTGCCGCTTCGCAGCTTCTGCTCCGAGGATCTGCTGGCCTTCTTCGCCGACCGTCTGAAGGTGCAGCTTCGCGACCAGGGCCAGCGGCACGATCTCGCTGACGCCGTCCTGGCGCTCGGCGACGACGATCTGGTGCGGATCGTGGCGCGGGTCGAGGCGCTGGCCGCCTTCCTCGCCTCCGAGGACGGCACAAACCTGCTGGCCGGCTACAAGCGCGCTGTGAACATCCTCAAGGCCGAGGAGAAGAAGGGCCCGCTGCCGTCGGGCGCGCCGACCGCCATGGCCGGCGCCTCATCGGAAGAAGCCGGGCTCGTCGCGCGCCTCACCGATCTCGAAGGTCAACTGGACGAGGCGCTTGGCCGCGAGGACTTCGCGGCCGCGATGCAGGCGCTGGCCGCGCTTCGCGCCCCGGTCGACGCCTTCTTCGACAAGGTGCTGGTGAATTCAGACGTCGCCGCGGAACGCGAGAACCGCTTGCGGCTTCTGGTGCAGGTTCGCGACGCCATGGGGCGTGTCGCGGACTTCTCTCAGGTTACGGGTTGATCCTGGCTTCAGGCCGGGAAGACGGAGATTTGGACGGATGGCGGGCGATACGATGGTGAAGACGCGGTGGGTCTACGCCTTCGGGGGCGGGAGCGCTGACGGCGACGCCGCGATGAAGAACCTGCTCGGAGGCAAGGGCGCCAACCTCGCCGAGATGTCGTCGCTCGGCCTGCCCGTGCCGCCGGGCTTCACCATCACGACGGAAGCCTGCGTCCACTACTATTCCAACGAGCGGCAATATCCCGCCGACCTGCAGGAGCAGGTCGCCGCAGGGCTAAAGCGGGTCGAAGAGCAGACCGGCAAGCAGTTCGGCGACGCCGCCAACCCGCTGCTGGTTTCGGTCCGTTCCGGCGCGCGCGCCTCGATGCCCGGGATGATGGACACCGTCCTAAACCTCGGCCTCAACGACCAGACCGCCGAGGGCCTGGCTAAGCTGGCCGGGGACCGCCGCTTCGCCTTCGACAGCTATCGCCGGTTCATCCAGATGTATTCGGCCGTCGTGCTCGGCCTCGACCACCACATGTTCGAGGAGATCCTGGACGATCACAAGGACCGGCTCGACGCCTACGTCGACACGGCCCTCAGCGCAGAGGATTGGGAAGCGGTCGTCGCCGACTACAAGGCGGCGGTGGAGAGGGAACTCGGCAAGCCGTTCCCGCAGGATCCGCACGCCCAGCTGTGGGGCGCCATCGGCGCGGTGTTCGCCAGCTGGATGAACGATCGGGCCAAGTTCTATCGCCGGATGCACGACATCCCGGAAAGCTGGGGCACGGCGGTCAACGTGCAGTCGATGGTGTTCGGCAACATGGGCGAGACCTCGGCGACCGGTGTCGCCTTCACGCGCAATCCGTCGACCGGCGAGAACCGGCTGTACGGCGAGTTCCTGATCAACGCCCAGGGCGAGGACGTCGTCGCCGGCATCCGCACGCCGCAGGCGCTGACCCGCGCGGCGCGCGAGGAGATGGGCGAGAAGAACCCGTCGATGGAAGAGGCGATGCCGGAGGTGTTCGCCCAGTTCAAGGCGGTGATCGAGCGGCTCGAGACTCACTACCGCGATATGCAGGATATCGAGTTCACGGTCGAGCGCGGCCGGCTCTACATGCTGCAGACCCGCAACGGCAAACGCACCGCCAAGGCGGCGCTGAAGGTTGCCGTCGACCTCGCTTCGGAGGGGCTGATCAGCAAGGAAGAGGCGGTGATGCGCGTCGAGCCCGGCAGCCTCGACCAGCTCCTGCACCCGACCATCGATCCGGCCAGCCCGCGCGATGTCATCGCGAGCGGTCTGCCGGCTTCCCCCGGAGCGGCGACCGGGAAGGTCGTCTTCACCGCCGAGGAGGCCGAGCGCCTCGGCGCCGCCGGCGAGGCGGTGATCCTGATGCGCGAGGAGACCAGCCCCGAGGACATCCGCGGCATGGACGCGGCCCGCGGCATCGTCACCGCCCGCGGCGGCATGACCAGCCACGCCGCCGTCGTCGCCCGTGGCATGGGCCGCCCCTGCGTCTCCGGCGCCGGCGAGCTGCGCATCGACCAGAAAGCGCGCGAGTTCCACTGCCGCGGTCGCACCTTCAAGGCCCACGACATCATCACCATCGACGGCTCGACCGGCGAAGTGCTGTCGGGCGCGGTGAAGATGGTCGAGCCGGAGCTCTCGGGCGATTTCGCCACGCTGATGGGCTGGGCCGACGGCGTGCGCAGGCTCAAGGTCCGCGCCAATGCCGAGACCTCGCTCGACGCGCGCACCGCCCGCCAGTTCGGCGCCGAGGGCATTGGCCTTTGCCGTACAGAGCACATGTTCTTCGATCCGGACCGGATCGCCGCCGTGCGCGAAATGATCCTGGCCGACGACGAGGCTGGCCGCCGGGCCGCGCTGGCCAAGATCCTGCCGATGCAGCGTCAGGACTTTGTCGAGTTGTTTGACATCATGGAGGGCCTGCCGGTCACCATCCGGCTGCTCGACCCGCCGCTGCACGAGTTCCTGCCGCACACCGACGCCGACCTTGTGGCCCTCGCCGAGGCCACCGGCGTCGATCCGCAGAAACTGGCTCGCCGCGCCAAGGAGCTGCACGAGGTGAACCCCATGCTGGGCCACCGTGGCTGCCGTCTGGGCGTCGCTTATCCCGAAATCTACGAGATGCAGGTGAGGGCCATCGTCGAGGCCGCCTGTGAGGTCGCGAAGGCTGGCCGCCCGGCCCCGATCCCGGAGATCATGCACCCGCTGGTCGCCAAGGGCGAGGAGATGAAGTTCCTGCGCCAACTGACGGATCGCACGGCGAAAACCGTGATTGAGGAGCAGGGTGTCGAGATCCGCTACATGGTCGGCACCATGGTCGAACTGCCGCGCGCGGCCATCCGCGCCGGCGACCTGGCCGAGACCGCCGAGTTCTTCTCCTTCGGCACCAATGACCTGACGCAGACGACGTTCGGCATCAGCCGCGACGACAGCGGCCGGTTCCTCAACGCCTATATCGAGAAGGGCATCTTCGAGAAGGACCCGTTCGTCAGCATCGACCAGGACGGCGTCGGCGACCTGATCCGCATCGCCGCTGAGCGCGGCCGCGTCGTGCGGCCCGACGTCAAGCTCGGCATCTGCGGCGAGCACGGCGGCGATCCGGCCTCGATTCAGTTCTGCGAAGAAATCGGCCTCGATTACGTGAGCTGCTCGGCCTACCGGGTGCCGATCGCCCGCCTGGCCGCCGCCCAGGCGGCCATCGGCGAGCGCGAGAAGGACCGCTAGCCGCCCGCCAGGAGGTGATAACCGCCGAAGCCCAGGCCTCCGGCGACGATCACCAGGGCGATCAGCACCAGCAGTCCGTCCCGCGCGACGAGCGCCAGGCCGAAGGTCGCCACCGCCAGCGCGGGCACGAAGGCGACGAACGGCAGCAGCTCCAGCGGCGGCGTCGCCAGCGCCGCCAGAATGCACACTGCCGCCACCATCCGGTCGGCCCAAGGGCGGGTGAGGATCGACAGCCGCGGCTTCACGAGGCGGTCGACGAGGCGGGCAGGCCGGCGGCTGATGCTCGCCGCCTTGCGCACCCGCTCGGCCTTCAGTGACAGCTTCTCAAGGGCCCGCGGGATCCACACCGCCTCGCGGCCGAACAGGAGCTGGACGGCGACCAGGAAGGTGATAGTCGCGATGATCGTCGGGGCCGTCGGCACGGCCGAGACGGGCGTCATCCCGAGAAGCCCGGTGAGCAGCAGCAGCGGCCCGAACGAGCGCTTGCCCACCGTCTCCATGATCTCGCCGACCGACACCTTCGCGCCTTTGGAATCGGCGGCGCGATCCAGCTTCGACAGCAGGTCTTCGAGGTTCTTGGGCTCGTCGTCGGCCATCTCCGCCTCTCTCGCGTGACGCCCGAAACGCGCAGGCCGCCGATTTGATCACCGCCGTTAGTGGCCCTGTGGCCCGCAAACCACACTCGTATGGCGGCGGACACACCGGCTGCGAACCCTCCCGGACACCTCGCGTTTGCTCCCCCAACCCGAGGGCTCGGGTGGCTGTTCGCGTATCTGAGTGGAGTTCAACATCATGAAAATGCTTCTCGCGGCAGCTTCGGTGGCCGCCATCGCCCTCGTCCTTCCGGCCGCCGCCCACGCCCAGTCCACGGGGGCTTACGGCTCGCTCGGCTATGCCCACGCGAACGGCGGCGTCGCCGACGTCGGGGCCCTGCAAGGCCGTCTCGGCTATCGCGCAAACACTTGGCTGGGCATCGAAGGCGAGGGCGCGTTCGGCGTGAAGAAGGACGAGGTCGACGTGGGCGGCGTTCCGGTCGACGTGAAGCTGAAGCGCCAGCTTGGTATCTATGGCGTTGGCTTCGCCCCGCTGTCGGAGAACACCGACCTCTTGGCCCGCATCGGCTACGGCCACACCAAGATCGGCGCGTCGGGCGGAGGCTTCTCCGCCAGCGAGGGCGGCGATTCCTTCAACTTCGGCGTCGGCGCCCAGCACCACTTCGATGGCCAGAACGGCGTGCGCATCGACTGGACCCGCCACGACTTCCGCGACGACGGCGCCGGCCATGCCGACGTCTGGTCGATCGCCTACACGCGCCGGTTCTGATCGCGCCCGATCGACACTGCGTGAGCCCCCTGCCTTCGGGTGGGGGGCTTCTTCTTGACCTGCCGCTCAATTCACGGCCAGCTAGCTCCCGAGAGGGACGCCTTGCTGCCTGCCGATTTCACGCAACTCGCGATGACCGGCTTCGCCACCATCATGCTGGTGGGGGCGACGGCGTGGGCCAGCCTCTCCAAGCCGAAGCCACCGCTCAACGAGACCCGCGCCCGGGCGCTGTTCGACGAGATTTTCCCCGAACGCCGCCTGGACGCGGTCTGGGTGGCCGCCGATGGGAAGGGGGCGATGGCCAAGTCCGGCGCCTTGGCGCTGGTGCTTTGCGCCGTCGGCGAGCAGTTCGTCGGGCGGCGTCTGCCCTGGGCCTCGGCCCTCGCGGGCGCGTTCCGCACCGGTCAGATCAGCGTCGACCTGACCGACCTTTCCGAGCCGCCGGCGATCCTGGCCTTGCAAGCCCTGCCGATCTACGCCGGCAAGACGGCCGCTTAGGGCGTTTAGTCCCGCAACAGCGGCAGCGGGAGGCCGGACACCGGTCGCGCCGCCAACAGTTCGCGCCGGAACCGGAACAGCTCGGCCGGCCGCCCCCCCGTCTCGGAGTCCATCCGCCCCAGTCCCTCGACCAGGCCGGTCCGCTCCAGCGTGCGGCGGAAGTTCTGTTTGTGCAGGGTTACGCCGGCGATCGCCTCCACGGCGCGTTGCAGCGCCGACAGGGTGAAGGCCTCCGGCATCAGCTCGAACACCACCGGCCGGTATTTGATCTTACCGCGCAGGCGCGACAGGGCCGTCGCCAGGATGCGCCGGTGATCGGAGATCATCGGTTCGCCGGCCGCGGGCAGGGCGGCCGCCGCTTCGCCCCGGTCGCGGGCGGCTTCCTGCACCAGCCCGGCCTCGTAGAGCAGCTCATAGCGCTCGAGCACCCGCTCCTCGTTCCACGGCGCGTCGTCGAGGGCGAACAGCAGGCGGGCGCGGGCCAGTCGGTCGGGCGTGGTCGCCCAGGCGCGCAGCGCCGTCTCGATCGGCCGCAAGGCGGTCGGCCGACCGTCGCGCCAGTCCTCGTAGGGAAAGAAGCGGTTCCAGGGCTGCCAGCCCGAGGCCGCCGAATGACTGTCGAGCGCGCCGGGCGCCAGGCCGAGATAGCCGACCGAGATCACCCGCGCCGACCCGGCGCCCATGTCGGCCAGAGGGGCGTCGCGGCCTTTGTCTCCAAATGTGTAGAGCTGTTCCACATAGCCGAGATCGAACCGGGTCTGCTCGGTCACGAAGGCGCGCAGCGCCAGCTCGAAGGTTCGTCGGCCGGCGGGGTCGAAAGGTCCGAACGGCAGGCCCTGCAACTCCTGGCCCGGCGGCCGGACAGTCAGCGCCACGGCCTCCCCGTCGCGGATCGCCATCACCACGGCCGACAGGCCGATGACCACCGGCACGCTCACGCCGTCACTCCGTGTCGAACGCGGCCTGTCCGGGCGTATAGCCGGCGGCTTCGGACAGGAGGTGGAACCGCTGCACATAACGCTCCTGCGCCACGGACGCCGGCCAGGGGTCGATGTGCAGGAGGTAGCCCGGCGGCGGGGCGTCGAAGAAATCCAGCGCCTCGGCATGGGTAAAGCCGGCGAGCTGCGTCGCCTCGAAGAAGGCGCACGCCCGGTCGGCCTGCTTGATCAGCCGCTTCACGTCCGGCGGCGTCTTGGCCGGCAGACCGAAGCGGATGTGGATCGCGGTCTCCAGCCGGTCCTCGAAGGTCCGGTAGTCCACGCCGAGCGCCGCCTTGAACGGCGAGATCATGTCGCCGATCACATATTCGGAGGCGTCATGCAGCAGCGCCGAGAGGCGCCAGCGCGGTTCGATCTCCGGCCGGATGTGGGCGACGATCTCCTCGACGACGATCGAATGCTGGGCGACCGAGAAGGCGTGCTCGCCGACCGTCTGCCCGTTCCACCGCGCGACCCGCGCCAGGCCGTGGGCGATGTCCTCGATCTCGATGTCCATCGGCGAAGGGTCGAGCAGGTCGAGCCGACGCCCCGACAGCATCCGCTGCCAGGCGCGAGGTGCGGCCTTGGCGCGACGAACCCCTTTGCTCACAGCGCGTTCCTTCATGGCTCAGCCTGGTGAACTGCGCCACCGACTGAAAAATATCAATGCGGGCGTGTGGCCTTGGGTCCAAGCTGCGCAATGAGAGAGGACGTGAAAGGGACGCAGATGAGCTGGGCCCGGATCATGGCGCCGCTGTCAGGCGGCCAGGGCGACGCTGAAGCGCTGGCCGCGGCGGTGATGCTGGCCGAGCCGTTCGGCGCGGAGGTCGCCGGCGTCTACACGCCGGCCGATGTCGCCGATGTCATGCCCTGGACGGGCGAGGGCCTGCTCGGCGGCGTTCAGACCGCGGCGCTGGACGCGCTGCGCGAAGCCGCCGCAATCGGCGAGCGAAATGCCCGCTTCGCCTTTGAGCGCGTCGCCTATCCCAAGCAACGGTTTGCCGCCTTGCAGACCCCTGTGTGGGCGGGCCTTTCGGCCGAGAGCCGCCTCTCCGACGTGGTCGTCTTCACTTCCGACGCGGCCCGCGGCCGCGGCGCCCTTGCAGGGTCGTTCCAGCAGATCGTCGCCGACGAGCAGCGGCCGGTGCTGATCGCCCGGCCGGGCCTCAAGGTCGGCGGCGTCGTCGCCGTGGCCTGGGAAGGCGGCAAGGAAGCCAGCCGGGCGGCGCGCCTGGCCTTGCCGCTGCTGGAAAAGGCCAGCCAGGTGGTCATCCTCTCGGCCCCGAAAGCCAGCGCCCGCAGCTTCGACCCGTCCCGGCTGCAGGCCTATTACGCCGCCCGTGGACTCGAAGCGGCGGTCGAGGTGCTTCCGGACCACGGCGACGCCGCGCCTGCGCTGCTGGCGGCTTCGCAAAAGTTAGGCGCCGACATCCTTGTCGCCGGCGCCTTCGGCCATCCGCGGCTTCAGGAGTTTATATTTGGCGGGGCGACGCGCACGCTGCTCGGCGCCGACGCCCCATCGCTGTTCTT
Source organism: Phenylobacterium sp. (assembly GCF_044236515.1). Taxonomy (GTDB): domain Bacteria; phylum Pseudomonadota; class Alphaproteobacteria; order Caulobacterales; family Caulobacteraceae; genus Phenylobacterium. Next base: position 15,637 of record NZ_JBIIGK010000057.1, read on the forward strand.
GTCCCACTGAGCTTGAGGAACACCATGACCCTGTCGCGCATCGTCATGCGGCTCGCCCGCAACCCTGGCACGGAGTTCGCCGGCGGCGACGACCATCGCGGCTATTCCCTGACCGCGCCCCTGACCGACGACGGGCACCTGGACGAGGCGGCCTATGCGAAGTCGCGGGACGCCTGCACCGTGCGCCGCTTCTCGCCGGACGAGGATCCGACCGACGGGCGCCTCAACCGCCGCGGTCCACGCTGGTTCTTCGATTACGAGGAAGATGACGCCGCCGACGACGAGCCGGTGCACCGCCTGGGCGACCATCGGTTCGCGGTCGGCGAGTACGTCACCATCACCGACGAGGACGGCCGGCCCCTGACCTACAAGGTGGTTGAGGTTCAGCCGGCCGGCTGAGGCGGCTCAGACCCCGCCGTTGCGACGGACCAGGCGCTCGACGTCCTTGCGCAGATCGTCGAGGTCGCCATCGCCGACGGCGGTCGCCACGGTGAGCGGCCCGGCTTTCGGGCCGGCCGCCTCATAGCCGACGACGCGCTCGCCCTCCGGCCGGTCCTCCGCCTTCACGAAGGTCGCCCTCAGGCCGCGCTTTTTGGGCGACAAGGATTCGCCCTTCAGCCGGACGTCGCGCACCACCCGAACGGTGGCGTCGTCGCCGCTCGCGTCGACCTTCACCGACCCGATCTCGACCTTGGCGTCATCGCCGTTGGCGGTCACGCGCAGGCCCGGCACATCGATATGAACTTCTTCGGACGCGTCGCTCGCAGGGCTTTCGGGTGCAGCACTCGACGCCGCATCGGCGCGCGCCTGGCGCGCCACCGCATCGGCCTCCGGGTGGGCGGCCGCCGCAGCCGCGGCGGGCCTGGCCGGGACCGGCGTGTTCAGCAGCTCGGCCTCGATCTGTGCCAGGGCCTGTTCAGGCCGGCCGCCGGTCGGGATCAGCCGCAGCTTCACCTCGACGCCGCCGTCGGCGCGATAGATGCAGGTCTTGCGGTCGGCGGAGATGGAGGCGCGGGTCAGGCCGCCCTCGGTCTGCGGACAGTCCAGGGTGGCGCGGGCCGGCGGCGGGCCGGCGGGCGCGCAGGCGCTCGCGGCGGCGGCCGCGAGGATCGCGGCGATGGCGGGCTTCATGCGAAAACTCCCTCTCGTCGCCGAGAGGGTGTCCTCGCCGCCCTGAAAGATCGAGTGAATTCGGCGTAAGGCCGCGGCGTCAGGAGTCCGGCTTGGCGCGCACTTCGCCGCCCCGATCTTCCGAATAGCCCATGCGCTTCAGGTCCTCGTCGCCGACGTTGCGAGCCTGGAAGTCGGTGAAGTCGTCCTCGCCGCCGGTCGCCAGATCGGCATCCCGCACCTCGTCCAGCCCTTCGATTTCGCTCAGCGACAGGGCGTCCTCGTCGATGCCGCGCGAGCCGGCTTCCGGGCCGAGGCCGTCGAGGTCGTCCTCGTGCTCTTCGTCGGCGGCGCGGTAGTCGAGCTCGTCGTCCTCCTCGAAGTCGCCGTCGTCGACGGCGTCCTCGTCGAACTCGTCGGCGTCCAGCGCCAATCCTTCGTCATCGTCGCGGTCGCCGACGCGCTGCATCATATCGAGCACGTCGGGCATCTCCTCGAAGGTCCGCATCTCCGCGCCGACCTCGAGCGGCGAGTCGCCGCCCAGCGACACCGAGCCCTCGCCGCCGACGGTCATGCTCTCGTCCAGCGCCTCGGCCTGGTCCTGCGGATCGTAGTCGTTGTCGCTGTCGAAGCGGGGCGTGGACATCGTTCGGGCTCCTTCACCAAGGCGGG
>NZ_JBIIGK010000188.1:0-4710 GCF_044236515.1 Phenylobacterium sp.
CCGCCCGGGCGGCCGGGTCGGACAGCGCCCGCTGCTGCATGTTGAGCAGGCTGGAGATGACTTGCAGGTTGTTCTTCACCCGGTGATGGATCTCGCGCATCAGCGCGTCCTTCTGGGCGAGGTTGTCCCGCAGGGAGGCGTCGCGACCGACGATGGCGTCGGCCATGTCCTCCAGGGTCTCGGCCAGTTCGCGGATCTCCGGCGGCATCTGCTCGGCCTGCACGGGGCGGACGCTGAAGCGCCCGCGGGCGTAGAGCGAGGCGATGCGCTGCAGGTAGGCGATCCAGCGGACGACGACACGCTCGGTCACCGCCGTCACCGCCGCCAGGGCCAGAACGAAGGTCAGCAGCGGGAAGACGACGCCGGTGAGGGGGTTCAACCAGCCCCAGGACAGCAGGCTGGGCGAGCGGGCCGAGATCACCACGAACACGTCGTCGCCGACCAGGGGGGCGGCGGAGAACACGCGGCGCTCGCCGCGCGCGCCTTCGGCGTACCACAGCATCGAGCGGTCCTTGACGGCGCGCGCTTGCCAGCCCTCCGGCAGGCCGGTGATCAGCTGCGGGTCGGTGGTGCTGATCGTCCGGCCGAGCTCGTCGATCAGGGCGACCTGCGCGCCGCGCGGCAGCTCGGCGGTGGAGGGCTGCAGGCTGGCGAGCGAGATCACCGCCGCCAGGGCGCCGTCGAAGCGGCCCTCGGCGTCCCGGGCGGGCGTGGCCAGGAGCACGGAGGGAACGCGGGCGTAATCCGGCCCGGCCTCGGCCACGACGACAAGGTTGTCGCCGGCCGCCAGGCGGCGGAACCAGGCGTCGCCGGCATGGCCGGCCGCGTTCGGCGCGGCGGTCGCGGCGCAGGCGACCTCGCCGTCGCGCCGCAAGCGGATGAGGTTCTCGTAGCCGGGCACCCGGTTGCGCACCCGCGCGAGCCGGTCGCTGCACGATCCCGCGGCCGGGCTGGCTGCCAGGGTGTCCAGCAGGACCCCGGCGGCCTCGGTGCGGGCGAGCGCGGTGGCGGCGCTGCGCCGGGCGGCGAAGCCGAGGTTCTCGCGCAGCAGCGCGCCCTCGCGATGGAAGGCGATGGCCGACTGAATGACGCCAAGCAGCAGCACCGGCAGCAGGGCCGCCGCGAGCGCCGCCATCAGGCGGACGCGGATAGTCCGCACCGAGGGCTTCGGCAGGCCCGACATGGCCCGGTCTCCCATCCTCAACGGACGGTGCTTAGCCGCTCCGCGTCAGCCAGAATAGCCCGCATGGCGTCTCCAGCCGAGGCGCCGTCGCGCTGATAGTTGCCCTCGTCGAGGATGGCGTGCAGGGCGCGGCGGGCGCGGCTGACGCGGCTCTTCACGGTGCCGACCGCGCAGTTGCAGATCTCGGCCGCCTCTTCGTAGGCGAAGCCGCCGGCGCCGACGAGGATCAGGGCTTCGCGCTGTTCCGGGGGCAACATGGCCAGCCCCTGACGCAGCTCGTCCAGCGCGACCGGCGCCTCCGGATCGTCCACCGCCACCAGGGTCCGCTCCGCGGCCTCCTGGTCGAGCTGGCTCTGGCGCCAGGAGCGGCGCTTCTCCGAATAGAACTGGTTGCGCAGGATCATGAAGGTCCAGGCCTTCATGTTCGTGCCCATCTGGAAGCTGGCGCGCGCGTCCCAGGCCTTCATCATGGCGTCCTGCGCCAGGTCGTCGGCCGCGGCGGGGTCGCCGCAAAGGGTGCGGGCAAAGGCGCGCAGATGCGGAATGAGCTGAACCAGCTCTTTCTTGAACGCGTTATCGTCCGCGTCGGTGCGGGGCGGGCGGGACTCCCGGGCGTCCGCCATCAGCCGTTCTCCGCACGGCTGTCGGCGCGTCGCAGAATCTCCAGGAATTCGTCCGGCACCTGCTCGTTGACCACCTCGTCGAACATTTGACGAAGGCGCACGCCGATGGCCTGCTGACGCAGGCGAGCTTCGTCCAGAGCAGCCGACGACTTGCGCCGTTCCTCGGAAGGCCGTTGTTCGATCATGGTATCGGCGCTCCGCTCACGCGGCGGCCGCCCCCTCTTTTGGTCCTTGTCGCCGCTCAACGCCCCACTCCGGCCACGGGTTCCATGTTCGTAGAGGGTAAGATGCGCAAAACATCGAGTCCTGGGAACCGGTTCCCTCACGTGGCGTTTTTGCATCATGCTAGCCAGCAGTGGGGGCGAGGCTTCTCGCTCGACGCTGCCGTAATCCGATGTCCAACGGGAGGGGTCACCCTTGAGTCTTCTTGCCCGCCTCGCGCCGCACCTGCCTTACGTGCGTCGCTACGCTCGCGCCCTGACCGGCGACCAGACGACCGGCGATCATTACGTGCGGGTCGCGCTGGAGGCCCTCGCCGCCGGCGAACGGGTTCTGGAGGCGAGCCTGACGCCGCGCGTCGCGCTGTATCACGTCTTCCACGCCATCTGGTGCACCTCGGGCGCCCAGCTCGAGAGCCCGGCCGAGGACGACTTCGCCGCCGACGACACCACGCGGCGCCTGATGCGCATCGCCCCGCGCTCGCGCCAGGCGTTCCTGCTGACCGCGCTCGAAGGGTTCACCCCGTCCGAGGCCGCGCAGATCCTCGACGCCGACTTCGCCGAGGTCGAGCAGCTGATCGCCGAGGCCCAGGCCGAGATCGACGCCGAACTGGCGACCGATGTGCTGATCATCGAGGACGAGCCGGTCATCGCCGCCGACATCGAGGCGCTGGTCCGCGAGCTCGGCCACACGGTGGTCGATATCGCCGCCACCCGCACCGAAGCGGTCGACGCGGTCACCCGCAAGACCCCGGGCCTGGTGCTGGCCGACATCCAGCTGGCCGACGGCTCGTCCGGCATCGACGCGGTGAAGGACATCCTCGCCCGTTACGATGTGCCGGTGATCTTCATCACCGCCTTCCCCGAGCGCCTGCTGACCGGCGAGCGCCCGGAGCCGACCTTCCTGATCACCAAGCCGTTCCAGCCGGAGACCGTGAAGGCGGCGATCGGCCAGGCGCTGTTCTTCCATCCGCGGAAGACGTCGAAACAGGCGGCCTGACCGGCGGCAGACGCTCTCCCCACCCTCTCCCTTGCGCGACGCGGGGGAGAGGAGAGGGCACCAAACAAAACGGCCGCCCCGAGGGGCGGCCGTCTTCGTTTTGTGGCGCGTGGCTACTGACCGACGGGCGGCGGAGGGGTTTCGGTCGCTCGGGCGTTGCTGGGGGCCGGGGCCGGGGCGTCGAAGGTGGCCTGCCCGGCGCTGGCCCGGCCATTGTCGGACGTCGCCGAGGCGAAGTCGTCGGCCTTGAAGGCGTAGGTCGCCGCGAAGGCGATCACCACCAGCACGAGGGCGACGATCAGCACCCACAGAACATGCCGGCCCGAACGCCCCTGCCGGGCGCGGGTGACGCCGAGCGTCTGGCGTTGCGAAAAGCGGCTGGAAAGCGCCATTGGGGGTGCTCCTTACTCAGACGGGAAATAGCTGGACGGGCCGATGTAGGCGCGGCCGGTTTCGGTGACGTCGGTCCGCGCTGTGAGCGAGCCGATGACGCCGCTGGCGAGCGCCAGGCCGAAGACCGCGGCGACCACCACCAGCCGCCGACGGGCGACCTGTTGGCGATGGCTTGGCGTCCGCATCAGCGTGAAGCCGCCGCGCGCGGCGAATGCGTTCCCCATAACTGCGCCCTTTCGTCCGGGCCGCATCGGCCCACGTGGACCTAACGCCGCGCGCAGGGGCCCGTTCCCGCCAAGCTTGTCCCTGTCAGGGGCGCGCAAAAATCGGCGGAGAATTTTTTCAAATGGGTCGGAACGGCTGACCCGGACGTGTGTTCTTAGTGTGCGGAGGCGGCGACGCCCCCCCCGACTTGAGACTGGTGATCATGCCAGTCTGCCGTCTCCGCACCCCTTTTCTCGATGATGCACACTTTCGGCGGGCCCAAGGGCCCGCCCTTCTTTTGCGTGCGTCACCGCCGGCGGCGGCGACGCGCCTCAGCGCGTCATCCGCAGGACGACATCGGCCCGGCGGCGCAGCGGCGCGGCCTGGCCGGCGGGGGTCTCGGCGCCGGCCTCGCCAACGGCAGCGACCTGGAATTCGGCGTCCGGCAGTCCGACCGCGGCGAGGGCGGCGGTCACCGACTGGGCCCGGCGCTTGGAGAGTTCGAGGTTGGCGTCCGACGCGCCGGTGGCGTCGGCCAGGCCGAGGACGTCGACCCTGGCGACCTGGCAGCCGCGCGCCGCGTTCGCCGCCTCGCGGATCACGGCCCGGCCCTCGGCGGTCACTTCGGCCGCGTTGGGTTCGAAATAGATCTGGACCGTCTGGTCGGCGCAGCGCTCCGGCGCGCGCACCAGGCGCTCGCGCGCCGTCTGGATCGTGCTGCAGGCGCCAAGGCCCGCCACCGCCGCGGCGATCGCCGCCGCCTGTCCGATCTTCATGTCAAACCCCTCAGATCCTGACGCGTCGCCCGACGCTGAAACGTGGCACGACAAAGGGCGGCCGAACGAGTCGACCGCCCTTTTACGTATTGGCAGTCCTCCCCGGCTTAGTAGCGGGGCGAGCCGTCCGACCAGTAGTAACGGCCGTTGCTCGGGTCGTAGTAATAATAACGGCCCGCGCGCTCATCGTAGTATTGCTGACGGTTGCCCGGCCGCGCGCCGCAGCCGCCGTCTTCACGGCAACCGGACACCGCGCCGGCGACCGCGCCGACGCCGGCGCCGACGGCCGCACCGGTGCCCACGCCGACGTCGC
>NZ_JBIIGK010000058.1:0-17054 GCF_044236515.1 Phenylobacterium sp.
ACATTGAACTCGGCGGCAAGTGGCAGGCGCGTCCGAACCTGCTGCTGACGGCGGCGATCTTCCGCAATGAGCGCACCAACTACCGGGTGCCGTCGGGCGACGTGACCCTCCCCGACCAGGTGCTGGACGGCAAGTCGCGGGTGGACGGCATCGCCCTGGGCGCCAATGGCCAGATCACTCCGAACTGGTCGATCTCGGCGGCCTACACCTACCTGAAGAGCGAAGTGCTGCAGTCGGTGTCGGACCGCACCATCGCCAACGGCGGCTTCGACTCGCAGAAGGGCAACCCGCTGCTGGCGACGCCGAAACATTCCGGCAGCCTGTGGACCACCTACACCCTGCCGATGGGCGCCACCCTTGGGTACGGCGCGACCTACACCGGGGAGTTCTATCTGAACAACGGCGCCCCGCCGCTGTTCAAGGCGCCCGGCTTCTGGTCCCACCAGCTGATGGCGACCTATCCGGTGACCGAGCAGCTGGCGCTGCAGCTCAACGTCAAGAACGTGTTCGACAAGGAATACTACACCCGAGTCCGCAACAACGGCTGGGCGGTTCCCGGCGACCGTCGCGCGGCGATCCTGAGCGCGACCTACCGCTTCTAGGCCTGACAGGCCGAGACCGACGGGGCCGGGCGCGCACGCGCCCGGCCCTTTTCGTTTGGATCAGAAGGGCGCAGTCAGCGGGTCGGGGCCGATCCGGCCGCCGGCGTCGTCGAGGGCGGCGATCCGGGCGAGGTCCGCCTCGTCCAGCCGGAAGTCGAACACGTCGATGTTGGCGCGAATTCGATCGGCGTTCGCCGACTTCGGGATCACGATCAGGCCGCTGTCGAGGTGCCAGCGAATAATCACCTGGGCCGGCGTCCTGCCATGGCGCGCGGCGATCTCGGCGAGGGTCGCGTCGGCCAGCAGCTTCCCCTGGCCGAGCGGGCTCCAGGACTCGGTGGCGACGCCGAGGCGGCGGTGGACCTCGCGAAGCGCGGTCTGCTGGAAGCGCGGATGCAGTTCGACCTGATTGACGGAGGGCGTCACGCCGGTCTCGCCCACGATGCGCTCGAGGTGCTCCGGCTGGAAGTTGGAGACGCCGATCGAGCGGACGCGGCCCTCTTCCTTGAGCCGCACGAGGGCGCGCCAACTGTCGACATAGCGGTCGCGGTTCGGCGCAGGCCAGTGGATCAGATAAAGGTCGAGGCTGTCCTGACCCAGGCGGCCGAGGCTGTTTTCGAAAGCGCGCAGCGCCTCGTCGTAGCCTTGGTTCTCGTTCCACAGCTTGGTCGTCAGGAAGACGTCGCCGACGCCGGCGTCGCGAGCCTCGCTCAGCCCACGCCCAACGCCCTTTTCGTTGCCGTAGATCGCCGCGGTGTCGACCAGCCGGTAGCCGGCGAGGACGGCGGTCTTCACGACGTCCGCCGCATCGTCGTTCGGAGTCTGCCAGACGCCGAGCCCGAGCTGCGGAATGCGCACGCCGTCGTTGAGAACAAGGGTGGGTTGATCGGTCATATGGCGGTCCCACGCGGCGGAAGCGCCGCTGGACCTAGGTAGAGACGGATCGGCCAAATGCCAGCAGCGGCCTCAAAAGGAAGCGCCGAGAAACAGCGCCGGCACGGCGACAGGCCGCGCCGTATGGAAGAAAGAGACGCCGGCGCGGCGGCAGGGCCGCGCCGTATGGAAAGGAAAAGACGCCGGCGCGGCGAAAGGGCCGCGCCGTATGGAAAGGAAAAGACGCCGGCGCGGCGAAAGGGCCGCGCCGGCAGGGGGAAGATCAGTAGCGGTAGGTGGCCGTCACGCCGAACGTGCGCGGACGCGGGGCGGTGAACTCATCGATCGGAGTGACCCGATAGCCGCCGAACCCGACCTTGGTGCGGTTGAGCAGGTTGTTCACGAACAGCGACACGTCGGCCCCGTTATCGAGCCGCACGCCGGCGCGCAGGCGCAGATCGTGGTCTTCCGGCGGCAGGATGTAGGACGGGTCGTAGATGCTGAGGTAAGTCGGGTCCTGGATGCCGGTCAGGCCGTCGTTCGCCGAGCGGTAGATGTAGTCGACCCGCGCATAGGAAGGCAGGCCGCCGGCCTCGAACGCATAGTTGGCGCTGAGGCTGACGGTCCACGGCACGCCGCCCAGGGTGTGGCCCTCGGTTACCAGGTCCTGGGTCGCGCCGGGCAGGCGGATGCTCTCGTCGTACTCGATGTTGTTGTAGCCAACCGCGGCGCCAAGGGTCAGTGCGTCGGTGACGCTGAACGAGCCCTCGAACTCGAAGCCTTTGGACGTCGCCTCGCCAAGGTTGGCGATGATGCCGTAGGGACAGTTGTTGCCGATCCGGCCGACGCTGCGGATGATGTCGGTCCACTTGATCATGTAGGCGGCGGCGGCGATGCGGGCCCGGCCTTCCATGAAGGTGTTCTTGCTGCCGAGCTCGTAGCTCCACACCGAGTCCGATTGATAGCCGCTGGGCGCGCGCTCGTAGCCGATGGCGCGGAGCCCGGCGAGGCAGTCGGGGGTCTCCGGGACCGCGCGGTTCGAACCGCCGATCCGGTAGCCCTTGGCCGCCGTAAAGTAGGTAAGATTGTTGGCGTTCCACTGGTACTGCAGGCTGACCTTGGGGGTCAGCGGCTTGTCCGTCTGGTCGCCTTCGTTGCGGATATAGCCGGCCGCGCCGGCCGCCAGGCCGAACACCTCGCCCACGAACTCGAACTGGGTCTTGGCGTAGCGCAGGCCGCCCGTGAGCTTCAGCCCCTCGAGGATCTCCCAGGTGACCTCGCCGAAGACCGCACGCTGCTTGTCGTAGGCGACGAGGGTCTCGTCATAGACCAGCAGGTCCGACGGGCCGGGGGTGCGGCCGATGAACTCGGAGAAATAGCGGTTGCGCACCGACTGCTTCGAGCTCTGTTCGGCCTTGGCGTAGTAGAGGCCGACCACCCAGGTCAGGCGGGCGTCGGGATCGTTGCTGGCCAGGCGAAGTTCCTGGTTGAAGCTGTCCTGGTTGTTGCCGTTGATGTTCAGCGAGCTGAAGTCGGCGAAGCCGTAGTAGCGGTCGAAGGCGCCGAACGGGTTGGCCGCGGTGCGGTAGCGGACCGGGAAATTCGCCAGGTCATAGGTGGCGTAGTCGTAGTTGCCGTCCTCGTTGCGGATCAGGCGCGAGGTGTTCGACGTCAGGGTGGCGAAGCCGAGGTCCCATTCCACGTTCAGGGCCGGCAGCCAGAAACGGTCCTTGTTGGTCTCGGGCCGGGTGTTGCCGCTGACGAACCGCTGGTCGTCCGCGTCGCTGAGGATCCACCACGCCTGGTTCGTGTCGTGCGAATAGAGGTGGTTGTAATAGAGCGACGGGGTGATCGTCAGGCTGTCGCCGATCTTCGCCGTCAACGCCGCGCGGAAGGCGTAGGTGTCGAAGTCGTTGCTGTTCTTCTCCTGCACCGGGCCGGGCGTGGCGCGGCCGGTGTAGGGGCTAGCCGCCGTCAGCGGACCGGCGACGGAGCCGGGGATGTAGCGCGCCCGATCGACGTAGCCGCCGTCGCGGCGGTGATAGGCGCTGATCCGGAAGCCGAGCTGGTCCTGGACGAGCGGACCGCCGACGGCGACGCCGCCCTCGTAGCTGGCTGAGCCGCTCTCGGTGTAGGCAAGTTCGCCGCGGGCGTAGACGTCCATGCCGCTGAGGTTGGGCTTGGGCGTGATGAAGCGGATGGCGCCGCCCTGGGCGCCGGCCCCGAACAGGGTGCCCTGCGGCCCGCGCAGGACTTCCACGCGCTCGAGGTCAAAGAGGTTGGGGATGGCGTTCCGCGGCTGGCTGCCCAGGGCGCGGATCTGGATCGGGGTGTCGTCGACGTAGATGCCGGTGGTGCCAGCCCCCGTCGTCGAGGAGATGCCGCGGATGCTGATGTTGGTCAGGGTCGAGGCGCCACGCGTCAGGTTCACGCCCGGGGTGAAGCGCATGACGTCGTCAAGCTGGCGGATGCCCTGCTGGTCCATACGCTCCTGGGTGTAGGCCGCGACGCTCATCGGGATGCGGCTGAGGACCTCGGCGCGGCGGGTCGCGGTGACGACGACCTCGTCCAGCTGGGCGCTGGCCATGGCCTCGTCGGCGGACGCGTCGGCGGCGACCCGGTCGGCCGGATAGATGTGGACGACGCCGGCCGGAGTGCGGTTGACGGCCAGGCCGCTGCCCGACAGCAGGCGGGCCAGGGCCTCCGAGGCGGTATAGGAGCCGCTGAGGGCCGGCGAGGTGCGGCCGCGCACGACGTCTTCGGAGAAGATCAGCTGCTGGCGGGTCTGCTGGGCGTAGGACCTCAGGGCGCCGCCGAGGTTCTGGGCCGGTACGTTGAACTGGAACACCTGTTCCTGGGCGTAGGCCGCGACCGGCTGGAACGCCAGGATCGCCGCTGCGGACGCGCCGAACAGCACATGGCTTCGAAAGCTCTTCATAGTCCCCCCGTGTTTTTCGGTTCGGGCGCACATGAAGCGGCGCCTCTAGTTTGTGTTACGCACGAACTTTAGGAACCCGAAAAAGATCAGCCGGCGGTGGTCAGAACGATGGCGTTGGAGGTCTCGACGGCCCCGAACCCGAAGGCGACCGACAGACCCTGGAGGAAGGCCATGGTGTCGCCGGCCTCGAATACGCCGGAGATCCGAACCTGGGCCGACTTCGGGTCGACCTCGATCGGCTTGGCGGCGTGGCGGTTGAACCGCTCGACGGCGAGGCCCAAGGGCTCGTCCTCGAAGATCAGCTGGCCGGCCTCCCAGGACAGCGAGCGGACGGGATCGACGCTGGTCAGCTGGAACGGGGCGACGGCGGTGGCGGTCGCGTCGGCGGCGGCGATCGCCTGTTCGCCGCTGGTCTGCAGCCGCGGGGCGTTGGGCAGGCCGAGGCGTTCGGTGCGGGGCGCGCCGGCGGCGTCCCGGCTGAGCAGCGCCACCTGGCCTTCGTAGAGGACGACCCGCACCTCGCGGCGCAACAGCTCGACGCTGAAGGAAGTGCCGGTGGCGACCACCACCTTGCCGGCGGCGGCGACGGAGAATGGCCGCAGAGGGTCCTTGGCGACGTCGAACTTGGCGCGGCCGCGCTCCAGCCAAAGCTCGCGCGAGCGGCCGCGGAGGCGGACCTTGACGAGGGTCGAGGCGTCCATGGAGACCTTCGAGCCATCGCTGAGGGCCACCACCCGCCGCTCGCCGACGTGGGTCTCGTAGGCGGTAGGCGTGTACCAGAACCAGGCGGCGAGCAGGCCGACGACCAGCGGCACGCAGGCGGCCAGCAGCACCCAGGGCAGCCGACGGCGGGCAAGGCGGCGGAACTCGCCGCGCCGGCGGGTGCGGCGGGCCGAGGCCAGGGCCGCCTCGCGCAGGCGGACGACCTCGGGACTGCTGGCGTAGTCGTCGACGACGCGCCAGGCGTCGATGGTGGCCTCCATGGCGTCGCCGTTGGCGGGGTCGGCGTCGAGCCAACCGCGCAGGTCAGCCTCGTCGGCGGTGGACAGCGGCCCGTCGGACAGGCGGGCGGCCCAGCGTGCGGCGTCGTCGGCGGCGGCGTCGAGGGTGAGGGTGAGGGTCTTGCCGCCGGTCATGTCCGCGGCCCCAGCCGGTTGCGCAGGTGGACGCTGGCCTGGACGACGTGGTTCTCGACCGTGCGGACCGAGACGCCGAGCATGTCGGCGATGTCGCGGTGCTTCATCGATTCCAGGCGGAAGAGGATGAAGATGGTGCGGGTGCGTTCCGGCAGTTCCTTGAGGGCGGCGAGCACGGTGACCAGAGACTCGCGGCCCTGGAGCACGCGATAGGGGTCGCGCTCGTCGTGTTGGGCGACGAGGGCGGCGGCGCCCTCCTGGTAGCTGGCGCGGACCTTCAGCCGCCGGCCGCGGTCGCGCAGCAGGTTGGCGGCGACCTGGAAGACGTAGGCGTCGGGGCGCTCCGGATCGATGGAGTCGCTGCGCTGGGCGATCCGCATCAAGGCTTCCTGCGTCAGGTCCTCGGCCTCGGCGTGATTGCGCAGGCGGCGGAGGAAAAACGCCAGCAAGGCCGGCCGGAACCGGTGGCTCAACTGGGTCGTCGTAAGGCTCGCCTCGCCGCGCACCCAACCATCCTCGATCACACGCCTACCTGGGGTAATACGCGCCAGCGTGGCTTCCCACCAACGACAGATGGAACCGCGCTCATAAGAGGCTCAGGCCTCGAGCATCTCGCGCAGGGTGCGGGCCAGGCTGTCGAGGGGGAAGGGTTTGCTGATCATCCGCATGCCGGGGCCGAGGAAGGAGGCGCGCTCGGCGGCGTTGGCGGCGTAGCCGGTGATGAACAGGACCGGCAGCTCGGGCCGGTGCTGGCGGGCCATCTCGGCAAGCTGGCGGCCATTGATGCCGGGCAGGCCGACGTCGGTGATCAGCAGGTTGAGGGCGGTGTCGCTCTGTAGGATCGGCAGGGCCGCGGCGCCGTGGTCCGCCTCCAGGGCCTGGTAGCCGAGTTCTTCGAGCACGGTGTGGACGAGCATCCGGACCTGCGGATCGTCCTCGACCAGCAACACCCGCTCGCCGGCCCCGCGCGGGGTGACGACGGCGCGGACCGGGGTTTCACCGAGCGGAAGCTCGCCCTGGAGCCGCGGCAGGTAGAGCTTCACCGTCGTGCCGATGCCGGGCTCGCTGTAGATGCCGACGTGACCGCCCGACTGGCGCACGAAGCCGTAGACCATGGAGAGGCCAAGGCCCGTCCCCTGACCGATCGGCTTGGTGGTGAAGAAGGGGTCGAACACCTTGGTCAGGATCTCGGAGGGCATGCCGGCGCCGGTGTCGCTGACGCTGAGCAGGACGTAGTCGCCGGCCGCCGCCTGGTCCGGGCCGATCGTCTGGACGCGATCGAGGGTGAGGTTCGAGGTCTCGATGGTCAGCTGGCCGCCGGTCGGCATGGCGTCGCGGGCGTTGATCGCCAGGTTGAGGATGGCGCTTTCCAGCTGATTCGGATCGGTGCGCGCCGACCACAGGCCGGGCGCGAGGGCGAAGGCGATCTCCACCTGCTCGCCGAGGGAGCGTTTCAGCAGGTCCTCGATCGAGGCGACCAGCAGGTTGATGTCGACGGCCTGCGGGTCGAGGGTCTGGCGGCGGGAGAAAGCGAGCAGGCGGTGGGTCAGGGCGGCGGCGCGCTCGGCGGCGGCGGTGGCGGTCTCGAGGAACTCCGCCGCTTCTTCGACGCGGCCCTGGGCGATGCGACGGCGGGCGAGGTCGAGGCCGCCCATCACGCCGGTCAGCATGTTGTTGAAGTCGTGGGCGAGCCCGCCGGTCAGCTGGCCGACCGCCTCCATCTTCTGGCTCTGACGAAGCTGGTCCTCGAGCTGCTTGCGCTCGGTGACGTCGCGACCCATGCCGTAATAGAAGCCGCCCTCCGGAATGACCGTCCAGTTGATCCAGCGCCAGGAGCCGTCCTTGGCGCGCATCCGGGTGTCGATGTCCTCGAGCGGCTCGCCGCGTTCGAGCTGGGCGAGACGACTGGAGGTGAGCGCGGCGTCGTCGGGGTGGACGAGACGGCCGGCCTTCTGGGTCAGGATGTCAGCTTCTTCATAGCCGAGCACCTCCGTCCAGGCCGGGTTGATCGACTGGTAGGCCCGATCGCGGGACATGACGAAGAAGAGGTCACGCGCGCGGTTCCAGATGCGGTCTCTCTCGCGGGTCCGCTCGGCGACCTTGTCCTCGAGGGTCCGGGCCAGCTCGCGCAGATGGTCCTCGGCGGTCTTGGTCTCGGTGATATCGTAGATGACGCCGATGAAGCGGCCCCCGCCGCCGGCGCCGTCGCTGCGATGCTCGCCGCGCCGCGCCAGCCAGCGGAGTTCGCCCGTGTCGGCGCGGTGGATGCGCAGTTCGGAGTAGCTGCTTTGCCCGTCATCTGCGGCTGTCGACGCGCGGATGATGGCCGGGTCGCCCGGATGAACCACGGCGTTGATGGTGCGCACCGGCAGGGCGTCGGTCGGCTGCAGGCCGAGCAGGTGGCAAAACTGCGCCGACACGTCGGCCGTGCCGAAGCCGTCGGTGTGCTCGAAGCTGCCGATGCCGCCGGCTGTCTGGGCGATGCGGAGCTGTTCCTCGACCCGCTTCTGGTCGCTGATGTCGGCGAGGACGCCGGTGAACCGGCTGGGCTCCCCCGCCGCGTCCCGCTCGACCCGGCCGCGGGCGCTGACCCAGCGGACGATCCCGTCGACGCCCCGCACCCGGTAGTCTTTCGAGAAGGTGTCCGAGCCGTGGACCACGCCCGCCAGGGCGATCTTGATGCGCAGCCGGTCGTCCGGCACGACACCGGAGACGAAGGCGGCGATCGGCAGGCCGGACTGGGCCGCATCCGGATCAAGGCCGCACAGGTAAGCGAAGCGGGCGTCCGCGAAGAGCCGCTTGCCCCGCATGTCCCACGACCAGGCGCCGACCGCCTCGCGGAGCGTGGCGCCCGGTACGGTATTGAGCCCTTCGTTCACCGACATGACAGCGTCCTAGGCGTCATCTTCCAGCACGCGTTCGATGAACTCGCTGATCAGGCGCCGCAGGGCGTCGAGCGAGGGCAGGTCCATCAGCATGGCGATGTAGCCGCGGATGTCCCGGTCGCTGATGGCGAAGTTGATGTAGAGGAACAGCACCACCGCCTGCGGGCCCTGGCCGTCGCCGTCGCCGAGCTCGAAGAAGTGGGCGCCCTCGCCGCGGAGCACCTCCGGCAGCGACATCTCGAGCGGGCGCTGCAGCATGTTGGCCATGGTGGCCAGGCAGCTGTTGAGGACGACGTTGCCGGTCTCGGCCAGCGCCTCCTGCTCCATGTCGACGAGGTCGCCGGCGTCCATCTCGCCGCCGGTCACGCTGCGCACCAATTCGAGGCTGTTCTGCTCGGGGAAGATCAGCAGGGCCTGGCCGTTGAAGGCGCCCTGGAAGGCCTGGCGAACGGCCACGAGGGGCCCGGTCTCGCGCTCGCGGATCAGGGCGGTGGCGGCGGCGCGGCTGACCACCTCCACCGACGGCACCGACAGCGTCACCTGGCGGCCGACCATGGTTCGCAGGCTGGCGGCGGCGCGGCTGACGCCGATGTTGACCAGCTCGGTCAGCGCATCGCGCTCGAGTTCCTCAAGGTTGATGGCGGCGGTCAACGGGCGGCGCGCAGCTTGAGGGCTGCGCCCGACAGGAAGCCGCGCAGCGCGTCTTCGTTGATCGGCTTGGGAACGAAGGTCACGTCGGCAGCCCGCGCCCGGGCGATGATCTCGTCCTGAACGTTGGCGGTGGCGAGAGCGATGGGCATCTGCGGGAACCGCTCGCGCAGCGTCTCGGCCAGATCCAGGCCGCTGCGGCCGGGCATGTTGTAGTCGAGGATCACGACATCGACCTGACGGCCTTCGAGCAGGCTCAGGGCCTCGTCGGCCGTACCGGCCTCCACACGTTCCCAGTCGGGCTGCAGGGCGGCGACAGCCTTGCCGACCACGATGCGCGCCAGCTTGCTGTCGTCGACGATGAGTAGGCTGGTCGTCACGGTCACCTCCCGCTTCCGTCGTGGAATCCAATCGGGGCACTCGGCTGGAGATGCAAGCAGTTTAGGGTCATGCTTCGTCGTCTGGGTTGGTCGCCGACCGGCGGGTGAGATTGGGCAGGACGAGGTCCCGCAGATAGGGCGTTTGCGGAATGCCGGTCACAGCGGGCCCGAAGACTAGCAGCACCTGAGCCACCGCTCCGTGCAGATGCCGACATTGCGAGATGTCGACCGAGGCAGCCGGGTCGGCCTGGAGCAGCTGCAGCAGCGTCTCGGCCTCCTCGACCCGGCAGTCGCCCTCAAGGTGGATGAATCCGTCTCCGCGCCGGACGCTCATGCCGCGAGCTCCGCCAGATCGAGAACCAGCAGCACCTGGCCATCGCCCTGGAGGACGGCACCCATCACGCCCGGATAGCCGGCCAGCAGACCGCCCATGGGCCGCATCGGCGCCTCGATCCGCTCAGCGATCTCGTCGATCTGGATTCCCAGCGGCTCGCCGGCCGCCTCGACGCTCAACACCGGGAAGGCTTGGCCCTCCCCCGCGCTCTCGACACCCAACAGGTCGCCGAGACGAAGGAGAGGAATGACGGTGTCGTGGCGGACGTAGGCCCGGCCGGCGCGGATCTCGCTCACCTGCTCGGGTTGAACGCGGTGAGTCTCGGAGATGGTGTCGAGAGGGACGCCGAACCTTTCGCCGCCTGCCTTCACGACGAGGATGCGCGTGAGCACCACCCGGGCAGGCAGGGTGAGCCGGACAGTGAGCCCCTGCCCCGGCCGATTGTCGAGCGCGATCCGGCCGCCGAGCTCGCTGACCGCGGCCCGGACCGCATCCATGCCGACGCCGCGCCCGGAGACGTCGCTGACCCGCCCGGCGGTGGAGAAGCCGGCCGCGAAGACGAGGTCGACCGCCGCCTCGTCAGCAAGTTCCGCCGCCCGGTCCGCAGACACCAGCCCTCGGGCCACAGCCGTGCTGCGCACCCGTGCGACGTCGATGCCGCGGCCGTCATCGCCCACCTCGATCACGATTTCCTCGCCAAGCGCCCGGGCGGCAAGGCTCAGGACCGCGCGCGGCCGCTTGCCCGCGGCCCGGCGCGCCTCGGGCGTCTCGACGCCATGATCAAGGGCGTTGCGCACGAGGTGCAGCAAGGGCTCGAACAGGCGCTCGGCCACCGATTTGTCGACGGCGACCTGATCGCCGCTCATCACCAGCTCCACGTCCTTGTCCAAGGCGTCGGCGATTTCCCGCACCTGCCGAGGGAAGCGACTGAAGACGTGGCCGAGCCCGATCAGCCGCAACCGCGTGACCGATCCGTGCAGGTCCTTGACCAGTCGATCGAGACCGGCCTGAGCGTCCGCCAAGGTCCGCGCCCGGCCGCTGTCGGCGGTAAGGCCGGCGGTGGCGTGGGCCAGGGCGTTCTTGGCGATGACCAGCTCGTCGACCAGCGCCGCAAGTTGGTCGAGCCGGGTCGCGTCTACCCGGAGAGAACGCAGGGCCCCATCCGTCGGCCCCCGAGCGGCGCCGGGATCGGCGGCGGGAGGAGCGGCGGCGAGACCGGGCTCGAGAGCGCGGACAATCTGCACCTCCACCTGGTCGGCGACCAGACGCAGCGCCTGCCGGACCTCGGCCAGCGAAGCGGCGGACACGGCGTCGATGGCAAGGCGGCACCGGAACGGGTCGTAGCTCGACGCCCCTTCCGCGTCCGTCGTAATCGAGAGACTGACGAGCGCGGGCACCTCGCGAATGATCGCGAGTGGGTCGTCGCCGCGGAAGAAGGCGTCGGACGCGGGGCGATAGCGGATCGCCACCCCGTCCGAGCTGCCCTGGCTCGACGCAGGGGTCCAGGGCGTATCGAGGGGCCCATCGTCGGCCGCCGACCCGTCGCCCGATCCGAGCCGGCGGGCAAGGGCGCGCGCCTGGGCGGCGAGATCGTCCGCAGGGGCGTCCCGTTCCAAGGCTTCCAGCCAAGCCTCGGTCAGGTCAACGACGCGGCACGCGGCGTCCGCGAGGTGGGGGCTGACGCGCCCCTCCGCCCGGGCTTCCTCCAGGGCCGTCTCGGCAGCGTGCAACACCGCGCCCAGGGCCGGCAGGTCGAAGAGGCCGACCGAGCCCTTCAGCGTATGGATGGTGCGGAAAACACCGTCGAGCGCGGCCCGGTCGGCGCCGTCCGCGCGCAGGGCCGCGAGCTCGCCCAAGGCCCGTTCGACCAGATCCCTGCCTTCGATGAGGAACTGCTCGAGAAGCTCATCGCGCGGCGTCATCGGGCCGGCCTCTGGTAGACGACGGCCTTCGGGAATCGGCGCACCTCGAAGCGGTCGTCGATGCGGCCCATGGACTCGCTGTGGCCGAGGCACAGGAAGCCGCCCGGCGTCAGGGCGTCGAACAGATTTTCGGCGCTGGTCCGCCGAGCCGCGTCGTCGAAATAGATCAACATGTTGCGGCAGAAGATGACTTCGAACCGCCCTTGGCTGAGGGCGCTGGCGCGATCGATGAGATTGACCGGCGCGAAGGTCACCGACTCGCGCAAGTCATCGATGATCCGGCGCGAACTTCCGTTCCGGCCGTGGAAGTAGCGTTCGACAACGTCCCCGGGCATCCGGGAGAGGGCTCGCTCGCCATAATCGCCGATCTTCGCGGCCGTCAGGGCGCGTGTGTCAATGTCGGAGCCGACGATCTCGATGTTGTAGGCGTCGACCAGGCGCCAGTTCTCCAACAGCCAGATGGCGATGGAATAGGCTTCCTCGCCGGTCGAACAGGGCGACGACCAGATGCGGATGCGGTCGCCCGGTCCCTTGCCCCGGATGATCTCCGGCAGCAGCGCCTCGGAAAGGCACTCGAACTGATGAGCCTCGCGGTAGAAGTAGGTCTCGTTGACGGTGAAGGCGTTAGTGACCGCCTCCAGCTCGTCCTGGTGCGAGCGCAGCCAGGCGAAGTAGCCGACGAAGGTCGTCTCGCCAGTCGCCGCCATGCGCTCGCCCACCCGCCGATCGATGTAGTAGCGCTTGCTCTCGCTGAACGTCAGGCCGGTGCGGCGGTAAAGGTACTCGCAGAACCTTTGCAGGTCCTCCGGCGACAGGGCGCCTTCGCCGAGATCGGGATCGGCCTCGCTCATGGCGCGCCCACCATGTCGGCCAGACAGGCGGCGAGGTCGGGAAGGTCGGCCACGGCGCTGGCTCCGCCGGCGCGGACCAACTCGCCGGGCATGCCCCAGACGACCGCCGTGGCCTCGGATTCCGCCAGCGTCGTTCCGCCTGCCTCGCGCAGGCGGGTCATGGCGGCGGCCCCGTCGGAGCCCATGCCGGTCATCAACACACCGAAGATGCCGGACGCCGCCACCTGATCCATGGCGCTGTCCACCAAGCGGTCGACGCTCGGCCGCCAGTGGTAGCTGGGACTGGACGGAGCGCTGAGGGCGAACAGGCGCTCACCCCGTCGGCTGATGATCATGTCGGCGTCGCCGCGCGCCAGATAGACGCCTCCGGGCTCGATCGGCATCGGTTCGCCGACCTCCACGACCTCGAGGGCGGTCAGCCCATTCAGCCGACGGGCCAGGGCGCCGGTAAACGCCGCCGGCATGTGCTGGGCGATGACGATCGGCGCGGGGAAGTCCGCCGGCAACGGCCCGAGCAGCGCGTCGAGGGCCGGCGGCCCGCCCGTCGACGCGCCAACGACCACCAGGCGTTCCCCCTCGGCCCCGCGGCGGGAGGGCGCGGGAGTGCGCTTCTGCGTACGCGGCAAGAGGTACGGCGCCGCTCTGGACTTGGCGCGGATCCGGTCGCGGAGGCGGTGCGCCTTGGGCAACCTGGCCTGGGCGGCGGCGCGGACCTTTTGCACGAGGGCGGGGCCGAACTCAGCCATCCGCAGCGACACGGCGCCGGTCGGCTTGGCGATAACGTCCACCGCCCCGAGGTCGATCGCGCGCAGGGCTTCGGCCGCACCCTCCACGGTCACCGATGAGGCCATGACCACCGGCGTCGGTCGCTGGACCATGATGCGGTCCAGGCATTCCAGGCCGTCCATCTTCGGCATCTGAACGTCGAGGGTGATGACGTCCGGCTGGAACGTTCCGAGGGCGGCCAGCGCCTCGACCCCGTCGCGGGCAAAGGCAACTTCGAAGTCGCCCTCGGCGGCGAACAATTCGCCCAGCAGCCGGCGCATCAGCGGAGAGTCGTCGACGACGAGGAGCTTGATCACGCGACCTCGCGCTTTGGCCTGGCGGCAAGCTCCTCGGCGATGTCGCGGCCGGCTCCGGCCAGCAACTGGCGCGGATCGACGAGCATCACCAGCCGCCCGTCGGCGTCGAGGGACGCCACCCGGTCGAGAACGAGATTGTCCGCGGCGGGCGGGGTCGGTCGCAGGTCGGCGGCGGGGACGCTGACGACGCTTTCGACGCCGTCGACCACAACCCCGGCCATCAATTCGTCGGCCTGCACGATAAGGACCTGCCGCACGCCGACTTCCGCCGCTTGCGGTGAGACGAAACGGCTGGCCTGGTCGATCAGCGGGACCGGCTCGCCGCGATGGTTCATCAGCCCGACGACGAATTCCGGCGTCCGCGGTGCCTGGGCGAGCCGCCTTGGCAGGCGCCGGACCTCGAGCACGGAGGCGATCGGCAGGCCGTAGGTTTCTGACCCCAGCCGAAAGATCACGACCTGCTCCACCGCCGCCGGTTCGGCGGCAGGCGCCGGCGCGGCGGGCCCGGCGCTGTCGGCGATCAACTGGGCGATCGTCGCCTCGTCGAGGATCTGCTCGACCGCCAGGACGGAAACGAGGCCCCCTGCTCGGCGGACAATGGCGTCAATGCGAGCCTCTCCCGCCCCGCGGTTCAGCACCGCTGGCGCTGGGCCAAGGTCTTGCTGGCCGGCCCGGAGAACGCCGGTCACCCGCTCGACCAGCAGCGCGACGGCGCCGTCGGCGATCGAGACCACCACCACCCGCGCGTCCCGGCCCTCCGGAGAAACCGGCAAGCCGAGGACCGCGTGCAGGGAAATGAGGGCGAGCAGGTCGCCGCGATGTTCGATCACGCCGAGCATCGCGTCGTCCGTCCCCGGCAGAACGGTCAGGCTGTCCGGGACAGGCGCGACCTCCCGCACCTGTTCGAGAGGAATTCCGTAGGCTTGGCCGGCCAGCTGGAATTCCAGGAAGGCGATCTCGGCGGCGACCTTGGGCGGGTCCAAGCGCGCGGCGAGCGGCGCCTCGGCGCGATGGCTGCGCGTCGCGGTCGATAGCGAGACCTCGGCGAGCAAGCGCTCAAGATCCAGCAACTGCGTCGCCTCGTCGGTCGCGGCTTCGAGCGCGGTGACCTGGTCAACCGCCAGGCCGAGGGGCTCGGCGCCATCCAGCAGGATGACCCGGGACCCGCTCGACGGGGTCTGCGCCCCGAGCAGCACATCGACCGAGAGGATCGGAACCACCCGGCCGCGGACGTTGGCGATGCCGGCCAGCGCCTGACGCGCGTGTGGCACGCGGGTCAGGCGGGGGGTGGGCAGGACCTCGGCGACAGCAGCGGCGTCGATGGCCAAGGTCTGCTCACCGACCGAGAACGTCAGGACCCGTCCGGATTTCGAACTGCGATCGTCCCGCCGATCGGACATCAGCCGACGGAGGCCTGCAACTCGCCAGCCAGAAGAGCGATCTCTTCGATCGCGGCCGCAAGGTCCTCGGCGCCCTGCGATTGCTGGCGGGCGGCGGCGGCGGCCTCGCCGGCCGCCGAGCCGGTCTCTTCCGCGGCGGCGGCGATCTGTTCGGCGCCACGCTGGATCTCGCCGGCCGCAGTGAGGATGGTGGCTGCGCGGTCACGCACCCGCAAGGACCCCTCCCGAGCCACCGAGGCGTCGCCGTCGAGGACTGTCAGGCGCTCGTCCAGCGACGCGCTGCGCAGGAGCTCGGCCTCGGCTGCGGCGGCGATCTGCTCCAGGTCGCGGCGGACGTCGGCGATGCGCGCCTGCATGGTGCGCACCACGTCCTTGACCTGTTCGGCGCTACCGCCAGCGTCGCGGGCCAGGGTGCGGATATCGGCCGAGACGTTGGCGAAACCGCGACCCTTCTCGCCGGCCCGAGCCGCTTCGACCGCGCCGCTGACCGCCAGCATTGTGGTCTGGATCGCCACCATGGCGACGGCGTCGATCAGTTTTTCGATGCCGCGCGCCTCGCCTTCCAGCGCCGCGAGGCTGACGACCGTGGCGCGGGTCTCGTCCAGCGCGGCGGAGACCCCGGTCGTGAGGTTGCCGACCTGGCTGCGGCTGTCGCCGATCCGGGCCTGCAGCCGCTGAACACGTTCGAGCGCTTCCTCCGACGCCTGACTGGCGAGCGCGGCGGTCTGTTCGATCTGACTGAGGGCGGCCTGGGATTGGGTCGAGGCGGCGGCCTGCTGCTGGGCGCCGCGGCTGATCTGATCCGTGGCGGTCATGATCTGCACCGCGGCGGCGGACAGCTCCTGAACGGTGGCCGACAGCTCTTCCGCCGAGCTCGCAAGCTCTTCGCTGGCGGCGGCGGTGATCTCGCCGTCGCGCAATTCCTCGGCCATGGCGGCGAGGATCTCGGCGGTGCGGTTGCTTTCCTCCAGGGCGGCGGCCTGCTGCTCGACGGCGCGCTGCCCCTCGGCGGCGGCGGCCGACTGCTCCTCGGCGGCGCTGGAGACCATCTCGGCGCCCTTCTGGGCCTCCCGCACCGCGCCTTCGGCCTCGACGGCGGCGGCCATGATCGCGCGGGCGCCATTCGCGACAGCGGCGACGTCGTTACGGAGGTCGCTGAGCCCGACGGCGACCTGGCGGCCCTGCTCGGCCTCGGCGGTGGCTAGGTTCGAGGCGCCCCGCAGCCGCGCGCCCAGAACACGGACCTGCTCGGCGATGGCGTTGGCGGCGCGACGGATCTCGCCAGCCCGCGCTTCGGCCGAGACGGCCAGGGCGCGGACCTCGTCGGCGACCACGGCGAAGCCGCGGCCTTCGTCGCCGGCGCGCGCGGCCTCGATCGCGGCGTTCAGCGCCAAGAGGTTGGTCTGGTCCGAGATGTCGGCCACGACCTGAGTGATCTGCCCGATGTTAGCCGCCTGCGTCTCCAAGAGACCGACGACCTCGACAGAGACAAGCTGGCGGGCGGCGTTGCGGGCGATGGCGTCGACCGAGCCTTCGATCTGGGTCGCCACTTCGCCGAGCACGATCTGCAGGCGATCGCTGGCGCGGCGGGATTCCTCGGCCCGGGCGCGGGCCTCGCCGAAGGAGTCCAGGAGGTTGGTCACAGCGCCGAGGGATTCGTGCGCGGCGCCGGCCGATTCCTCGGCGGCGGCGGCGATCTGCTCCATCGAGCGGCGCAGTTGCTCGGCGGCCGACGAGGCCTGGGCGACGCCGGCGGCCAGCTGGTGGGTCGCCGCGCCGATGCGTTCGGCGACGGTCTCGTTGCGGGCCGGGCGGCGGCGCGGCGCCCTTTCGGCGGGCGCCTTTACGGCAAGCGGCGGGGCGAGCGCTGCGGCCGCCTTCGCTTCGACACCGGGCGGCGGCTTCGCCAGCGCCGTCCGCTTCACCAACGCCATGGACGTTCCCCGACCAGATACCTTCGCGCCACACGCGGCCACAACGCCCTGCCATGCAAGGAAAATTCG
>NZ_JBIIGK010000189.1:0-4683 GCF_044236515.1 Phenylobacterium sp.
GGCCGGCCGCACCCTGGCCGACATCAGCCTGGCGAGCTTCGTCTAAGGCCAGCTTCGTGTAGGAGAGACGCGAGGTTTGCCGCGGCGCGGGGTTAGGCTAAACCCCGCGCCCGAACCTCGTCTCCAATCCGAAGGATTCTTGTCCCATGTCGCTGCAGTCCGACGCCCTTTCGCGCGTGAAGCCGTCCGCCACCTTGGCGGCCGACCAGAAGGCGCGGGAACTGAAGGCGCAGGGCCGCGACGTCATCGGCCTCGCCGCCGGCGAGCCGGACTTCGACACGCCGGACAACATCAAGGAAGCCGCCATCAAGGCGATCCGCGACGGCAAGACCAAGTACACCAACGTCGACGGCATCGTGGAGCTCAAGGAAGCCATCTGCGCCAAGTTCCAGCGCGAGAACGGCCTCTCCTACAAGCCCAGCCAGGTCAACGTCTCGCCGGGCGGCAAGCCGGTCATCTACAACGCCATGGTCGCCACCCTGAACCCGGGCGACGAAGTCATCGTGCCGACCCCCTACTGGGTCAGCTACTGGGACATCGTGCTGCTGGCCGGCGGCGAGCCGAAGGCCGTCGCCACCACCGCCGAGGCCGGCTTCAAGCTGCAGCCCGACCAGCTCGAGGCGGCGATCACGCCGAAGACCCGCTGGGTGCTGCTGAACTCGCCGTCCAACCCGTCGGGCGCCGCCTACACCCGGGCCGAGCTGCGCGCCCTGGCCGACGTGCTGCTGCGCCACCCGCACGTCTGGATCCTTACCGACGACATGTACGAACACCTGGTGTTCGACGACTTCGAATTCACCACCATCGCCCAGGTCGAGCCCGGTCTTTACGACCGCACCCTGACGATGAACGGCGTCTCGAAGGCCTATGCGATGACCGGCTGGCGGATCGGCTACGCCGCCGGCCCCGAGCCGCTGATCAACCTGATGCGCAAGGTGATGAGCCAGTCGACCTCCAACCCCACTTCCATCTCGCAATGGGCGGCGGTCGAGGCGCTGAACGGCACGCAGGAATTCATCAAGCCGAACCAGAAGCTGTTCCAGCAGCGCCGTGACCTGGTCGTCTCCATGCTGAACCAGGCGACCGGCATCGACTGCCCGACCCCGGAAGGCGCCTTCTACGTCTATCCCTCGTGCGAGGCGCTGATCGGCAAGACCGCCCCGAGCGGCAAGGTCATCACCTCCGACGCCGACTTCGCGACCGAGCTGCTGGAATCCGAAGGCGTCGCCGTCGTCCACGGCGCGGCGTTCGGCCTCTCGCCCTTCTTCCGCATCAGCTACGCGACCTCGAACGCCGTCCTGGAAGACGCCTGCGGCCGCATCCAGCGATTCTGCGCCGCGGTTCGCTGAGGCCTCAGACCTGCGTCCGCCACGCCGCCTTGGCGGCGTCGCGGGTGCGGTTCAGCCAGACCTGGTCGCCTTCGACCCGGTCGACCCACTCCAGCGGCGCGCTGTGGTGCTTGAGCCCGGAGCCGAGGTCGAGCTTCGACAGCTGGATGTCGTCGCCGACAACATGGTCGACCTTGCCGACGTGATGGCCGTCCGAGCCGACCACTTCCATGTGCGGGTGGATGTCCGAGGGTTGCACCATGAACCGGCTCCGCTTGCGTTCGACGCTGCGGCTAACGGAAAAGCCCCGGCCCCGGTTGCGACCGCTGGCGGCCGTGTCATCCTTCCGCGATGACCGAGCCGATCAACCTCAACAAGGCGCGCAAGGCGCGCGCCCGCGCCGACGCTAAGGTCACGGCGGCGGAGAACCGCGTACGCTTCGGCCAGACGAAGGGCCAGAAGGCGGTCGCCAAGCTCGACGCCGAACGCGCCCGGCGGGCCCTCGATCAGGCGAAACGCGAGGACTGAGGGTTCAGGCCAGCAGGTCGCGGCGCTCGGGCGGGATGGACTCGTAGATCGTCGGCCGCGCAATCTTCAGCCGCACCCGCGCCGCCTCCAGCGGCTCGGCCAGCAGCGCCTCGTAATCCTCGCCCAGCAACCAGGCCGCCCGGCGGCCATCGAGATAGGCCCGCCACATCGCCCGCCGATAGGGATAGCCGCGCTCGTTCAGCGACCGCACCGCCGCCCCCACCGCGATCAGCGCCCAGCCGAGGCCGCCGGTCTGCGGATAGGAGAACGCCACCAGGCACGCCTCGCCGAGGCCGTCGCGGCCGTAACCGGTCAGGATGTGCCAGATGTCGTGGACGTCCCGCGTCCGCCGGCCGAACCAGGCATAGGGGTGCGGATCGTCGATGGTCGAGACGCCCTCCTGGCTGATCTCGACAAGCCCCTGGGCCGACAGCCGCTCGGCCCGCACGAAGTCGCGATAGGCCGCGCCGACCGAGCCGGCCGGCAGGCTGTCCAGCCAGGCGTCGTCCATCAGCCGCTCGGCGAACTCCCGGCGGGCGTAGGCGATCGCCCCGCCCTCCGCCGTCTCGAGCAGCCGGCTGTAGCCCCGGGCGGCGGCGTTGCCGTCCATCGCCCGCATGATCTCGAAGACCTGGACGGTGTCTTCCTTGTCAGCCAGCAGCCGGCGCAGGCTGCGCAGGGCGTGGGGCCAGTTGACGGAAGAACTGTATGGGGTCTCGGCCATGGCCATGAAGGGGGCGACTCCGTAACGGCGAGGAAAATGACGCCGGTGTCACCGAACTTCAAGACTGGACGTTCTTCCGGCCGGGGATTGAGCTGCGGCGTAATCGCTCTAGAGGTCAGGCATGTCTTCGCTGCGGAAGCGTTCTGTCCTGCTGGCCGGCCACGCCACCTCGATCGCGCTGGAGCCGGAATTCTGGACCGTGCTCGAGGCCATGGCCGCCGCCCGGTCGATCAGTCTCGCTGGCTTGATCGCTCGCATCGACGCCCAGCGTGCGGGCCGTCCCCTCGCCTCCGCCTGCCGCGTCGCCGCCCTCACCCACGCCCAAGGCGCCTAGGCGAAGATCGCGCCGATCTCTTCGGCGGTCATGATCCGATAGGCGCCCGGCGCCAGGTCCGAAGGCAGGTCCAGGCCGCCGATGCGGTCGCGGTGCAGCGCCTCCACATGGTTGCCGACCGCCGCGAACATCCGCCGCACCTGGTGGTAGCGCCCCTCGGTGATGGTCAGGCGGGCGCGCGTGTCGGACAGCGGCTCCAGTACGGCGGGAGCCAGCGGCTTGTCCTCGCCCTCCAGCATCAGCTCGCCGGACGCGAAGATCGCCCCCTCGTCGCCCCGCAGCGGCCGGGCCAGGGTCGCCACATAACGCTTCGCGACATGCCGCCGCGGCGAGATGATCCGGTGCAGCAGGTCGCCGTCGTCGGTCAGCAGCAGCAGCCCCGACGTCTCCTTGTCCAGCCGCCCGACCGTGGAGATCGCCGGCTCCCGCAGCCGCCACCGCGACGGCAGGAGGGCGTAGACAAGCTCGCCGTTCTCCTTGTGCGAGCATGTGACCCCCGTCGGCTTGTGCATCATCAGCGCGACGCCCGGCAGCGGGTCCAGCGGACGGCCGTCGACTTCCATCCGGGCCGGCAAGTCCGGGCTCAGCGCGATCCGGGCATCGGCCTTGGGGACGGGCCTGCCGTCCAGGGTGACGGCGCCGAGCCGCGCCATGGCCTGGATCTCCCGGCGCGATCCATAGCCGAGATTGGCCAGCAGGCGGTCCAGCCGCACGGCGCCGCTCATGTCCCCGCCCCTCTCACTTGCGCGCCTCGAACACCTTGAAGCCCCCGCCCTCGGCGCGCAGCGACACACCGCCGAACAGCTCGCCGAGCACGCCCTCGTACGGCAGGTGGCGGTTGGCCACCAGCCACAGGACCCCGCCCTTGCGCAGGGCGCCGTGCGCCCGCCGGATGAACGCCTGGCCGAGCGAGCGGTCCTCGGCGCCGCCATCGTGGAACGGCGGGTTCATGACCACGAAATCCAGGCCTGCCAGCTCCGGGCCCGTACGGGCGTCCTGCCAGTGGAAGGCGACGCGTGGGTCGACCACGTTGCGCTTGGCGCATTCGAAGGCCCGGCCGTCGAGCTCGACCAGGGCCAGCTCGGTGACTCCCGGACTGACCAGCACCGCACGCGACAGCAGGCCAAGGCCGGCGCCCAGGTCGGCGCCGCGGCCCGAAAGCGGCGGCAGGGTCTGGATCAGCAGCAGGCTGCCGGGGTCCGGCCGGTCCCAGCTGAACACCCCGGGTTGGGTCCACAGCCCCAGCGTCTCGGACAGGCGCGGCCGGCCGGCTTCGATGGCCTCGTCCAGGTCGGCGACCGACGCCGGCCGCACGGTCCGGCATATCCGCTGATGCTTCTGGCCCATCTCGTCGACGGCGCAGCCGAACGCCGCCAGCTCCTTGCCGAGCCGCGAGCCGCCCTTGTCCTTGGGCGCAAGAGCGGTAAGGCGCCCGCCCGGCTTCAGGGCTCGCAGCGCCAGGGCCAGGACATAGCGCCGCTCCAGGGTCCCTGGCGGCGCGGCGACCACCGCCCCGTCCAGGCTCTCGGCCGCCATCTCGCTTAGCGGCGCGGAGCCCGGCGCCAGCGGCGAGGTCTGCACCGCGCCGTGCGGCCAGGCCGCCAGCGCGGCGGGCGGCTGTCCATAGACGACGAAGGCCGGATCGGGGCTCAAGCGGCATAGCTCCACGCGCGAAGGCGTCGCGATACCGGCCGGCGCCTGCCGCGTCCAGCCGCCGGGGCTTAAGGCGCCGGCTGAGCGGGTCCGTTGACCACGCCGCCCGGCGTCGC
>NZ_JBIIGK010000059.1:0-16986 GCF_044236515.1 Phenylobacterium sp.
CCGGGGGGTCCCCACTCGATCCCATTCCGAACTCGGTCGTTAAGCCCCTTTGGGCCGATGGTACTTCGTCTTAAGGCGCGGGAGAGTAGGTCGCCGCCAGGTCTACCAAACGGATGTGTGGTCCAATCACCCTTCAATTCCGATCCGATACCGCTTTGCCGCGGGGTGGAGCAGCCCGGTAGCTCGTCAGGCTCATAACCTGAAGGTCACAGGTTCAAATCCTGTCCCCGCACCCAAGATTGTCCAGTCTGGACACCGAGAAGGCTCCCGTTTCGGGAGCCTTTTTGTTTTCCGGCCCGCACATTACCGCGAATTATCTTGTCCGCCGGACCGCCCGGCGCGACAAAACCCCGGTGTCGGCGGGGGCCGGTCAAGGAGCTGTCTTTCGTGCTGGGCCTATTCGCCTCGGCGGCGGTGTTCGCCGCGGGGCCGACCATCGCTGCGCCGGAGCTGCCGGCCTTGCCGCCGATCCGGCGGGATCCGCAGATCACCTTCCTCGACCGCAACGGCGAGGTCATCGGCGTCCGCGGCGGAGCCTTCGGTCCGGCCATCGACGTCGCCAGACTGCCGCCGCACGTGCCGGCCGCCTTCGTCGCCATCGAGGACCGCCGCTTCTACGAGCACACCGGTTTCGATCCGCGCGGCATCGCCCGGGCCATCGCCGTGGCGGCGGGGGAGGGGCGGGCCACCCAGGGCGCCTCGACCATCACCCAGCAGGTCGCGCGCCTGCTCTATCTCAGCCAGGACCGCACCGTGGAGCGCAAGGCGACGGAGCTCGTCTACGCCATGCAGCTCGAGCGGACCTACACCAAGCGCCAGATCCTCGGCCTCTACCTCAGCCGCATCAACTTCGGCGCCGGCGCCTATGGCCTCGAGGCCGCGGCTCGCCGCTACTTCAACAAGCCGGCCGCCAAGCTGACGCTGATGGAAGCGGCCATGCTGGCCGGCGTGCCGAAATCCCCCGTCAACTACCACCCCGTCGAACAGCCCGAGCGCAACCGCGAACGCGCGCGCCTGGTGCTCGACGCCATGGTCGAGACCGGCGCCATCTCGCCGGCCGACCGGGCCAAGGCGCTGGCCTCGAAGCCGCGGGTGTGGACGACGCCGCCGAACGCCGGCGCGCCCTATTTCCTCGACTGGCTGGACGCCGACCTGCGCCGCCTCGCCGGACGTCCGACCCAGGATCTGATCGTCGAGACCACCCTCGACGGCCCCCTGGAGCGAGCCGCCGCCGACGCCGCCCGCCGGACGGTGGCCGCCCGGGCGCCCGCGGCGCAGGCCGCCCTCGTCGCGATCGACGGCGCGGGCCGGGTGCGGGCGATGGTCGGCGGCACGGACTACGCCAGGGCGCCCTACAACCGCGCCGCCCGCGCCCAGCGGCAGGCGGGGTCCGCCTGGAAGCCGATCGTCTACCTGACCGCCCTCGAGGCCGGCTGGACGCCCGACGCGCCCGTCGTCGATCAGCCGATCACCATCGGCAACTGGAGCCCGCGCAACTACGACGACGGCTTCCTCGGCCCGATCACCCTCGAGCGGGCGGTCGCGTCCTCGGTCAACACGGTGGCGGCCGAGCTTGCCGACGCGGTCGGCCGGCCGGCCGTCGCGGCGACGGCCAAGCGGCTGGGCATCGCCTCGCCCGTCAACACCGATCCGGCCATGGCGCTCGGCACCACCCAGGTCACGCCGCTGGAGCTGACCCAGGCCTACGCGGTGTTCTCGAACGGCGGCAGCCGGGTGCAGCCCTATGGCATCGAGCGCATCCGCACGGCCGCCGGCCGGGTGATCTACCAGCGCAAGGCCCCGAGCTGGACGCCCGTCGTCGCCAATCCGGCGCTGTCCCATCTCAACCGCGTGCTGCGGGCCGTGGTGACCAGCGGGACGGGGGCGCGCGCCGCACTTGCCGGCTACGACATCGCCGGCAAGACCGGCACCACCTCGGATTATCGCGACGCCTGGTTCTGCGGCTACACCGGCGGCCTGGCGGCCTGCGCCTGGATAGGCCGCGACGACAACGCCCCCCTGCCGCGCATCACCGGCGGCGGCGCGCCGACCGAGATGTGGCGCACGGTCATGGACCTCGGGGTCAAGCGCGTGCCGGTGCAGGTGATCCCGCCCGGCCGTCCGGCGCCCGCGCCGCCGCCCGCCGCCGAGCCGGCCGCAGACATCGCCGCCGCCGAGCCCGCCCGCGACTGACCCCGGTGGCCTCGGCGCGCCGGCTCCTGTATCGCGTCGAGGGTCGAGACGGGGGAACAAGGCGATGGCAACTGCCGAGGGCGCGTCGCACCGGCGCATTCTGACCGCGAGCCTGGTGGGCACGGCGGTCGAGTTCTACGACTTCTATATCTACGCCACGGCCGCCTCGCTGGTGTTCGGCAAGCTGTTCTTCCCGCCGGCCTCGCCGTCGGCCCAGCTGATGAGCGCCTACGCGACCTTCGCCCTGGCCTTCTTCGCCCGGCCGCTCGGGGCCAGCGTGTTCGGCCATTTCGGCGACCGGATCGGCCGCAAGTCGACCCTCGTCGCCTCGCTGCTGCTGATGGGCGGCTCGACCGTCGCCATCGCCTTCCTGCCGACCTACCAGATGGCCGGATGGCTGGCGCCGTTCCTGCTCTGCGTCCTGCGCTTCGGCCAGGGTTTCGGGCTGGGCGGCGAGTGGGGCGGCGCGGCCCTGCTGGCGGTCGAGAACGCGCCGCCCGGCTGGCGGGCGCGGTTCGGCATGTTCCCCCAGCTCGGCGCTCCGGTCGGCTTCCTGGCGGCCAACGGCCTCTTCCTGCTGCTCGGCGTCACCCTGACGCCGGACCAGTTCGAGGCCTGGGGCTGGCGGCTGCCGTTCCTGGCCAGCGTCATCCTCGTCGGCGTCGGCCTCTGGGTGCGGCTGAAGCTCACCGAAACCCCGGCCTTTGCGGCGGCTCTCAAGGCCGAGCCGCCGGCCAAGGTCCCCCTGGCCGAGCTCTTCCGCCGCCACGCCCTGGCGACCTTCGGCGGCGTCTTCGCCGTCGTCGCCTGTTTCGCGGTCTTCTACATCACCACCGCCTTCGCCCTCGGCTATGGCACGACGCGGCTGGGCTACAGCCGCGAGACCTTCCTGGCGGTGCAGCTCGGCGCCATCGGCTTCATGGCCGCCGGCATCATCGCCGCCGGCTACTGGTCCGACGCCGCCTCGCCGCGCCGCGTGCTGATGGCCGGCTGCCTGCTCACCGTGCTGACGGGGTTCGCCCTCGGGCCGATGATGGGCGCAGGCTCGCTGGCGCTGATCTGGGCCTTCCTGGCGCTCGGCCTGGTGATGATGGGCCTGGTCTACGGGCCGCTCGGCGCCTTCCTGCCCAGCCTGTTCCCGGCGCGGGTGCGCTACACCGGCGCCTCGGTGACCTTCAATGTCGGCGGCATCATCGGCGGCGGGCTGACCCCGATGGCCGCCCAGTGGCTCGCCGAGCGCGGCGGCCTCGGCCTCGTCGGCCTCTATCTCAGCGGCGCCGCGCTCGTCAGCTTCCTGGCGCTGCTGGCTCTCCGGCCCCGGCCGGACGACGCCTAAGCAAAAGGCCCCGCGGCGAACCGCGGGGCCTCGAAGGTGCGGCTAGTACCGATACCGGTGCCGGCCGTGGTCGTTGTCGCTCAGGGCGCCACCGATGATCATGCCGATGATGCCGCTGGCGATCGCCGCCATCACCACGTCGCCGTTGTCCGAGCGGTAGTAGCGGTAGCCCGGACGGGGCGGCGGCAGCCGATAGGCGCGATAGTCGCTGATGTAGTATCCGCGGTCGCGGTAGTACGGATAGACCTGGCCGGCCCGCCAGCTGCTGGAGCCGTAGTAGGGCGAATAGCCGTAGCCATAGCCGCCCCCGTAGCCGCCGCCGTAGCCGTAGCCCGAGCGGTAGCCCTGGCGATAGCGGTCGCGGCGATTGTCATGGCGGTCCCACTGGTCGGGACGGCCGTCGCGGTCGCGGTCGCGGTTCCATTCACGATGATCCGGCCGGCCGTCGCGGTCGGAGTCGCGGTAATAGCCGCGACCGTTGTAGCCGCCGTAGCCGTAGGGCTGGGCGGAGGCCACCGTGCCCGCCAGAGTCATGGCGGCGGCGGCAGTAATCAGAAGGGCTTTCTTCATGGCGGTCTCCTCAGTGGGACCATCATGCCTGCGACCATCTGAACCGGCGCCGCGCGATCCGTTCACCTGCGGTTCAACTACCTGACAAGGTTCAGAAGAACAGCTTGCGCAGGCTTACCCGCACCGTGCGTCCCAGGGGATCGATCAGGTCGGGCTGATAGTTGATCGGCGTCGCGCCGCTGGCGTCGCGCACCCGGATGCGGGTGTCGAAGAGGTTATCCACCGATAGGGTGGCGCGCGTGCCGCGAAGCCAACGCTTTCCTCGCGCCCAGGGCTGCAGGCCGATGTCGGCGAACAGCCGGGCGTTGACGGTCGTCAGGTCCGAGAAGGTCAGGTTCTGGCCGCCGAACGGCGCGCCGACCACGTCGGTGCCGCTCTGCCAGCGGGCGACGAGGCGGATGCCCAGCCCGTTGCGCGTCGCGCCGGCCTGCGCTTCGATCTCGTGCCGCGGCTGGCCGCCGTTGGCGCCGGCGGCCGAGCCGTTCAGCAGGTCGAGCACCTCCACGCCGGGGCGGATCAGGATCTCGTTCTGCAGGCGCACGGTGTGGAACAGCGCCAGCTGCAGCGCGCCGCCGCCTCCGAAGCCCCCTCGGCCGAAGCCCCCGCCGCTGAAGCCGCCGGGACCGCGGCCGCCGAAGCCGCCGCCAGGACCGCCCTCGGCCCTCTGGCCCTCCGCCCTCTGGCCCTCGGCCGCCGGAGGCTCGCCTGCCGGCGTCTGTGCGCCCGGCGGCTGACCGGCTCGGGCCGCGTTCGGGGCGGCGGGATCATCGGCGGCTCTCGGTCGCCCGCCCCCGGCGCCGCCTGGCCCCTGGCCGGGTCGGCGGGTCGGACCGAGGCGCCGGACATAGTTGAAGCCCCAGCGGACCTCTTCCAGATCCTGCCGCGCGAAGTTCACGGGGCGAAGATCGAAGACCGGCTCGCCCGTCGCTTCATCCGTATAGAAACGCTCCGGGAACGCAGCTTGGATCTCCGCCGTCGCCGCCGGGAACGAGGCGATCACGTCGCGGATCTTCGTGCGCACATAGTCCGCGCGGAAGGTGAGGTCGGTCTCGCGCAGCGGCTTGAAATTGACCCCGAGCTTCAGGACCTGCCGGCTGTCGGCGAGCAGGTCGGGGTTTCCGCCTTCGCGACGCGTCACGAACACGGTCTTTCCCGTGACGAAGTCGAACACCCGGGCGTTCTCGGTGTCGATGACCGGGTCGCCCAGCTGCTGGATGGTCGGCGCCCCTTCCTCGTCGGTGAAGGAGGCGATGAAGCGCAGCCGCTCGATCGGCGACCAGTTGAGGCCGGCGCCCAGGGTCGTCAGGGCGCCGAAATCCGACAGCTTCTCGGCCGCGACGTTGACGTTGGCCGACAGGTCGCCGATCGCGCCCAGGAACTCGCCGCGGCGGGTCAGCGGGGCGTCGAAATTGGCCTGCACCCGTCCGATGTTTCGCGACAGATCGGCGGTCCGCGTGACGCCGAGACGCCGCGACCAGCTTTCGAAGTTCCGGGTCTCGCCGCCGATGGTCAGCGTCGTGGTGGCCTCCCCCGCCGGCAGCTTGAACAGCGTACCGTTCAGCATCGCCTCGGCGTCGGCGGAGGTCACCGTGGAGCGGGCCTGGTCCGGCGCCCGCGGCGTCGCCAGGTCCGGCGCGAAGGCGGCGAACGGGTTCGCCAGCCCGGCGTCGATCGCCGCCTGCAGGGCCGACACGTTGAGCCCGCGCTCGGTCAGGGTCTCGATGTGCGTCCGGTCGGCGTTGGCGGTGACCGCCCAGCGCCAGCCCGACCGCGCGCCGTTCACCGCCATGCCCAGGTGCCCGCTCAGCACGTCGTTGGTGCGGGTGAGGGGATCGAGGCCGGAAAACCGCTGCACCGCCACGTCGGAGGCGAAGGGCGAGAACGGATTGCCGGCCGGCGCAGCGAGGGTGATCGCGTCGAGGCCCAGGCGGCTCTGGGTCTCGCTGGCCTCCAGCCGGGCATTGACGGTGGCGCCGACCCCTTCGGCGATCGGCCGCGACAGCACCATGTTCAGCGACGCTTCGTTGGATCCGCCCAGCAGGCTGCGATATCGGCCCTCGTCCGTCGTCGACACCGGCGCGGCGGCGAAGGCGCCGAGCGTCAGGCCGTTGGCCGGGATGCCGACCACCGTCAGCGGCCGCCCGGCCTCCGCGCTCAGCGCCGGATCGATCTGGGCGCCGAGCTCGGCCGCGGTGACGTTGCCGCCGAGCGCGAACGGCGCGGCGCCGTCGGCGCGCAGGATGTTCCGCTCGCTTTCCAGCAGCGGCGTCGAGCGCGCCGCCTTGACGTCGATCTGAACTCGCGTGTCGCCCTGGATGCGCAGGACGTTGGCCGTGGCGTCGAAGCTCTCGCGATCGCCGGCTGTCGGCACGCGCACGCCGGCCTCGGTTGTCAGGGCGCGGAAGCGGCGGCGCAGCACCAGGTTCACCACGCGCTGGTTGGCCGGATAGCCGTACTTCAGCGCGACCTCCTCCGGCAGGATGTCGACGCGCTGGATCGCTTCGGGCGGCAGGTCGCGAACCTCGGCGAAGCTGGAGATCCGCTGGCCGTTGACCAGCATCACCGGCCGGCCGCCGCCGCGGCCCCGGCCGCTGCCGGTCTGCGGGGACAGGGCGTCGAGCAGTTCGGCGACCGAGCTCGCGCCCAGCGCCCGGATTTCCCGCGGGCCGAGCTGGATTTCAGGCGGAATGTCCCCGACCACGGCGCCGCGCTGCTGCCGGGCGGCGACGACGACGAGCTCGTCGAGCTCGGCCGGATCGGCATAGGGGTCCTGGTCGTCGACGGGCGCCGGAGCCTGGGCCGCGGGACGGGACGGCGCCTGGGCCGCGGCCGGTCCGCCAAGGGCGCACAGGGCGGCGCATCCCAGAAGCGCCGTGCGCCAGTGGACGTTCGCCGAGATCCCGATGGCCCGCGTCATTCCGATCACCCCGTTGTTCTCCTCGATGCGCCGCACACGACACGTGCGGCGCCTTAAACACCTCAGCGCCCGATCCGATCAACCGAGCTTGGCCTTAGTTTGTCCTGCTCGTGTCGGCTGGATTTCATATCCCTGCGGGTGTTGCGTTAGTTTGCGGCCGCCGAAATGGGGGTTCATCGGGCATTCATGTCCGAAAACCGCGAGACACCCCCGCCGCCGCCGCGCATCCTGCGGCCATGGATTTTGACTTCCAGGCCTGCCGGCAAGCGTTCCTGACCCGGGACCCGCGCTTCGACGGCCGCATCTTCGCGGGCGTGCGGACCACCGGCATCTACTGTCGGCCGGTCTGCCCGGCGCGAACGCCAAAGCCGCAGAACATGACCTTCTACCCGTCGGCCGCCGCGGCGCAGGAGGCCGGCTTCCGCCCCTGCCTCAGGTGCCGACCGGAGTCGTCCCCCGACCTCGGCGCCTGGCGCGGCACCTCCAACACCGTCAGCCGGGCGCTCGCCCTGATCGAGGCCGGGGCCCTGGACCAGGGCGATGTCGACGCCCTCGCTGGCCGCCTCGGCCTGGGCGAGCGGCAGTTGCGCCGCCTGTTCCAGCAGCATCTCGGGGCCTCGCCGGTGGCGGTGGCCCAGACCCGACGCGTGCTGCTGGCCAAACAGCTGATCCACGAAACCCGCCTGCCGATGGCCGAGGTCGCCCTGGCCGCCGGCTTCGGCAGCGTCCGCCGCTTCAACGAGACGTTCCAGCAGCTGTTCGCGCGCCCGCCGGGCGCCCTGCGTCGCACCCGCGGCGGGGAGGCGGCCTCGGCGGCCGGCGGCGTCACCGTGCGGCTGCCGTATCGCGCGCCCTACGACTGGTCGGCGATGATCGGCTTCCTCGCCGCTCGGGCCATTCCAGGCGTGGAGGCGGTCAGCTCGCGTCGCTATGCCCGTACGCTGGCGGTGGAAGGCGGCCATGGGCTTGTCGTCGTGACGCCGGGCGACGGCGATTTCCTGGTCGCCGAGATCCGCCTGCCGCGTATCCAGACCCTACCGGCGGTGATCGCTCGCATTCGCCGCGTCTTCGACCTGGCGGCCGACCCGGCGCTGATCGGCGAGCGGCTGTCCCAGGACCCGGCCCTTGCGCCGCTCGTCGCCGCCCGGCCGGGTCTGCGCGCCCCGGGCGCCTGGGATGGGTTCGAACTGGCGGTGCGGGCGATCCTCGGCCAGCAAATCACCGTCGAGGCGGCCCGCCGTCTCGCGGCCCGTCTTACTGAGGCGTTCGGCGCAGCGGTCGCCGATCCGGCGGCCGCCGGCCTTGGCCTCACCCGCATCTTCCCAACGCCCGATCAACTGGTCGGCCAGGATATCGCCGCGCTCGGCATGCCCCGCTCGCGCGGCGCGGCTCTGATGGCGCTGGCCCGTACGGTGATCGAAGATCCTGCGGTGTTCTCGCCGCGCTCCGACCTCGACAGCGCCGTCGCGGCGCTGCGCGGCCTGCCGGGCGTCGGCGACTGGACCGCCCACTACATCGCCCTGCGGGAGCTGCGCGAGCCCGACGCCTTTCCGCATGGCGACGTCGCGCTGCACCGCGCCTATGCGGCGGCGGCCGGCGTTCCGCGCCCGACCCCTCGCGAACTCCTGCTGATCGCCGAAGGCTGGCGCCCCTGGCGCGCCTATGCGGCGCAACACCTGTGGGCCGCCGACGCGGCCCCGCCCCACGAAAGGATCAAGACCGATGCCCAGCGCGCAGCCTGAACGCCTGGTCCTGGACCGCCTCGCCACCCCGATCGGAACCGCCCTCCTGGTTACCGACGAGACCGGGGCCCTGCGGGCGTTCAACTGGACCGACTACGAGGACAGCATGCAGAGCTGGATCGCCCGCCGCTATCCGGCGGCACGGCGCGAAAGCGGGGTCTCTCCGGCGCGTGACGCGTTCCAGCGCTATTTCGCCGGCGATTTGGCGGCGCTCGACGCCGTGCGCTGGACGGCTGCCGGCACCGACTTCCAGCTCAAGGTGTGGGAGACGCTGTGCACCATCCCGGTGGGAGAGACGCTCAGCTATGCGGGGTTGGCCGCCCGGATCGGCAAGCCAAGCGCCATGCGCGCCGTGGGCCTGGCCAATGGCGCCAACCCCGTCGCCGTGGTCGTTCCCTGCCACCGGGTGATCGGCGCGAACGGCTCCCTGACCGGCTACGGCGGCGGTCTGCAGCGCAAGAAGTGGTTGCTGGCGCTTGAGGGGGCGGCGTTCCGTGACGCGGCGTGACCCGCCTTACCTTTCCAAAATTTCATGTGGCGGACTGTCGCGGGACGGCGACGCTTTCCGTATAACGACGGTCGGACGACTCGCATCGACG
The DNA here is from genome assembly GCF_044236515.1 of Phenylobacterium sp. Classification (GTDB taxonomy): domain Bacteria; phylum Pseudomonadota; class Alphaproteobacteria; order Caulobacterales; family Caulobacteraceae; genus Phenylobacterium. The sequence goes on from NZ_JBIIGK010000059.1 coordinate 9,358, forward strand.
CAGGGAGGCTCTCGTGACGACATTGACGGACGTGGTCGCCGCCATGGTCATGCATTCCTCCGCGGTCGCCTTCTCGCACTTCGGCGTCTCGGTCGAACCGCTCCAGCTTGAGCGGCCGCAGCCGCAGGCCGAACGCGTTGTCGCCCGCCTGCCGCGCAAAACCCGTGCGGAAAAGGCCGTCGACTGCCCCGAGCCGGTTCGCGCGCCGCAGCGCACCGCCGTCGTCCGCGCCTGAGCCCGCGACCTTCTACCCCCCAGCTTTCCCGCCGCGCCTGTTTGCGTCCGCCCTGCGGAGAGGTAATCCTTTTCGCCGCCGGCCTTTGCGCTTGGCGCAGGGAAGGGGTTAGCGCGCATGAAGATCCGCAGGCGCCAGCCGCCGACGAGTTTCGGCGCGTCGAACGATCAGGAGCCTGCGCCGGCGGCCGAGGCGCCGCGAGCCGCGGCCGACGGCGCCTTGCCCGAACCTGAGCCGATCGTCCCCCCGAAAGCCCTCGCATCGGCGCGTCCGCCGTTGCGGTCCGCGCGCTCGAGCTCCGGCTGGCCGATCTATCTCGTCGCAACGGTGGTTTCGGGCCTCTGGGCGCTGGCGCCGCTCGCCTTCGCCGTCGGCTATCGCAACCGCGTGGCGCCGCTGCAGGACGACGGCTTCGCGCTGCTGGTCTTCGCCCTGCTGGCCGTCGGGCCCGCGGCCCTCGTATGGGGCGTCGCCTACATGGTCCGCCAGGGCCAGAAGCTCGCCGCCGAGGCGCGCCGCACCCAGGCGATGGCCGAGGACATGCTCTCGCCGGCGCTGAGCGCCGCGGCGCGTGCCGGCGACGTCGTGCAGGCGGTCCGAGAGGAGATCGTCGCCGCGGGCGCCGCCGCCGACCAAGCCCGTGGAACCCTGCTCGCGCTGCGTCAGGCCATGGCCGAAGAGGCGCTGCGCCTCACCGACGCCACCCGCGCCTCGGTCCGCACCGCCCAGGAGCTGACGGGCGCGCTTGGTCAGGAGCGCACGGAGATCGGGGCGCTGGCCGAGACGCTGAGCGCGCGGGCCGGGGAGGTCGCCGAGACCATCTCCGGACAGGTCCGCCGGGTCGCCGAGGCCGCCGACGCGGCTGGCGACCGTCTCAAGGCGGCCGAGGCCGACCTTGCCGGAACGCTGGAAGCCCAGGCCGCCAAGACCACCGAGGCGCTGGGCCAGCAGGCGCGCATCCTGACCGAGGCGGCCGAGGTCGCCGACGTTCGCCTGCGCGACGCCGAGGCCTCGCTGGCCGCCCGCGCCGGGGCGGTCACCGCCGCCGCCGCCGAGGTGGGCGACGCCGCCCGCGTCGCCGCCGAGGATCTCGATCGCCACATCGCCCGGCTCGAGACGGCCGGCTCCGGCGTCGCCGACCAGGTTCGCGCCGTCGAGGGCGGGCTCGTCCAGCACCGGGAGACCCTGTCGGCCCTGTCGCAGGCCCTGCGCGCCGACCAGCAGGCCTTCGCGGCCGATGCGGACGGCCACGCCGAGCGCCTCGGCGAGTTCATCGCCCAGGCCCGGCTGTCCGCCGCTGAGATGAGCGAGCGGGCGCTGCGCGGCAGCGAGACGCTCAAGGCCCTCATGGCCGACGCCGCCGAGCAGTTCCGCGACCTCGCCGAGACCGCCCGGGCCGAACGCGAGGAGTTCGGGCAATCGACGCTGCAATCGCTGGAGGCCGTCTCCGCCGCCGCCGCCGAGCAACGCGCTAAGCTCGAGACCCAGACCCGCGGCGCCATCGACGCCCTGGCGCGCGCCGCCGAGGAGACCCGCGAAGCCGCCGCCCGTCACGCCGCCGCGGCCCGCGATCAGGTCGATCAGCTGTCCGAGGCCGCGTTCAGCGCCGGCCAGAAGGCCAACCAGGTGTTCGAGGCCCGACTGGCTGAAGCTAAGGCGCTGGTCGAGCAGTCCTCGCAGATGGTGGAACAGGCCGGCCAGGCGACGGCCCGAAAGCTCGACGAAGGGGCCGCCGCCGCCCGCGCCACGCTTGGCGAGTTGCAGACCATGCTGGGCGAGCTCGACGAGCGCGCCCGCCGCCTGCCGCAGACCGCCCGCGGCCAGGCCGAGGAGGTCCGCGCCACGGTCGCCCAGGGCATGGACGAGCTGATGGAGGCGGCCCGCCGGACGGCCGAGGAGGCCGAGGCCATCGACGCCGCCTTCCAGGACCGGGTTCGCCGCAACTTCGAGATGCTGAGCGAGGCCGTCCGGCTGATGGGCACGGCTGCGGCCGCGCCGGCCGCGCCGCCGCCGCCGATCCCTCGCGCCGAGCCGACGCCCCGCGCCCGCACCCGCGCGGCCGCACCGCCGCCGGCGCCCGAGCCGTCGGTTGACGACATTGACGATCAACAACCGCAGGTTGAAGACGCGCCCGGCGCGGTGCTGGCCGAGCGGCTCGGCCTCCGCCCCCGGCTCAAGCTGGCCCCCACCGCCACCGACGCCGAATTCAGCCAGGTCTTCGAGGCGGCCGGCGGTCCTGTCCCGCCCAAGCCGGCCCCCGCCAAAGGCTCGGAAGGCTGGACCTGGACCGATCTCCTGGCCTCCGTCGACGGCGGCGTCGGCGACGCCGAGAAGCTCGAGGCCCGGCTCACCTCGGAACTCGCCGGCATGGGCATCGACCCGGAAAAGCTGCTGCCCAAGCCACGCATCGACGAGGTCGCCGCCGCCGTCCAGACCGGCGACATCGACGGCGCCCGGCAAGTGGTCAAGAAGCTCGCCCCCGCCGCCACCCGCCGCATCGTCCGCCGCCTGTTCACCGACGAGGCCCTCCGCGCCGACGTCACCAGCTACCTGCGCCGCTACCAGGCCCTGGTCGACGACGCGGTGGTCCGCGACCCGGAGGGCTTCCTGATGAGCTCCCTGCTCGCCGCCGACGCCGGCCGGACCTACCTGCTGCTCGACGCCGCCGTCGGGGATATGGCCTGAGGCGCCTCGTCGCCCGCGACGAGCGCTGGCCTCTGCGCGAGGCCTTCGTCATCGCCCGCGGCGCCAAGCGCCAGGCCCACGTCGTCGTGGTCGAAATCACCGACGGCGTGCATCACGCACACGGCGAGGCCGTTCCCTATGCTCGCTACGGCGAAGACGTGCCGGGCGTCCTGGCCCAGATCGACGCCTTGCGACCCGCCATCGAAGCCGGCGCCGATCGTGAGGCGCTCCTGCGCCTCGCACCGCCCGGCGCGGCCCGCAACGCCATCGACTGCGCCCTCTGGGATCTCGAAGCCAAGCAAGCCGGCGTCCGCGCCTGGGATCTCGTCGGCCGGCCGCCGCCGAGCCCGGTGAAGACCTGCTACACCCTGAGCCGCGCCGCGCCGGCCGCGATGGCCAAGGCGGCGACCGCCAACGCCCGCCGGCCGATGCTGAAGTTGAAGATCGCCGGCGCGGACGACCTCGCCGCCGTCGAGGCCGTCCGCGCCGCCGCGCCGCGCACCCGCCTGATCGTCGACGCCAACGAGTCCCTCAGCTTCGAAGACCTCCAGCGCCTTGCGCCCGAGCTCGTTCGGCTCGACGTCCAGATGCTGGAACAGCCCCTGCCGGTCGGCGAAGACGCAGTGCTTCAGGGCTACGAGAGCCCCATCCCCCTGGGCGCCGACGAAAGCCTGCATACCCGCGCCGACCTCGAGGCCTGTGCGGCCCGCTACACCTGCGTCAACGTCAAGCTCGATAAGGCCGGCGGCCTGACGGAGGCCCTGGCTCTGGCCCAGGACGTCAGGGCCCGAGGTCTGGACCTGATGGTCGGCTGCATGGTCGGGACCTCGCTGGCCATGGCGCCCGCGATGATGCTGACGCCCGGCGCCCGCTTCGTGGATCTCGACGGCCCGCTGCTGCTGGCGAGGGACCGCGAGCCTGGCCTCTCCATCCTGGGCTCGATGATCGAGCCGCCGCCCGCCGGATTGTGGGGCTAGGAACCCGGCGCCCGTCTTCCGGCGTTTGGCAGCGTATGAGCGACTCGGTCCCCACTCGTGAGCGTGCCCACCGCGCCTGGCGGTCCGCCGACCGCATCAAGCGCCTGTCAGATGGCCTCGTGCGGATCGGCCCCTGGGGCCTCGGCATCGACGGCGTGCTGGCCTGGGTTCCCGGCGCCGGCACGGTCTATTCGCTGGGGGCAGGGGGCCTGCTGCTCTACGAGGCCGCCCAGGCCGGGGCGTCGCGGTCGACGCTGACCCGGATGGCCGGTTGGCTGCTGGCCGACAGCGCCTCGTCCACCGTGCCGGTGGTCGGCTGGGCGATCGACACCTTCTTCCGCGGCCACCGCATGGCCGCCAAGGAACTGCAGAAAGACGTAGAGCGGCGCCACGGCCGCCCGGAGCCCGGCGTCCGCCCGGACGCCTTCGTCCCCTCGATGAGGAACGTCACGCCCGGCCGGAGCTGAGGCGGCGCCTACTTACGCGGCGTATAGACGACGTAATACTTGGTGTAGCCGTCGGTGTCCCAGCGGCCCTTCCATTCCTTGGGAATGGTCACCGCGTCGCCCGGGCCGGCCTTCGTCACCGTGCCGTCGGCGGAAGTCAGCGTCACGCTGCCCTCCAGGAAATACATGAACTCGTCGGCCCCATAGGTTTCGTACTCGGCGTGTGCCGGGCCGGACTTGAAGACGCCCGCCGTGGCGGCGCGATCCTGCGAGCGCAGCATCTGGAAATGGTGGGTGTCGCGGGTGCCGTCGATCAGGGAGCCCTTGGTGGCCTCCTTGCGCTCGAACACCGGGCCGCGAGCCTCGGCCGGCGAGATCTTCAGAGGATGCAGGGTCTGGGCGGCGGCGGCGCCGGCGGTGGCGGTGAGGGCGGCGGCGAGGATAGCGAGGCGGATCATGTCGTCTCCGATCGATGTGCGACGACAGCCATAACCCAAGCCTTGGGCTCGCACTATTCCTCGGGCAACGGCAGGGTGAACCAGAAGGTCGAGCCGACGCCGGGCTCTGACGACACGCCGATCTCGCCGCCCATCGCCTCGATCAACCCCTTGCAGATAGCGAGGCCAAGCCCCGTGCCGCCGTGCGCGCGTGTCGCCGAGGCGTCGACCTGCGAGAACCGCTGGAACAGCCGCTGCCGCTCGCCCTCGGCGATGCCCGGTCCGGTGTCGGTGACCTCGGCGCGGACGCGTCCCGGACCGTCCATCATCAGACGGACGTCCACCCGGCCTTCGGCCGTGAACTTCACGGCGTTGCCGACCAGGTTGAACAGCACCTGCCGCACCCGGCCACGATCGAGCGCCAGGGTGGAAGGGACGCGGTCGTCGAGATCGGCCTGCAGGGCGAGGCCTTTTTCGGCTGCTTGCTGGCCAAGGACCTCCCGGACCTCCTGGACCACCGCCCTCAGGTCCGTCGGCTCGATCCGCAGCTCCATGCGCCCCGATTCCAGGGTCGAGAAGTCGAGGACGTCGTTGATCGTCGACAGCAGGGCCCGGCTGGCGACCTGCAGGCGCTCGACGAACCGGCGCGATTCCGGGGCCAGCTCCGGGCGGATGCTCAGCATGCCCGCGAACCCGATGACCGCAGTCAGGGGCGTCCGCAGCTCGTGGCTGATGTTGGCCAGGAACTCCGACTTCGCCCGCGCCCCGGCGTCGGCCGCGTCGCGCGCGGCCACCAACTCCTGTTCGAGCTCCACCTGATCGGTGACGTCCCGGGAGACATCGACGAACTCGCAGGGCTTGCCCTCGGAATCCAGCAGCAGGGTCGGGTTGCCCTCGATCCAGATCCACCGCCCGTCCTTGTGGCAGACCCGGTAGCGGACCGGCTCGCCGCCCTCGCGCACGCCGTCGGCAAGCTCCTGAAAGACTTTACGCAGTCCGTCGAGATCATCGGGATGGACGTACGGTCCAATGCTGTTGCCGATCAGCTCGGCCGGATCGTAACCGGCGACCGCCCGCACGCTGGGCGACATGTAGAGGACGGTCCCGTCGAGACGGGTGCGCGAGATCATGTCGCGCGCATTCTCGGCGATCAGACTGTAGCGGGCCTCGGATTCGGCGTGGGCGTTCTCCGCCTTCTTGCGTTCGTCGATGTTCCGCAGCACCGCGATCATCTCGACCGGCTTGCCCTCGGCGTCGCGGATCAGCTGGAAACGGGTCTCGACCCAGACGGGGCGCCCATCGCGGTGCTTGGCGCGGTGCTCCAGGGTGAACTCGCTCTCGCCCCGCGCCATGCGGGCGAAGGCCCCGAGCAGCAAGGCGCGGTCTTCGGGCCAGACGAAAGCCTGCGCCGGCTGGCCCGCCATCTCGCGCGGCTTGTAGCCGATCAAGGCCTGGATGGCCGGAGAGATGTAGCTGCTGGCCCCATCCATCCGGATGCGGGTGACGACGTCGGCCATGTTCTCGGCCAGCAGCTGATAGCGGGCGCGGCTGTTCTCGGCGGCCTTGAGCCGCAGCTGCTGTTCGGTGACGTCCTGCATCACCCCGAACAGACCGATCACCGCACCGCCAGCGTCTCTCAAGGCGCGCGAGCGGATGTGCATGTGGCGCAGCGCGCCATCCCGGCGGTTTAGCGGCACGACGCTGTCGAGGCCCGAACCGTGCGCCAGCGCGTCCTCGATATAGGCGGTGAACCGCCGTTGTTCCTCAGGCGGATAGAGGCCGATCACCGTTTCAAGGTCCGGCGGCGGCCCGCCGGGGTCGATGCCGGTGAGACGGTACATCTCCTCCGACCAGATCACCGATCGGCTGCCCGCCTCGTAGAACCAGTGCCCCGCACCGACCGTCTGCTCAACGAAATCCAGAAGCTGCAGGCGGCTCGCCGCCAATGCCGGCGCCAACGCGGCCTGAAGCCGATCTCCCGCCAGCCCGGCAAGCAAGTCGAGACGCGCCAGGGCCTGCGGATCCGGCGGCGCCGCGTCGCCTGCGCCCAGCACCAGAAGCCCGCCGATCACCGCCTCTCTGGCGCCGAGGATCGGCGCGGCGGCGATCAGTCGCTTGCCAACTACGGGCAGGTCGGAATCGCTGACGAATGCCCGCCGGGCGGCGGTCAGGGCTTTGGCCAGATCATCGCTCGCGTAGGCCGCGTCGATCTCCGCACCTTCGCGCAGCACGAGACGGCCACCTTCGAACACGGCGACGGCAGCGGCGGAGGCGTCGAACAACTCGGCGGCGAGGCTGGCGATCCTCTCCAGCCCGGGATCGGGCGTCGCCTGGGCGCCGAGGCGCTGCGCCAGCCCAGAAACCTGGTCCGCTCCAAGCGCCAGCAACATTCCCGGTCGCCTCCCGCCCGTGGGTTGGTCCCGATCCACGGGATCATCTTGACCCGAACCAGCCTAGCTGTCGCGGCGTTCCATCCGGATCACAACCAAAAGATGTCGGCGCAACCCGGATTGGGCTCAGGGCGAAGTCGGACCCCAGGCGATCGCGAGCGGGGCCTCACGGAAGGCGAAGCGGTCGAGGTGCCGCTGAAGGACGCCCTGCATCCCGATCAGCTGCTCGTCCACGCTGGCGTCGAGGCGGCATTCCAGACGATCGGGGTGCGCGGTCAGGGTGGCGACAGCGTCCGCGGGCCAGCTCGCCCCGCGGTTGTCCTTGGGGAACACGATGCGCCCCGTCTGCGGCGTGAACTCCACGGCCAGGCTGTGGGACCAGTGCTTGCAGAGCTGCTGGAGATAGCGGCTCGCGTTCGTCGTCGTGGCCTGGCCGGTGCTGCTGGGCATTCCGTACTC
>NZ_JBIIGK010000190.1:0-4630 GCF_044236515.1 Phenylobacterium sp.
TGATCGCCTTGGCGTGCTTGATCACGCCGCCGATGTACCACAGGCACATGTCCGACAGGCCCGCGTACTTGTCGCCGGCGAACAGCGGCTTGCCGTCCTTCCAGATCGACTGGTGCACGTGCATGCCGGAGCCGTTGTCGCCGTACATCGGCTTGGCCATGAAGGTGGCGGTCTTGCCGTAGGCGTGCGCCACGTTGTGGATCACGTACTTATAGAGCTGCATCCGATCGGCCATGGTCAGCAGGTCGGAGAACTTGAGGCCAAGTTCGTGCTGCGCCGGCGCGACTTCGTGGTGGTGCTTTTCCGGCTGCATGCCGAGTTCGCCCATGACGGCCAGCATTTCGCCGCGCAGGTCCTGACCGCTGTCGACCGGATTGACCGGGAAGTAGCCGCCCTTCGGGCCCGGGCGGTGGCCCATGTTGCCTTCGGCATAGGACTTGCCGGTGTTGGCCGGCAGCTCGGTCGAGTCGTAGGCGAAGAAGGTGTTGTGCGCCTGGGTGCTCCAGCGCACGTCGTCGAAGATGAAGAATTCGGCTTCCGGGCCGAAGTACACGGTGTCGCCCACGCCGGCCGACTTGACGTAGTTCAGCGCCGCCTTTGCGATGGAGCGCGGGTCGCGGTTGTAGGGCGTGTTGGTGTCGGGGTTCACCACGTCGCAGAACAGCACCAGCGTGGTCTGCTGGTAGAACGGGTCGATGTGGGCGCTGTCCAGGTCCGGACGCAGCTTCATGTCGGACTCGTTGATGGCCTTCCAGCCGGCGATCGACGAGCCGTCGAACATGGTGCCGTCGGTCAGGAACTCTTCGTCCACCAGGTCGATGTCGAAGGTCACGTGTTGCATCTTCCCGCGCACGTCGGTGAAGCGCACGTCGACGTATTTGACGTCCTTTTCCTTGATCTGGTTCAGGATGTCGCTCGGAGAGGCCATGGTCTTGGTACCTTTGTCGCTAGGTCTCGAGGATGTTGTTGTCGGGCGGCCGTCGGTCAGACGGCGGCGGGGCCGTTTTCGCCGGTGCGAATGCGCACGACGTCGATGATTTCGGACACGAAGATCTTGCCGTCGCCGATCCGGCCGGTGCGGGCGGCGTTCGAGATCGCCTCGACCGCCCGTTCTAGCTGGTCGTCGGAGACCACCACCTCGATCTTGATCTTGGGCAGGAAGTCCACGACGTACTCGGCGCCGCGGTAAAGCTCGGTCTGGCCCTTCTGGCGGCCATAGCCCTTGGCTTCAAGGACGGTCATCCCCTGGACGCCCATTTCCTGCAGCGCTTCCTTCACCTCGTCGAGCTTGAAGGGTTTGATGACGGCTTCGATCTTTTTCATGGCTCGGCTTGCGTGTCGGAGGTCCCGCGCGATGCGAAAGGGACGGAGCACGCCGGGCCGCAGACTCGCAACCGGCCAGCCGACGCCCCCCGGACCTCCGGGCGGAAAATCGGCCTGGCGCCTAAGAAATAGGCGCCAGGCGATCAATTTCCGCACACCGGCGAAATCCCCCTGAACCTGCCTGATCGGGCTCTATCTCGACCTGCCGTCGCCGAACACGGGTCAGAAGGCCGGGGTTGGGGCTCGATCTGCGCCCAGCGCGCGGCGGTTTCGCGGCCCGATGGAGGATCGGCGATCGAGGGGGCTTTCGCCCGCTGCTGAAGATTGCGGCGCACGTCGCGGTGGGCGAGACGCTGCGCGAAACTTCGCGATAGAGTGCCCGTATGCCCCGCATCTACCTGATCCGACACGGCCGGCCGGCCTCGACCTGGGGCCAGGGCGAGGACGACGATCCCGGCCTCGATTCCGTTGGGCAGGCCCAGGCCGAGGCCGTTCGCGACCGCCTGCTCGCCCTGCCGCCGGGCGAGCGCCCGACCCGGGTCGTCAGCTCGCCCCTGCGCCGCTGCCGCGAAACCGCGGCGCCGACAGCGGCGGCGCTGGACCTGGAAATCGAGATTGATCCCGGCGTCGGCGAGATTCCGACCCCGACCGCCCTGGCCGCCGACCAGCGTCGCCCCTGGCTGCAGCGCGCCTTTCAGGGGAACTGGGACCAGATCGAGGGCGACCGGGACTACGGCGCCTGGCGTGAGGCCGTGGTCGCCGCGCTTCAGGGACGGGAGGGCGCCGCTGTCTTCAGTCATTTCGTGGCGATCAACGCCGTCGTTTCGCGTCTGCTGGACGATCCCCGTGTCGTCGGCTTTCGGCCGGACCACGCCTCGGTGACGACGCTTGGGATCGACGAGGGCGGTCTGACCTTGCTCGCGCGCGGCGATGAAGCCGTGACCACGGTCCTCTGAGGGAGCTCGGCGTGGCCGGAAAGCTGATCCTGACCGTCGGTGAAATGGCCGCCGCCGACGCGGCCGCCGCCGCGGCCGGTGTCGCCACCTCGACCCTGATGGAGCGCGCCGGCCTGGCCGTCGCCGACGCCATCTGCGCGCGCTACCCGCCCCAGGCCACCGCCGTGCTCGCCGGGCCGGGCAATAACGGCGGCGACGGCTATGTCGTGGCGCGGCTGCTCAAGGCGCGCGGCTGGGACGTCTGGGTCGAACGCCTGGCGGCGCCGGCCGGCGACGCCGCCGTCGCCGCCGCGGCCGGTTGGTCCGGCGAGACCCACCCCCTGGGCGAGGCCGGCCGCTCGGCCAGCCTGTGGGTCGACGCCCTGTTCGGCGCCGGCCTGTCCAGGCCGCTCGAGGGCGAGGCCCAGCGTCTCGCCAAGCTGAGCGCGCCCCGCCGCGGAAAGGTCGTCGCCATCGACGTGCCCAGCGGCCTGTCCGGCGACAGCGGCCGGCCGCTTGGCGAAAGCGCGTTCTGCGCCGGCCTGACGGTCACCTTCCAGGCGCGCAAGCCTGCCCACGTCCTCGAACCCGGCCGTGATCTCTGCGGCGAGGTGGTGGTCGCCGACATCGGCCTGAGGCTGGCCGACGGACGCCTGTTCGAGAACGATCCGGAGATCTGGCTGGATCGCTTCCCCTGGCCCGAGACCGCCGCCCACAAGCACGCCCGCGGCCGCGCCATCGTCGTCAGCGGGGAGGCCTGGAGCACCGGTGCGGCCCGGCTGGCGGCCCGCGGGGCGCTGCGCATCGGCTGCGGCGTCGTCACCATCTATTCGCCGCCCGACGCCGTCGCCGCCAACGCCGCCCATCTGGAGGCGGTGATGCTGCGCCCGTTCGACAGCGACGCCGAGCTCGAGGAGGCCGCCACCCAGGTCGACGCCGCGGTCATCGGCCCGGCCGCGGGGGTCACCGACACAACCTTGCTCAACGTCCTGGCGCTCGCCCGCACCGGCGCCGCCCTGGTGCTCGACGCCGACGCCATCACCGTCTTCAAGGACGATCCGGAGGAGCTGTTCTCGGTCCTCGACCGCGACGACGTGCTGACCCCGCATCCCGGCGAGTTCGAGCGGCTGTTCCCCGGCCTTCTGGCCGGCTCACCCCAGCGGATCACGGCGGCGCGCAAGGCCGCCGAACGAGCCGGGGCGGTGGTGGTGCTGAAGGGTCCGGACACCGTCATCGCCGCGCCCGACGGCCGCGCGGCGGTCAACCTCAATGGCACGCCCTGGCTGGCCACCGCCGGATCCGGCGACGTCCTGGCCGGCTTCGTCGCCGGCCTGGTGGCCCAGGGCATGGAGAGCTTCGAGGCGGCTTGCGCCGCCGCCTGGATCCACTGCGAAGCGGCCGATCTGCACGGCCCCGGCCTCATCTCCGAGGATCTGCCGGGGCTCGCCCCCGCGATCCTGCGCCGGCTCTACGAACGCGACTGAATCCCAAAAGAAAACGGCGCGGAGATCGCTCTCCGCGCCGCATCCTGTCTTTATCGATCGAAGGCCGGTCAGGCTTCGGTGTATTCCGAAGCCGCCTGGCCCGCGCCGCCTTCGAGAAGGTCGGCGGCAGCCTCTTCGGCCGCCAGGCGCTCTTCTTCGAACTGCGAGTCGATGACGTTCTCGCCCCGCGCCTGGCGCTCGGCTTCGTCCTGGCTGCGGGCGATGTTGAGCGTGACCGTCACGGTGACTTCCGAGTGCAGGCGAACCTTCACTTCGTGGACGCCCAGCGTCTTGATCGGCTTGTCCAGCACGACCATCGAGCGCTCGACCTTCACGCCGCCCTCGGCGTTGACGGCGTCGGCCACGTCGCGGCCGGCCACCGAACCGTAGAGCTGGCCGCTTTCGCCCGCCTGACGGATCAGGATGTAGGACGTGCCGTCGAGGCCTTCACCCGACTTCTCCGCCGCGGCCTTGGCCTTGGCGTTGCGGGCTTCGATCTCGGCGCGCTGGCCTTCGAAGATCTTCAGGTTGGCCGCGTTGGCCCGCAGCGCCTTGGAGCGCGGCAGGAGGTAGTTGCGGGCGTAACCGTCCTTGACGGTGATGACGTCGCCGAGGGCGCCACGGCCTTCGACGCGTTCGAGCAGGATGACTTTCATGTGCCTGGTCTCCCTTACTTCACGACGTAGGGGAGCAGGGCCAGGAAACGGGCGCGCTTGATGGCCTTGGCCAGTTCACGCTGCTTCTTGGCCGACACCGCGGTGATCCGCGACGGCACGATCTTGCCGCGCTCCGAAACGTAGCGCTGCAGGAGCTTGACGTCCTTGTAGTCGATCTTCGGGGCGTTGGCGCCGGAGAACGGGCACACCTTGCGGCGGCGGAAGAACGGGC
>NZ_JBIIGK010000191.1:0-4612 GCF_044236515.1 Phenylobacterium sp.
CCGGCGCTGATCGCCCGCGGGGCCCGTGTGCAGGCTTTCGACCCCGAGGGGATGGGCGAGGCCCGGCACATGCTGGAGGGGGTCGAGTTCAAGGACGAGCCCTACGCCGTCGCCGACAGCGCCGATGTGCTGGTGATCATCACCGAGTGGGACCAGTTCCGGGCGCTCGACCTTGACCGCATCAAGCTGCTGATGCGCAAACCCGTGCTGGTCGACCTGCGCAATATCTACAAGCCCGCGGACATGAAGGCCCGCGGCTTCACCTACGCGAGCATCGGGCGGCGCTGAGCCCTAGAACCCGAAGGTCGCGAAGTGAATCAGCGCCTGGCCTAGCCAGACCGCGCCCGCCCAGAAAGCCACGGCCAAGGCGACGACGAAACCGATGCACGCCAGGGAGCCGGCGCACTGACCCGCCGGTCCAGCCGGCGCGCCAAAGGCGAACCCACGCCGCATGTTTCCTCCAACCCGTATATGGCGCTGCGCCGGTCGAGCGGCGCAGTCGAGCCGAGACTGACATAACCATTAAGGATTGGACAGGTTTCGTTTACCCTAGGCGGCGGCGCTCTTCACCGCCCCGGCGATCTCCTTGACCACCTGGTTGACCAGGCTCTCGTCGTCGCCCTCGGCCATGATGCGGATCAGGGGCTCGGTGCCGGAGGCGCGGACCACGATCCGGCCGGAGCCGTTCAGCCGCTGCTCGGCGTCGGCCAACACCGCCTTGACCTTGTCGTTCTCCAGCGGCTTGCCGCCGGCGAAGCGGACGTTCTCCAGCTTCTGCGGCACCGGTTCGAACTGGCGGGCCAGGGCGCTGAGCGGCGTGTCGCTCTCCTTCAGCACCGCCAGCACCTGCAGCGCCGCCAACAGGCCGTCGCCGGTCGTCGACAGGTCCGAAAGGATGATATGCCCGGACTGTTCGCCGCCGAGGTTGAAGCCGCCTTCCCGCATCCGCGCCATGACGTAGCGATCGCCGACCTGCGTCCGCTCAAGCGTCAGCTTCCGGTCGGCGAGGTAGCGCTCCAGCCCAAGGTTCGACATCACGGTCGCGACTACACCGCCGCCGGCCAGCCTGTCGCCGCGCAGCCAATGGTCGGCGATCAGGGCCATGATCTGGTCGCCGTCGACCACCACGCCCTTCTCATCGCAGATCAGCAGCCGATCGGCGTCGCCGTCGAGGGCGATGCCGATGTCGGCGCGATATTCCTTGACCGCCCGCTGCATGGCGCCGGGGGCGGTCGAGCCGCAGTCGTCGTTGATGTTGAAGCCGTCGGGCGCGACCCCGACGCGGATTACCTCGGCGCCGAGCTCATAGAGCGCGGTCGGAGCGACCTTGTAGGCGGCGCCGTTGGCGCAATCGACGACGATCCGCATGCCGGACAGGCTGAGGCCCTTGGGGAACGAGGCCTTGGCGATCTCGACGTAGCGGGCCTGGCAGTCGTCGATGCGCTGCACGCGACCCAGCGCCCCCGGCGCGGCGAGGCCCTGTTGCAGGCCCTCGTCCATCAGCGCCTCGATCTCGAGCTCGCGGCCGTCGGAGAGCTTGTAGCCGTCCGGCCCGAACAGCTTGATCCCGTTGTCGGCGTAGTGGTTGTGCGAGGCCGAGATCATCACGCCCAGGTCGGCACGCAGCGAGCGGGTCATCATGGCGACGCCCGGCGTCGGCAGGGGCCCCAGCAGGCGCACGTCCATGCCGACGCTGGTGAAGCCGGCGACCAGGGCCGGCTCGATCATGTAGCCGGACAGCCGTGTGTCCTTGCCGATCACCACCAGGTGGCGACGGTCGTCCTTGGACATGAAAAGCTTGCCCGCCGCCATGCCGACCCTGAGGGCGACCTCGGCTGTCATCGGGTGCCGGTTGGCCTGGCCACGGATACCGTCGGTGCCGAAGTAGGCGCGTTTGCTCATGAATGGCCTCGAAACGATCCGAAACTCTGATTTAGTGGCGACGAGCTTAGCCGATGCTAAAGGCGCGGCGTTAGAGGCTCTCCGCTCTTTCTGCCATTTCGAGGGAATCCTGCTCCATGTGCGGCATCATCGGCATTGTCGGTCGCGGCCCGGTCGAAGGTCGGCTGATCGAGAGCCTAAAGCGCCTGGAGTACCGCGGCTATGACTCCGCCGGGATCGCCGGCGTCGTTGACGGCCGGCTCGAACGCCGCCGCGCCAAGGGCAAGATCAAGGCGCTCGAGGAGGTGCTTGCCGCCGAGCCGCTCAACGCCCAGATCGGCATCGGCCACACCCGATGGGCCACGCACGGCGCACCGTCGGAGCGCAACGCTCACCCGCACAAGGCTGGGCGCGTCACCCTGGTGCACAACGGCATCATTGAGAACTACGCCGAGCTGCGCGAGGCGCTGCAGGCCAAGGGCCGGACCTTCGAGAGCGAGACCGACACCGAGGTCATCGCCCACCTGCTCGATGCCGAACTGGCCAGCCGCCCGCCGCTGGACGCCCTGAAGGCGACGCTCGACCAGCTGACCGGCGCCTACGCCCTGGCCGTGTTGATCGAGGGCCAGGACGCGTTGCTGATGGGCGCCCGCCGCGGCAGCCCGCTGGTCGTCGGCTACGGCGACGGCGAGATGTTCATCGGCTCGGACGCCCTGGCCGTCGGCCCGTTCACCAACCGCATCACCTATCTCGAGGAAGGCGACTACGTGGTCGTCGACCATGACGGGGCGCGGATCTTCGACGAGACCGGCGAGGCGGTCGAACGATCGATCCGCCAGGTGGCGGCATCGGCCGCCTTGGTCGAGAAGGGCAACTACCGCCACTTCATGGAGAAGGAGATCCACGACCAGCCGGAGGGATGCCAGCACACCATCTCCGCCTACGTGGACCCGATCGAGGCGCGCACGACCGTCTCCGGCGACATCGACTGGGTCGCGATGGAGCGGATCCAGATCGTCGCCTGCGGCACCTCCTACATCGCCGGCTTGATGGGCAAATATCTGATCGAGCAGCTCGCCGATCTGCCCGTCGACGTCGAGATCGCCTCGGAGTTCCGCTACCGCCAGCCGGCGCTGCGCAAGGACGCCCTGGCCATCGCCATGAGCCAGTCCGGGGAGACCGCCGACACCCTGGCGGCCCTGCGCTTCTGCCAGGGCAAGGGCATGACCACGGCCGCGGTGGTCAACGCGACGGAATCGACCATGGCCCGCGAGGTCGACGTGGTCTGGCCGATCCACTGCGGGCCGGAGATCGGCGTCGCCTCGACCAAGGCCTTCACCGCCCAGGTCAGCGTCCTGACGGCCGTCGCGATCGCCGCCGCCCGGGCCCGCGGCCGGATCGACGAGGCCGAGGAGCAGCGGCTGGTCCGCGTGCTGCTGGAAGCGCCTCGGCTGATCGCCGAATCCATCAAGCTCGAGGATGCCGTCCGCAGCATCGCCCAGGAGGTCGCCAAGGCGCGCGACGTGCTCTACCTCGGCCGTGGGCCGATGTATCCGCTGGCTCTGGAAGGCGCCCTGAAGCTCAAGGAAATCAGCTACATCCACGCCGAAGGCTATGCCGCCGGCGAGCTGAAGCACGGCCCGATCGCACTCGTCGACGAGCAGACGCCGATCGTCATCCTCGCGCCCTTCGACAGCTATTTCGAGAAGTCGGCGTCGAACATGCAGGAGGTGATGGCGCGAGGCGGACAGGTGATCTTCATCACCGATCCGGAGGGCGAGCGGTACGCGCCGGCCGGGGCCCGCGTAGTGGTGACCGCGCCGCGCTGCGACCCGCTGATCGCCCCGCTTGTGCTGTCGGCGCCGGTACAATTGCTCGCCTATCACGTGGCCGTCCAGAAGGGCGCCGACGTCGATCAGCCGCGCAACCTCGCCAAGTCCGTCACGGTCGAATAGCGCAAACGAAAAACGGCCGCCCCGAGGGGCGGCCGTCTCGCCGGACTGAGGTCCGAAGCTTACGGCGTGGCCGAGCCGGAGGTGCCGGTCGTGCCGGTGGTCCCGGTCGTGCCCGTCGCGCCGGTGGTCCCCGTCGCGCCCGTCGAGCCGCTCGCGCCCATCGAGCCCGAGGCCCCCATGGAGCCGGTGGCGCCGGCGGCGGCCGGGTCGGTGGTGGTGGCCGTGCCCATCGCGGAGGTGTCGGCGGCCGCGCCGGTCGCGGCCGGGTCGGTCGGCGCCGGAGCCGGCGCCATGGCGGAGGCGTCGGCGGCGGTGCCGGTCGCCGGGGCTTCTTCGGTCTTTTGCTGGCAGGCGGTGAGGCCGGCGGCCACGAGGGCGGCGGCGGTCAGGATACGCAGGTTCATGATGGCTTCCCTGAAGTCTGTCCCCCGACAGGCCTTTGAGCTTACACGCCTTTGTGTCGTGCCGAAATCGTGATCCGAAGCTTGGCGGGTGATTTCGTCGCAGCGAGCTGTGGATTTCCGCCGCCGGCTCCTCTAGTCGCCGAACGGGGGATCGGAAACGCCCGTCGCGCGTTTGGCGCCTGCCGGATGGCGAAGCTTAACCAGTGACTGATGTCGTGGGGGACTGATGACCAAACGCGTGCGCAAGGCCGTGCTGCCCGTCGCCGGCCTGGGGACCCGGGTGCTGCCGGGGGCGAAGACGACACCGAAGAACCTGCTGAACGTCGTCGACCGGCCGATCCTCTCCTACATCGTCGAGGAGGGCCGTGCGGC
>NZ_JBIIGK010000192.1:0-4594 GCF_044236515.1 Phenylobacterium sp.
CCGAGATCGACGGCCAGGACATCATCTACAAGAACCACTACGACATCTCGGTCGCCGTCGGCACCGAGAAGGGTCTGGTGACGCCGGTCGTCCGCGACGCCGACGCCATGAGCCTGGCCGAGATCGAAAAGACCATCGGCGACCTCGGCAAGAAGGCTCGCGACGGCCAGCTCGCCCTCGAGGACCTGCAGGGCGGCACCTTCACGATCTCGAACGGCGGGGTCTACGGCTCCCTGATGTCGACGCCGATCCTCAACGCCCCGCAGTCGGGCATCCTCGGCATGCACAAGATCCAGGAGCGTCCGGTCGTCGTGAACGGCCAGATCGTCATCCGGCCGATGATGTACCTGGCGCTGAGCTACGATCACCGCATCGTCGACGGCAAGGGCGCGGTCAGCTTCTTGGTCCAGGTCAAAGAGGCCATCGAAGACCCGCAGCGCCTGCTGCTCGACGTCTGAGTTAACCCCTCTGCTTTATCCTCTCCCTCGGTTCGGGGGAGAGGAGCCGGCCGCGCCGCGTTCCTCCTCGCCCCCGCGCAGCGAAGCGGGAGAGGGTAGGGAGAGGGCGAGGTCTCGCGTAAAGTCTAGCCCTTCGAGGACGAACCCCATGGCCCAGTACGACGTCGTCATCATCGGGGGCGGTCCCGGCGGCTACAACGCCGCGATCCGGGCCGGCCAGCTCGGCCTCAAGGCCGCCGTCGTCGAGATGCGCGAGACCCTGGGCGGCACCTGCCTCAACGTCGGCTGCATGCCGTCCAAGGCCCTGCTGCACGCCTCCGAGCTCTACGAGGCGGCCAACACCGAGTTCGCGACCCTCGGCATCGAGGTGAAGCCCAAGCTCAACCTGCCGCAGATGCAGAAGCAAAAGGCCGACAGCGTCGGCCAACTGACCAAGGGTATCGAGTTCCTGTTCAAGAAGAACAAGGTCGATTGGGTGAAAGGCCGCGGCCGCATCGCCGGGGCCGGCAAGGTCGAGGTGACCGCCGCCGACGGCGCCGTCACCACGCTCGAGGCGCAGAACATCGTCATCGCCACCGGCTCCGAGCCGGCCGGCCTGCCTGGCGTCACCGTCGACAACGACCGCGTCCTCGATTCCACCGGCGCCCTCGCTTTGCCGCAGGTGCCGAAGCATCTGGTGGTGATCGGCGCCGGCATCATCGGCCTTGAGCTCGGCTCGGTGTGGCGCCGTCTTGGCGCGAAGGTCACGGTGGTCGAGTTCCTCGACCGCATCACGCCCGGCATGGACGGCGAGGTCGCCAAGGCGTTCCAGAAGGCGCTCGCCAAACAGGGCATGGAATTCCGCCTCGGCATGAAGGTCACCGGCGGCAAGGCGGGCAAGGGCGGCGTCGCCCTGACCATGGAGCCGGTCGCCGGCGGCGCGGCGGAGACGATCGAGGCCGACTATGTGCTGCTGGCCATCGGCCGCCGCCCGTTCACCGAGGGCCTCGGCCTCGAGACCGTCGGCATCGAGACCGACAAGCGCGGCTTCATCGCCGCCGACCACTGGAAGACGTCCGCCCCCGGAGTCTGGGCGATCGGCGACGTGACCCTCGGGCCGATGCTGGCCCACAAGGCCGAGGAAGAGGCGGTCGCCTGCATCGAGGCCATCGCCGGCAAGGCTGGCCACGTGAACTACGGGATCATCCCCTCGGTGGTATACACCGCGCCGGAAGTCGCCTGGGTCGGCAAGACCGAAGAGGAGCTGAAGGCCGAGGGCCGCGCCTACAAGGTCGGCAAGTTCCCGTTCCTCGCCAACAGCCGGGCGAAGATCAACCACGAGACCGAGGGCTTCGTGAAGGTGCTGGCCGACGCCGCCACCGACGAGATCCTCGGCGCCCACCTGTTCGGCCCGTCGGTCAGCGAGATGGTCGGCGAATATGCGGTGGCCATGGAATTCCGCGCCGCGTCGGAAGACGTCGCCCGCACCTGCCACCCGCACCCGACCCGCTCTGAAGCCCTGCGCCAGGCGGCCATGGGAGTCGAAGGTTGGACGATGCAGGCCTGACCGAACGCCTGACGATCAGGCGCGCACGGGCGGACGACCTGTCCGCCTGCGCCGACCTCTATGTGCGGGTGCTGGTCGAGACCTTCACCTGGCTGCCGGCCGACCGCCATCGTCGCGAAGACTTCCTGCGCGCCGCCCGTGACGAGGAGATCTACCTCGCCGAGCGGGCCGGGCGGCTGGTCGGCGTCGCCGGCTTCTACCGACCGCAGAACTTCCTCCATTCGCTCTATGTCACCGAGCGCGGCCACGGCGTCGGCAAGGCGCTGCTGAACCATGTCGCCCGCGCCGCCGACGGCCCGCTCTCGCTCAAGGTCCAGGCCGCCAATCGCCGGGCCCAGGCCTTCTACGCCCGCGAGGGGTTCACCTGCGCCGAGCGCGGCCGCGACCCGGGCTCCGACATCGACTGGCTGCGGCTGGTGCGTGGCTGAAAGTTAATTTGGCCGCGGCGGCGGCGGGGGCCACAATTCGCGGCGCGAAAAGGAGCCTTCAAATGGTCCCGCTTCTGCTCTCCGCCGCCCTGTCCGCCGTCCCGGTCGATGCGCCTCTGGTCGCCCGCCCGGACTGCGGCCGCTGGGCGGCCCAGCCCGTGGCCCGCCGCGCGCCGCAGCCGCGCATCCAGTCGCTCGGCGACCTGCCCAGGGCCAATCACGAACTCGCCGTCTTGCGCCTCGGCCCTGACGGCTGCTCCACGCCGGTCATCGTCCGCCGCGACGTCCAGTTCGACGGCCGCTTCCCCGCTCCGCGGCGCTAGCTCTTCACGCCCGCGGATGCGCGCTGGCGTAGGCGCTCAGCAGCGCCGCCGCATCGACCTCGGTGTAGCGTTGGGTGGTCGACGGCGACGCGTGGCCCAGCAATTCCTGAATCGAACGCAGGTCCGCCCCCGCCCCCAGCAGGTGGGTCGCAAAGGAGTGCCGAAGGGCGTGCGGCGTCGCGCTGTCGGGCAGGCCGAGCCGACCGCGCAGGCCCTGCACCGTCGCCTGCACATGGCGCGGCGATAGCGGCCCGCCGCGCTTGGCGCGGAACAACGGCTCGTCCGGCCCCGGCGCGAACGGAACCGCCGCAAGGTAGTCGTCGACCGCCGCCCGCACCGCCGGCAGCACCGGCACGATCCGCGTCTTCGACCCCTTGCCGACGATCCGCACGCTATCGCCCAGCGGCGCGTCGCGGCGGCGCAGGGACAGCGCTTCCGAGATCCGCAGGCCGCAGCCGTACAGCAGGGTCAGGACCGCCTGGTCGCGGGCCGCCTCCCAGTCCTCGCGGTCGGGGTCGAGCGCCGGCTCGGCCATCAGGCCGCGGGCCTGGTCCTCGCTGACGGGGCGCGGCGCGCCAGGCTTGACCCGCGGCCCGCGCACCAGGGAGATCGAGGCGTTGGCGAT
Organism: Phenylobacterium sp.; assembly: GCF_044236515.1. Lineage (GTDB taxonomy): Bacteria > Pseudomonadota > Alphaproteobacteria > Caulobacterales > Caulobacteraceae > Phenylobacterium. Next base: position 3,381 of record NZ_JBIIGK010000192.1, read on the forward strand.
GTCCAGGCGGCGGTCGAGGAAGCGGTGGAAGGCGCGCACGGCGCTCAAGGCCTGCGACAGCGAGCGCGGCGAGAGCGGCCGCTCGCCGGCCCGCAGATGCGCGAGCCAGGCGCGCACCTCGCCGGCCGTCACCCCGCCGAGATCGCCGGCGCTCAACGCCTCGCCGCGGTGCTGCTGCAGGAAATCGAGATAGCGCCGGACCGCGAAACCGTAGGCCTCCAGCGTCCGCGGCGAGGCCCGCCGCTCCTTGTCCAGGTGCTCGAGGAACGCGTCCCGAGCCTGGCCGGCGGTCAGAGGACCGGCCACCGCTCGGCCGTGCGCTCGACGACGCGGGCGAGGAAGGCGACCAGCTCGGCCCCCATGTCGGCGGTGAAGCCCTCCGGGTCGTTCGAGCCGAAGGCGATCACCCCCTGGCGCGCCGGCTCCCAGATCGCCAGGCGCACCAGCGCCATCGAGCGGATCTCCTCGCCGCGCTCGCCGAACAGGCCGAGCGCCGTGGGCGCAAAGCCCATCCGGTGCAGGGCGGCGTGGTCGCCGAGGATCATGTCCACCTGGCCCGCGGCCAGGGCCCGCCAGCCGGCCGGCGTGTTCTCGGGCCCCTCCAGCGCCACCACCCCGGCGGCCAGGCCGAAGCGCAGCTGGGCGAGGTCGTCGACCCGTCGCGCCAGGTCGGCATGGTTGCGGCTTTCCAGCAGGTCGATGACCGCCCCGTGGGTCTGGCCCTGGGCGGCGTAGTTGTCGCGGGCGGTCGCCTCGATCTGGCGGCGGGCGTCGGCCTCGCGCTCGTGGGCGGCGTGCACCCGCGCCAGGGCGGCGTGGCCGAACTCGACGACGTTGTCGGCGACCTTCAGGCCGAGCTCCGCCAGCAGGGCTGCGTCGTCGCGGATCAGGGCCGGGTTTTCGCGCAGGTAGGACCGGACCTCGGCCTCCAGCGTGCTCTGTTCCGCTCTGGCTTCGGCCCCGTCCATGTCGTCCCGTCCTCTAGAGGATGGACTGGCCCGTCTTCGCCCAGTCCGCGAGGAATTGTTGAAGCCCCTTTTCGGTTAACGGGTGCTTGAAGAGCGCCTGGAAGACCTCCGGCGGAATGGTCGCGCAGTCGGCGCCGGCCATGGCCGCCTGGGTCACGTGGCCCGGGCTGCGGATCGAGGCGGCGAGGATCTCGGTGTCGAAGCCGTAGTTGTCGTAGATCGCCCGGATCTCGGTGATCAGGTCCA
>NZ_JBIIGK010000193.1:0-4588 GCF_044236515.1 Phenylobacterium sp.
GCACCCCGACCTGGCGCTGGGAGCCCCGACCTGGGGCTGGCTCGATTTCGCCTTCCGCGCCATGGCCGTCCTGGCCCGACCCGACCGCCTGCGCAGGATCACCCTGCCGGTGGTGATCGTGTCGGCCGAGGACGACAAGCTGGTGGACAACGCCGCACAGGCCGCCGCCGCCCGATACCTGCCGCAGGGAAAGCAGCTGACTGTCCCCGGCGCCCACCACGAAATCCTGATGGAGACCGACGAGATGCGTAACATCTTCCTGAAGGCCTTCGACGCGCTCACCGGCCGCACCGCGCCGAAGCCCGCCGAAGCGCCGCGACCGGCCGCGGCCCCGGCCCCGGCCGCCGCGCCCGCTCCGACCGCGGCTGCTGCGCCAGCCGCCGCCGCCCCGGCCGCCACGCCGGCCGTCCCGGTGACCAAGCCCGCGGCCAAGAAGGCCCCGGCCAAGAAGGCCGCGGCTGCGAAGCCTGCGACCGCCAAGACGCCGGCGGCGAAGAAGCCGACCGCCGCCAAGGCCGCGCCGGCCAAGACGCCCGCCGCGTCGAAAGCCGCCGCCAAGACGCCGGCGGCCGCGAAGAAGCCGGCGGCGCCCAAGGCTGCGGCCAAGAAGCCTGTCGCCAAGCCCGCCGCCGCCAAGGCCGCCACGGTGAAGAAGCCGGCCCCGAAGGCCGCCAAGCCCGTCGTCGCCAAGAAGCCTGTCGTGGCCAAGAAGCCGGCCGCCAAGGCGCCGGTCGTCGCCAAGAAGCCGGCGGCCGCCAAGGCCCCCAAGGCCGCAGCGCCGAAGACCACCGCGCCGAAAGCCGCCGCCAAGAAGCCGGCCGCGAAAACCCCGGCCTGACGCCTCTCCTCCTCTCCCTCCCCGCGGGGGAGAGGAGCCGTTACCCGGCCAGCGCGTCCAGCACCTGGCCGACACACGCCTTGTCCCCGGCCAGGATCACCTGGCCGCCGGTTGCGCCGACCGACTGGCCGGACCAGTCCGTGACGACCCCGCCGGCGCCTTCCAGAACTGGAATCGCCGCGTCGATGTCCCAGGCCTTCAGCCCGGCCTCGATGACCAGATCCATCGTACCGGCCGCCACCATCGCATAGGCGTAGGCGTCGCAGCCGAGCCGGGCCAACCGGCTGGCCGCCCGCACCCGTCGCCAGGCGTCAAGCTCTGTGGCGTTGAAGCAACCTTCGGGGTCGGTGGTGGCGATCACCGCCTGGGTCAGGTCCGGGCACGCCCGGGTTTTCAGGGGCGCCACGCCGTCCGGACCGATCCGGCGGGCGCCCCTGGCATGGCCGATGTAGATTTCGCCCAGATAGGATTGGCCGATCGAGCCCAGAACCGGCCGCCCCTGATGGCGCAGGCCGATCAGCGTGGTCCAAAGCGGCAGCCCGGCGACGAAGGCGCGCGTGCCGTCGACGGGATCCAGCACCCAGACGAACTCCGCGTCCGGCCGGTCCTCGCCGTACTCCTCGCCGATCACCCCATGGTCGGGATAGCGCGCCGCAATCAGCGCGCGGATCGCCCGCTCGGCGCCCTTGTCGGCTTCGGTGACCGGGTCGAAGCCTCGCGGCCCGCCCTTGTCGACCTCGCCGTTGTCGGCGGCCCGGAACCAGGGCGCAATGGCCTCGCCGGCGGCGGCGTTGAGCTCCAGCAGGAAGCCGTCGAGGGCGTCGAGGATGTCGGCGGAAAGGGCGGTCATGCCGCCCCTCTATCAGCCTTCGGCAGCGGCGTTGAGGGACTTGCCGGTGTTGCGCAGGCGCAGGCGCGGCATTTCTGCGGCGAAGCTCTCCGCCGTCTGGTCGAGCCCCTCGTAGAAATAGCTCACCGGCACGTCCAGCAACTCGGCCAGTTGCCAGATGCGGGCCGCCGACATCCGGTTCGCGGCGCACTCGTACTTCTGGATCTGCTGGAACCGCACGCCGCAGCAGCTCGCCAGCTGCTGCTGGGTGAGACCGAGCAGACGGCGGCGCCGCCGAAGCCGGCGGCCAAGGTGAACGTCGATCGTGTCCATCACGCCACTCACTGAGAATCCTGTCCCGAACCGGCACAGCCTGCCCCGGGCGCCGCAATCCGCGCGCCAAGCGGTTGGACGGATCGGCCGCCCGGCCCTAGGTATGGAGGCGATGAGCGCGAAAAAGCCGTCCTGGAGCCGCGATCTCGCTTGGCGGCTGGAAGCCCTCGCCTATGACGCCCTCGCCGGGCTGGCGCGCAGTTTCCCGATCGACGCGGTGTCCGATTTCGGCGCCGGCCTGGCGGCGCGGCTGGGGCCGCTGACCAGTTCGCATCGGGTCGCCGAGATCAACCTGCGGACGGCCTTCCCGGAAAAATCCGACGTGGAGATCGCCGAGTTGCTCGCCGAGCAGTGGCGCCATGTCGGCCGCTGGGCGGCGGAATTCCCGATCCTGGACCGCATCCTGGCCGATCCGGGCCGGGTCGAGGTCGTCGGAGCCGAGCGGCTGGACGCCATCCGCGACGGCGCCGGGCCAGTGGTGTTCATCTCCGGCCACTTCTCGTCGTTCGAGATCATGCCGGCGGTGATCATCCGCGCCGGCATCGCCTGCCAGATCACCTATCGGGCGACCAACAACCCGCACGTCGACGCCCGCATCCGCGCCAGCCGTTTCCGCTATGGCGTGCGGCTGTTCGCGCCCAAGGGGACCGACGGGGCGCGCGAGCTGCTGCGGGCGCTGTCGCGGGGCGAATCCGTGGCCCTGATGAACGACCAGAAGTTCAACGGCGGGATCGAAGCGCCGCTGTTCGGCGTGCCCGCCCACACCGCGCCGGGTCCGTCATCCTTCGCCTTGCGCTTCGGTATCCCGCTCCAGCCGATGAGCGTCCAGCGGGTCGGAAAGGCGCGCTTCCGGGTGGTCGTCCACGATCCGATCCGCCTGGCCGACACGGGCGACCGGACGGCCGACATCGAGGCCGGCGTGCGGACCGTCAACGCGTTCATGGAGGCCCGGGTCCGCGAGCGCCCGGCCGAATGGTTCTGGGTCCACAAGCGCTGGCCGAACGCGCACTACCGCCGCTGATCAATTCCCTTCCTGTGCATGGGGAAGGGGTGACGCCTACCCGTTCGTCTCGCGCCAGCGCTGGAGGGCCTCGGCGGGTCCGGCGTAGGCTTCCTGCAGCGGCGCGCTCCAGTAGCGCAGGTGCTCGAGCGCCACCTTCTTGCCGGTTACTGCGCACAGGACATAGCGGCCCGGTTTCATCACCGCGAAGTCGCCGTCGCCGTAATGCAGCTTGGCGAGGTCCTGGCCGAGGTCGGAGGCGTTCATGCGGCGCGATATAGCGTCTGGATCGGCCTCAGAACAGGTCGCCCTGAACCGATGGCCGGGGCACCGGGGCGGCGGCCGTCTTTCGCGGCGCCGGCTTCGGGGGCGGCGGGCCCGCGGCGCCGTCGATCACCGCCTGGCGGCTGACCTTGTCGCCGAACTTGATGTCCACCGCCTCGCCCCGGCTTAGGCTCGCGCCTTGCCGCACCAGCGAGCCGTCGGCCCGCGTCACCCGCGCGAAGCCGCGTTCCAGCGGCCGTTCCGGGTCCACCGAGGCGTGCAGCTTGCCGAGCGCCGCCAGTCGCTCGGAGAGCCGCGCCAGACCCCGCTCCGCGGCCGGCTGCAGGCGCGCGGCGACGGCGTCGAGGCGTTGGCGCTGCACCGCCTGCGGGCGTTGCAGCAGCAGCGGCGACAGGCGCGAGGCGACCCGCACCAGATCCCGCTCATGCGCCGCGGCGTTGCGGGCGAGCCCGGCGCCCAGCCGGCCGGAGACGATGCCGAACCGTTGGGCGGCCATCTCGACCAGGTCCGGGACGCGTCTCAGCGCGCGCTCGGCGTGCTGGATGCGGCCCCGCCGGTCCTCGACCACCCGGCCGCCGCAGCGGTGCATCCGCGAGCCGAAGTCGCCGACCAGCGCCCGCAGTTCGGCCAGCACCGGGGTCGCCATCTCGGCGGCGGCGGTGGGCGTCGGCGCCCGGCGGTCGGAGACGAAGTCGATCAGGGTGGTGTCGGTCTCGTGGCCGACGGCGCTGATAAGCGGGATGGTGCAGTCGGCGACGGTGCGGGCGAGGGTCTCGTCGTTGAACGCCCAAAGGTCCTCCACCGACCCGCCGCCGCGCGCGACGATCAGCACGTCGGGTTTCGGGATCGGGCCGGCGGGGTCGAGGGCGCAGAAGCCGCGGATCGCGGCGCACACCTGGGCCGCCGCCGCCTCTCCTTGGACGACCACCGGCCAGACCACCACCCGGCACGGCCAACGGTCACGGATGCGGTGCAGGATGTCGCGGATCACCGCGCCGGTCGGACTGGTGATGACGCCGACCACCGCCGGCATGGCGGGCAGGGGCCGCTTGCGCTCCGGCGCGAACAGTCCCTCGCCCTGCAACCTGGCCTTCAGCCGCTCGAGCTGAGCCAGAAGCGCGCCGATCCCGGCCGCCTCCATGGTCTCGATGACGATCTGGTAGCGCGAGCCCTGCGGATAGGTGGTGATCTTGCCGGTGACCACGACCTCCAGGCCCTGCTCGGGGCGGACCTGCAAGGTGCGCACCTGGCCCTTCCAGACCACGCCGTCGATGGCGGCCCGCTCATCCTTCAGGGTCAGGTA
>NZ_JBIIGK010000195.1:0-4578 GCF_044236515.1 Phenylobacterium sp.
TTCAACAGCGCCCAAGGGAGCCCGCCATGTCCGGCCAGCACGCCTATCTCGCCATGATCCTCGCCGCCTTCGCCACCTTCGTCGGCACCCTCGGCGGCGTCAGCGCCTATGCGTGGTTGAAGCGGGGGTGAGGGCTAAGCGCTGAGCCCCAGCTCCGGCTGTGCGGCGGAGGCGTGGGCCTCTTCCGGCAGGTGGCAGGTGAAGGTCGCGCCGGCGCCGGGCTCGCTTTCCAGCGCCACCCAACCGCCGTGCAGCTCGGTCAGCGCCTTGACCAGGGCCAGACCCAGCCCGGGGCCGCCACGTTCGCGGCCGATGAAGCGGTCGAAGATGTGGGCCTGGACGTGGAACGGGATCCCGCGGCCGGTGTCCGAGACCTGCAACTGGATCTCACCCATGCCCTTGCGGGCGGCGATGGTGACGACGCCGCCGGCCGGCGACTGGCCGAGCGCGTTCTCCACCAGGTGGTCGAGGATCTGGGCGAGGCGCCTCGCGTCGCCGCGGATCAGCCCAATGTCGTCGGGCCGCTCGACCACCAGGGACACCCGAGCCTTTTCGGCGTCGCCCTTCCAGCGGCTGGCGACGGTGAGCAGGAGGTCGGCGACGCGGACATCCTCCAGGTCGAGAGCCATCTCGTCGGCGTCGATCTGGGCCATGTCCAGAACGTCGTCGATGGAGCGGGCGAGCTGCGTCGCCGCCGACTTCACTGCCGCCGCATGGGCCCGGCCGCGCTCGGATAGGCCCTCGCCCGAGCGCTCCAGCAGCTCGGAATAGCCGATGATGGTCGTCAGCGGGGTGCGTAGCTCGTAGGAGACGTTGCCGACGAAATCGCGCTTCAGGCGCTCGGCTTCGGCAAGGGCGGCTTCGCGGGCCGCCAGGGCGCTTTCCAGGCGCCGGGCGTCGGTGACGTCGGTGAAGGCGATCAGGGTCGCGCCGTCCGGCAGCGGCCGCGACTGATAGGCGACGATGCGCGAATCCGAGGTCTTCACCTCGCCGGACATCGGCGCGCGGGCTGCAGGGTCAGGGTCGCCCACCCGGCCCTTGAGCTCGCGCCAGAAGCCGCGGTCGTGGAGGCGCGGCACGCACAATTCGACCACCCCCTCGAAGTCGCCGGCCGCCTCGAGTTGCGCCGGGCCGATGTTCCAGAACCGCGCGAACGCCTCGTTGCGCAGGCGCAGCCGCCCGTCGGACCCGAACACCGCGACGGCGTCGTTGAGCTTGTCTAGGGTCGCCTTCTGGACCTCGATCTGGGCGTTGTACTGCGCCTTGAGCTTCAGCTCGTCGGTGATGTCGGAGAACAGCAGCAGCAGGCCGCCCATCGGGTGCGGCTGGCGCACGACCTTCAGGGTGCGGCCGTCGGCGAGGCTCCACAGGTCGTCTGCGGCCGGGCCGATCTGCTCGTACCAGCCGAGTTCGGCCGCCTTCCACTTGGCATAGTCGGCGGTCTCCGGGAGGCGGCGACGCTGGCGCAGGCGGTCGAGGATCTCCGAATGGCTCGGCTGCTCGCCCAGCCAGGCCGGCTCCAGGCCCCAGAGATCGGCGAAGGCGGTGTTGTGGAACATCAGCTTCTTGCCCTGACCGAACACCGCCACCGCCTCGGCGATGTGGTTCAGGGTCTCGTCGTGCGCCTCGACGTTGCGCTTGAGCTGTTCGCGCAGGTCCTCGAGCTCGGTGACGTCATCGGTCCAGACGCCGACCCCGCCGCCTTCCAGCGGCTGGGCGACGATGCGGAAGGCGCGGCGGCGGCCGGCGACGGTCGACCAGCGCACCGCCTCGCGGCGTTGACCGAGGTTGGCCGCCTCGCTGGCCAAGGCGTCGGCGGCGCGGTCGAAGGCGACTCCCCGGGCGGCGGCGTCGTCGAGGCTATGGGCGTCGGCGGCGCTAAGCCAGGCGGCGTTGACCCACACCGGCGAGCCGTCCGCCGCGGCGATCCACGCCGGGCAGACGCGGGTGTTGAGGAAGGCCGCCAGACGCGGGGCGGTCGGCAGGGCGGCGTCCTCGCCCATCGCCGCCGACAGCCGCAACCAGGCGATCGCCCCGGCGGCGCGGCCCTCGACGGTGACCGCGCCGGCCGGCCCCTGCACTTCGAAGGCGCAGGGCTCGCCGCGTTCGAACAGGGCGCGCAGGCGCCGGGCATGATCGGGGTCGGCGCGCATCAGGGCGTTGACCAGCGCCTGGGGCTCGGCCTCGGCCACAGCGAGCGCCTGGGCGCAGGCGGCGAGGCTTTCCTCGCCCGAGGCCAGGGTCGTCCGCCCGTCCTCGATGGCGAGAAGGGCCGAGTCGAAGGCCTCGGCCGAGGCCTGGGCGGCGTCGGCGCGGCCCTCCAGCCCGGCGAGCCGATCGGCCATCGCCTCGATCCGGGCCTCGGCCGACCGCCGCTGGGCCAGGCCCCACAGCGCCGCGCAGATCGCCAGGCAGACAGCGCCTGCGGCCGCGGCGAGGATCAGTTGGTCCGGGCTCATCTGGGCTCCACGCCGGCGGCGGTCCGCCGGCGAATCACCTGTGGAGACTAAGCCGCGCCGCCGCCCGCCGCACGCCTCCGCGCTTTCCTCCCCTTAGCCTTTTGCCGCATGATCAAGGTCATGAGCGCCATCCTCTATCCCGTCGCCGCCAATGCGGAGCAGGCGATGTCCGCGCCGCGTGGCCGGGCGGCGCGGGAGCGGGAGGCGCAGGCGCTTGCCCGGGAGCCGGTGGTGTTCACCACCGACCCGGCCGGCCCGGCGTTCGCCACCCGAGAGGCGGCGCTGGCCGCCTACGCCGGGAAGGTCGAGGACGATCGGGCGGGACTGTCCGTGCCGCTGGAGGACCGGTTCTGCCGGCTGGCCGAACAAATCCTGGTGGAGCCAGGGCGCACGCGCCCGGCGCCCGTTGCGCCGACCTTCGAGGACGGCCGCCGCTGGCCCGCGCCGCCGGACAGCCCGCCGCGCACCGCCTGGCGGCTGATGGTCAGCTACTGGCGTATCGCCACCGCCGAGCGGCCGATCGAGGCGCCGCAAGCCCGTAAGGCTCGCCGCACCCGCCAGTCTCTGGAGCCCGAGACCCTGCGGGCTATCGCCCGCGCGCCCCTCCGCCCCGTCGAGCCGCAGCAACCGCTCGACATCGGCCTGTTCGAGATTCGCCCGCCCGAGGCGCCGCATATCGTGATGCCCGATGAGTGAAGCGAAGTTCGGCGAGGCGCCGTCGCTGGACGACCTAGCGGCGATCGCCGAGCAGGCCTACGCCGCCCTGCCCGACGGCTTTCGGCGACTGGTCGGCGACGTCATCTTCCGCGTCGACGACTTCCCGCCGCAGGAGGTGCTGGACGAGCTCGGCATCGAGGACGCGTTCGAACTGACCGGCCTCTACCAGGGCGTCGACCTGTCCCGCCGCTCGGTGATGGACCCGAGCCCGCAGGCCTCGATGGTCTTCCTCTACCGTCGCCCGATCCTCGACGAATGGGCCGAGCGCGGCGACGTCACCCTCGAATTCCTCGTAGCTCACGTCCTGGTCCACGAGATCGGCCACCACTTCGGCCTCTCCGACGCCGACATCGACGCGATCGAGGGGGCGGCCGAATAGTCGCGACCGGGCCGGCTTGCTCCCCGAACGAAGCCGGAACAGAATGGCGGCATGGACGTCGCCGTCACCCTCATGTCCGTCAGCCGGCCGGAGACCACCGCCTCCGTCACGCGGGGCGCGGCGCGGCTGCTGACGGCGCTCGGCTATGCGCCGCTGACGGAGGTGACGCTGCCGAACGGTCGACGGGCCGACCTGATGGCGCTCGGTCCCAAGGGGCAGATCTTCATCGTCGAGGTGAAGTCGGGCGTCGAGGATTTCCGCACCGACCTGAAATGGGGCGAGTACGCGCCCTATTGCGACGCCTTCGCCTTCGCGGTGGCGCCGGAGTTCCCGCGTGAGATCCTGCCGCACGAGCCCGGCCTGATCGTCGCTGACGGTTTCGGCGGAGCGGTGCTGCGCGAGGCGCCGGCCCTGCCGCTGGCCGGCGCGCGGCGCAAGGCGCTGACCCTGGCCTTCGCCAGGCTGGCGGCGATGCGGGCGGCCGGCGTGGCCGCCACCCAGCTCTAGGGAAGGCTCCGACTTAGCCGTTTGGGCGCCACCTGAGCCCAGGCTTCGCGCACGAGCTTGGCCGCCTCCGCGGCCTCGAGCGCCGCGATCTCGACGTAGCTCCAGCGCAGGGCGCCGGCGACGTAGGGGGAGAAGACCTCAGGACGGGCGGCGAACAAGAGCTCTTGCCGCGCACGATCGAGCTTCATGATCAAACGGCCGCGCCAGACCTGCGCGAAGCCCTTCTTGCCAGCGGCGAAGCCGGGCTCGCCGTACATACTGGTTTCGACGACGCCGGGCAGCGCGAGGGCGAGGGCCCTGATGTCGTCGAGGGTGGCGATGGCTACCGCGGCGCGCGCTTGGCCAGGATCCGCTGCAGGGTCCGGCGGTGCATGTTGAGGCGCCGTGCCGTCTCCGAGACGTTGTGGTTGCACAGCTCGTAGACCCGCTGGATGTGCTCCCACCGCACGCGGTCGGCGCTCATCGGGTTTTCGGGCGGCGGCGGGGCGGCGTCGCCGCGGGCCAGCAGGGCGCGGG
>NZ_JBIIGK010000194.1:0-4578 GCF_044236515.1 Phenylobacterium sp.
GTCGCGCAGTCGGCGCCGGCCATGGCCGCCTGGGTCACGTGGCCCGGGCTGCGGATCGAGGCGGCGAGGATCTCGGTGTCGAAGCCGTAGTTGTCGTAGATCGCCCGGATCTCGGTGATCAGGTCCATGCCGTCGGCGCCGTGGTCGTCCAGGCGACCGATGAACGGGCTGATGTAGCTGGCCCCCGCCTTGGCGGCGAGCAGGGCCTGGGCGGCCGAGAAGCACAGGGTGACGTTGGTCAGCACGCCTTCCTGGGCGAATTCGCGGGTGGCGATCAGGCCGTCGCGGGTCAGCGGCACCTTGACCACCACGTTCGGGGCGATGGTCGCCAGCCTGCGGCCCTCGTCCAGCATGCCGGCGGTGTCGGCGGCGGCGACCTCGGCGCTGACCGGCCCCTCGACCACGCCGCAGATCTCGGCGATGACATCCAGCATGTTGCGGCCGGACTTGGCGATCAGCGAGGGATTGGTGGTGACGCCGTCGACGAGGCCGGTGGCGGCCAGATCCTTGAGGATCGCCACGTCGGTGGTGTCGAGGAAGAGCTGCATCGGGGACCCTTTGAGTTACGCAAGGCCGCTTGTAACCGTCTGGGCGGAAAGCGCAAAAGCCCGCTGATGAGCCGCATCGCCTCGGTCCTTCTGCCCATGCCCCTGCCGGAGGCGTTCGACTACGCCGAGCCCGAGGGGATGGGGCTTGCCGTCGGCGACCAGGTGGCCGCGCCGCTCGGCCCGCGCCTGATCCGCGGCGTCGTCACCGCCGTGCATGACGGGGCCGGCCACAACCGCCCCCTGAAGGACGTCGCCGAACGTCTCGACGAGCCGCCCCTGCCGCCCGGCACGCTGGAGTTCGTCCAATGGGCGGCCCGCTATTCCGTCGACGCGCCTGGAGCGCCCCTGGCCATGGCCCTGCGCGGGACGCGCGCGCCGAAGGCCAAACCGCGCCGCGTCGTCGAGCCCACCGGCCAGGCCCCGGGGCGCCTGACCCCGGCCCGCGAGAAGGTGCTCGACGCCGCCGCCGCCCCGATGCCGGCCGCCGACCTGGCCCGCGCCGCCGGCGTCTCCTCCGGGGTCGTCAAAGGCCTGATCGACGAGGGCGCGCTCGCCGAACGGCTGATCGAAACGCTGGCCGCCTTCGATCCGCCCGACCCGCACCGCCAGGGCGCCGACCTCAACCCCAGCCAAGCCGCGGCCGCCCAGGGCCTCATCGACCTGCAACGCGAGGCCGGCTTCGGCGTCGCCCTGCTCGACGGCGTCACCGGCTCCGGCAAGACCGAGGTCTACCTCGAGGCCGCCGCCGCCGCCATGGCCGACGACCCGCACGCCCAGGTGCTCATCCTGCTGCCGGAGATCGCCCTGACCCAGGCGGTGATCGCTCGCGTCGCGGCCCGCTTCGGGGCGCAGCCGGCCGAATGGCATTCCGACGTCGCCCCGCCGGCCCGCCGCCGGGTGTGGGAGGCGGTGGCGGCCAACCGCTGCCGGGTGGTGGTCGGCGCCCGCTCGGCCCTGTTCCTGCCCTTCGCCCGCCTCAGGCTGATCGTCGTCGACGAGGAGCACGACGGCTCGTTCAAGCAGGAGGAGGGCTTCGTCTACCACGCCCGCGACCTCGCCGTGGCCCGCGGCAAGATCGAAGGCGCGACGGTCGTCCTCGCCTCCGCCACGCCCTCCCTGGAGAGCCTGCGCAACGCCGAGACCGGCCGCTACCGCTGGCTGCGGCTCTCGGCTCGGCACGGCGCGGCGCGGTTGCCGGAGATCGGCCTCATCGACCTGCGCCAGGCGCCGCCGGAGGCCGGCCGCTGGCTGTCGCCGCCCCTGACGACCGCCGTCGCCGAGACCCTGGCCCGGGGCGAGCAGGCGCTGCTGTTCCTCAACCGCCGCGGCTACGCGCCCCTCGTGCTGTGCAAGGCCTGCGGCGAGCGGCTGACCGCCCCGGACACCGACAGCTGGCTGGTCGAGCACCGCTACTCCGGGCGTCTGGTCTGCCACCTGACGGGCTTCTCCATGCCCAAGCCCGCCGCCTGCCCGCATTGCGGGGCCAAGGACAGCCTGGTCTCCATCGGCCCCGGGGTCGAGCGGGTCGAGGAGGAGGCGCGGGCCCTGTTCCCCGACGCGCGGGTGGCGGTGTTCTCCTCCGACACGGTCTTCGACGCCCGCGAGGCGCGGCGACTGGTCGACAGCATGGCGGCCGGCGACATCGATATCCTGGTCGCCACCCAGGCGGCCGCCAAGGGCCACAACTTCCCCAACCTGACCCTGGTCGGCGTGGTCGACGCCGACCTTGGCCTGCGCGGCGGCGACCTGCGCGCCGCCGAGCGGACCTACCAGCTCCTCGCCCAGGCCACCGGCCGGGCCGGCCGCCGCGACCGGCCGGGCCGGGCCCTCCTGCAGACCTACGCCCCCGATCACGCGGTGATGCAGGCCCTCGCCGCCCAGGACCGCGACGCCTTCGTCGAAGCCGAGATGGCCGAGCGCGAGCTGGCCAGGCTGCCGCCCTTCGGCCGTCTCGCCGCGGTCATCGCCTCCGGCCCCGACGCCGCCCAGCTCGACGCCTTCGCGCGCACCATGGCCGAGGCCGCCCCCAACGCCGACGGGGTCGAGGTCTACGGTCCCGCCGACGCCCCCCTGGCCCTGGTCCGCGGCCGCCGGCGCAAGCGCTTCCTGGTCCGCGCCGATCGCGCCGTCGACCTCTCCGCCTACATGGCCGCCTGGCGCGCCCGCGTCCGCCCGCCCGGCGCCATCCGCCTCACCATCGACATCGACCCGTACAGCTTCCTGTAGCGCGGGCCCTCGCCCTCTACGCTTCCGAGGTGAGAGGGAGAGATAAAGGAGAGGGCCGGGGGCTTACGCCGGCAGGTTCTGCACCTGCGTCGGGGTCAGGGCGTTGAGCTGGGCCGCAGACATCTGGGCGATCTGGGTCGTGCTCAGCGACTGGATCTGGGTCACCGTCAGCGACGGGATCTGCGTCGGCAGCAGGGCGGCGATCTGGCTGGCCGTGAAACCGCCGATCACCGTCGTCGACAGAGCCGCGACCTGGCCGCCGGTGAAGGCCGAAATCTGCGCGCCCGAGAACTTCTCGAACGCCGGCCCGCTCATCGCGCCCAGCACCCCGGCGGTCAGCCCCTTAACCTGGGTGGCCGTCAGGTTGGCGATCTGCGCCGTCGGCAGGTCGTAGAACTTGCCGGCCGGTATCGCCCCGACCTGCGCCGCCGTCAGCCCCGCGACCTGTGTCGAGGTCAGCGCCGTCAGCGCCGTCAGCGAGAACGCCCCCAGGCGGTCGGCCGGGATCGCCGCCAGCTGCGTCGAGGTGAACTCCCCGGCGTCGACGGCGCTCAGCGTATAGGCCTGATAGGCTGACAGCCCCTTGACCTGGGTGGCGCTCAGCGAGCGGATCAGCGTCGAATCCAGCCCGGAGAAGTTGGTCACCGAAAGGGCGCCGATCTGGGTGGCGGTCAGCGCCTGCACCTGCGTCGTGCTCAGGCGGCCGAACTGGGTGGTGGTCAGCTCGCTGATCTGGCTGGCGGTCAGCGCCTGGATCTTGGTCGAGGTCAGGGCGCCCAGCTGGGTGTCGGTCAGGCTGAACAGGTTCTCGGTCGACAGCCCGCCAAGCTGCGTGCCGCTCAGCGCCCCGATCTGGGTCGACGACAGCTTCTGGAAGTCGGTGGTCGTCAGGCCGCCCATCTGGGTAGAGGTCAGCCCGGCGACCTGGGTCGTGGTCAGGGCCTGGATCTGCGTCGTCGCCAGGGCCCCGAGGTTGGTCCCCGACAGCGCGCCCATCTGGGTCGCGGTGAAGGCGGCGATCTGCGTCCCCGTCAGGTCGGCGAAGTCGGTGCTGGAGAGGCCGCGCAGCTGCGTCGCCGTCAGCCCCGCTGTCTGGGTGACCGTCAGGCCGGCCGCCTGGGTCGAGGTCAGGGCCGAAAGCCCGGTGGCGCTGAGCGCTCCAATCTGCGTCGCCGTCAGCGCCGCCAGCTGCGTTTCACTCAGCGCCTCGGCGGCGGTGGTCCCCAGGGCGGCGATCTGGCCGGCGGTCAGGCCGGCGATGTGGGTGGCGCTCAGCTCGCCGATATCGGTGGCGGTCAGGGCCCCGAGCTGCGTCGCCGTCAGGCCGCGGACCTGCGTCGTGGTCAGCGAGGCGACCTGCGTGGCCGTCAGGGCCGAGACCTTCGATCCCGAAAGGCCGGCGATCTGGCTGGCCGACAGCGCGTCGAGCCGGGTCTCGTCCAGGGCGGTGAGCTGGGTGGTCGACAGGGCGTCGAGCTGCGCGCCCGAGAACGCCATCAGCTGATCGCTGTCGAACAGCATGGCCGGCGCGAAATGCTGCAGCTGGGTGGTGGTGAGACCCTTGACCCCCGTGCCGGACAGCGCCGTCAACTGGGTGGTGGACAGCGCTTCGATGCCCGTGGTGGTCAGCGCCGCCACCTGGCTCGACTTCAGCTGGCCGAGCTGGGTCTCGGTCAGCGCCTGCAGCCGCGTCGCGGACAGGGCCGAGACCTGAGCGGCCGAAAGATAGCTGATCGGCATGCGGGCTCCCGCCGGATCGGCGAACCCAAGTGATTCGCAAGCCTGAGTTTAACCCATGGCTTGC
>NZ_JBIIGK010000060.1:0-16676 GCF_044236515.1 Phenylobacterium sp.
GCGGCGACCGTCATGGCGATCAGCATGATCAGGAAGGTGCCGGCGAACAGCGGCACGGCGCCGAACGCGCCCTTGGCCGCCACCTGGTCGGCGCGCATGGCGATCTGCGGGTCCCAGGTGGTCCCGAACAGGAAGTCGATCGGCGAGACCGACTGGAAGAAGCGCAGGCTTTCGTAGGCCAGGGAGGCGACGATGCCGACCGTGGTCAGGACGGCGACCACCGAGCAGAGAACCAGCAGGCCGGCGGTCCAGCCCTCGACGCGGTTGCGGGCCCGGAAGTCCGGGCTCAGGCGACGGAGGGCGAGGAACGCGCCGCCGACCGCCAGCACCGTCGCCAGCGCCAGCGCGCCGAGGCGCAGGACCTGACCGAGGGCCTGGCCCTTGCCGGCAGTGTCGTCGAGGGCGGCCTGGACCGCGGGCTCGTAGATGATCTCGCTGCGCCTGGCCCCGTGGGCCAGCGCCTGGGCGTCGTTGAAGAACACCTGCTGCTGGGGGCCGCTAAGGCCGGCGATCGCGGCCGGCGGATCGGCGCGGACGATGGCCTGTTCGATCCCGCCGCCGGCGGCGGTGTAGAGCATGAGCACGAGAAGAGCGGGCGCCGCGGCCCAGAGCGCCACATAGGCGCCGTGGTAGCCGGGGCGCGAATGGGGGCGCGGCCCGGCGGGGCCGGACGCCAGGACCCGCCGGCGGCCGAGCACATAGGCGGCCGCAGAGAAGAGGACGAGCGCGAGGAACGCGGCCCAGATCAGCATCGAGGGTCCCGAAATCCGCCCGGGCGCACCGCCCGCCTGACGGGCCTCCGTATGCTACAGTCCTATGACGGTTTCGCGACAGCGGCGGGCCCGCGCCGCGCGACCTCCTCCGGCTGCGGGAACCAGGCGAAGAAGGTGGCGCCCTGCCCCACGGCGCTTTCGACCGAGAGCCCGCCGCGATGGCGCCGGGCGATGTGCTTGACGATGGCGAGGCCAAGGCCGGTGCCGGAGCGCTCGCCGCTCTTCTGGCCCTCGACGCGGTAGAATCGCTCGGTGAGGCGCGGCAGGTTCTCGCGGGCGATGCCCTCGCCGCCGTCGCTGACCTGGAGGCCGGCGTAGGGGCCGTGCGGGTCGTCGGGGGTCAGCAGCGATATGCGGTTGAGGCCGGGCCGGCCGGTGGCGCCCGCCGCCTCGCTGGACAGGCCCCCGGCGGCGGCGATCCGCACGCGGCCGCCGGCGCGGGAATATTTCAGGGCGTTGTCGACGAGGTTCTGGACGACCTGGACGATCTGATCGCGGTCGCCGACCACCGGCAGCGGCCCTTCCGGCAGTTCCGGATCGAGGGCGACCCCCTTCTCCCGGGCCATGGGCTGGGCGGCGTCGATGACGTCGAGGACGACGCCGGAGAGATCGATCCGGTCCGCCGGGGCGATGTGCTCGTTGAGCTCGATCCGCGACAGGGACAGCAGGTCGTCGATCAAGCGGCGCATGCGGTCGGCCTGAGCCTGCATGATGCCGAGAAACTTCTCCCGCGCCCCGGCGTCGTCGCGGGCGTGGCCGCGCAGGGTCTCGATGAACCCCGACATCGAGGCGAGCGGCGTGCGCAGCTCGTGGCTGGCGTTGGCCAGGAAGTCGACGCGGGTGCGCTCCAGCCGGTGGAACTCGGTCTCGTCGCGGAACACCAGGACCGCAAGCCGGCGGCCGTTCAACGCCAGGCCGAGCGGGCGGGCGTGGGCGCGCAGGATCTGGGCCTGGGCGCCGCCGGTGTCGTGCATCGCCTCGGCGTCGCGGCCGCGATAGAGCGCCTCCTCCGCAGCGGCCAGGACGCCGGGATCGCGGGTGGCGCTGACCAGCAGTCCTTCGGACCGTGTGATGCGCAGCAGATGTCGGGCGGCGGCGTTGGCGAAGATGTAGCGGCGGCTGGTCAGGTCGTCGGCCTCGCCGGCCGAGATCACCAGGATCGGGTCCGGCAGCGCGTTGATCAGCGTCGGATAGGGCGGCGCGTCGTCCATCTGTTCGGCCGAGGCGCGGATCAGGGCCTGGAACCGGGCCTCGGCCGAACGACGAGCGGTGGCCAGTCCGAAGGCGGTGGCGCCGACCACCACCGCCGAGGCCCACAGCGCGTCGACCGCCGGCAGCCGGTCGAAAACAACCAGCAGGGCCAGGACGACGAGGCCGGCGCCGCCGGCCATGAAGGCGGGCGTGCGCGACGGCGGCTGGCGTTCCGGCGCCGGCTGGGGACTGGTCGAGGTGAACGGCAGGGCGAATCCTCCAGGGCCGATCCTTCAGCATGGACAAGCATATGTCATCGGCGTGACATGGCCGCGGAACAAACCTTGGCCATTGTCGTTGGTGGCCGGATGCGGGGCGCCCGGACGATGGACAGGCTCGACGACGACGACGATGTCCGGGCCGGCCTCGAAGCGGCGCTGGCGGCCAAGACGCGCCTGCTGCAGGAAATCGACCACCGCACGAAAAACAACCTGCAACTGATCTCCTCGCTGCTGCTGCTGCAGAGCCGGCGGACGCCGGATCCGGGCACGCGGGCGGCGCTGCGCGGCATGCTCGAGCGGGTGGGCGCGATCGCCCAGGTGCATCGGCGGCTGTTCCAGGGCGGCGAGGCGCAACGCTTCGAACTTGCCGAGTTCCTGCGCGACCTGGCGGCGGAGCTGGCGGTGGCCTGCCGCCGCGACGACGTGGAGATGCGCCTGAGCCTCGATCCCGTCGAGGTCCCGGCCTCGCAGGCCGCGCCGCTGGCGCTGGTCGCCAACGAGCTGATCTCCAATGCCTGCCGCCATGCCTATCCGGAAGGGACCGGCGGCGTGGTGGCCATCGAGCTGCGGGGCGGGGCGGAGGGTTTCGAGCTGACCGTGAGCGACAACGGGGCGGGCATGCCACCGGGCGGCGAGCAGGCCGGGTTCGGGCTGACCGTGGCGCGGCTGCTGAGCCAGCAGTTGAAGGCGCAGCTTGCGATCGAGGCGGCCGACCCTGGCGTGCGCGCCCGCCTGACAGTTCCGGAGACGGCTTGAGATGGAGCACATGGCCGACATCGTCGGCGGCGGGGCGGCGATCTGTTCGATGGCCAGCTTCACGCCGCAGATCGCCAAGATCTGGCGCGAGAAGGACGCCTCGTCGATCTCGCTGCGGATGTTCGCCCTGACGGTGACCGGTTTCATCCTTTGGACCGCCTACGGCGTGCTGACCACCAGCTGGCCGGTGATCGGGGCCAACGCGGTGTGTCTGGTGCTGTCGGCGACCATCCTCGCCCTGAAGTGGCGGTTCAGCCGGCGGACCTAGCCAGACGTAGCCACGCGCCTTATCCCTCGACCCTCGTGCGAGGCGAGGTGATTTCCGGATGAGCGACAGGCTGGCGCTGGCCGAAGCGGCCCTGAAGACCGGGCGCAGGGCCGAGGCCATCGCCCACATCCTGGCCGCGCTGGGTGAGAACCCGGAGCGGCCGGTCGGCGTCTATCGGGCCCTGCTGCTGCAGCTCTACCGCGAGAACCGCTTCGCCGAGGGCGAGGACTGGGCCGAGCGGGCCGTGGCCCGCCATCCGCGCGACTTCGAGCTGTGGAACATGCGCGGGGTCATCCTGCGCCAGCTGCGGCGCTATCCCGAGGCGGTGGCGGCGCTGGACCAAGCGATCAAGATCCAGCCCAGCCATCCGTCGCCGGCGATCAACAAGGCCAACGTCCTGATGGACATGGGCGAGTACGCCCGGGCCGAGGGCCTGCTGGCCAAGCTGGTGCGGCACGCGCCGAAGGACGCCGAGCTGCAGCGGCAGTACGGCCGGTCCCTGATGCGCCAGGGCAAGCGCGAGCCGGCCCGCGCCCGCCTGCGCCAGGCGGTGGCGCTGAACAAGGGCCTGGTCGAGGCCTGGATGGACCTCACCGGCCTGTTCAACGAGGAGCACAAGAACGCCGAGGCGGAGGCCACCCTCGACAAGGCGCTGGCCGCCAATCCGGACCATCCGCGGCTGCTGGAGGCCCGGGCGCTGCTGATGCGGCGGGCCGGCGAGGCGCGGCGGGCCGAGGCCTATCTGCGCGAGCTCCTGCCGCGTCATCCGAACGCCGCCTGGCTGCACTATCAGCTCGGCGCGACGCTGTCGGACTACGACCGGGAGGCGGGCAACGTGCACCTGCGCCGGGCCGTCGAGCTGGCGCCGGAGAAGGTCGAATACCGGTTGTCGCTGATCGAGAGCCTGGAGCGCACGCGCAGCGGCGACGAGGCGGCGAACATCGAGGAGGCCTATCAGCTGACCCGGGCGGCGATGCCGCAGCGTGCGGAGTTCGGCCCGTCGGGCACGAAGATCGCCAACGAGGTGCTGATCCGCGTCTGCGCCTACGACGAGATCGACGCCCTCGGCTCGTTCAGGGACCTGGGCCGCGAGTGGGCGGAGAGCGGGCGGCACACGGCGTTGCTGAAGCAGCTGGCGCGGGTGAAGTCGCACGAGGACCGGGTGGAACTGCTGGAGCAGCACCGCATCTGGGGGCGACGCGAGGAAGCCTCGGCGGCGTTGCGGCCGGTGAGACGGCCGCCCGCGCGGGCGGCCGGCGGCAAGATCCGGCTCGGCTTCATGTCCTCGGACCTGCGCCAGCATCCGGTGGCCTATTTCGCCCTGCCGCTGTTCGAGCACCTGGACCCGCGCTTCGAGGTGTTCTGCTACTCGTTCTACCAGGGCCAGGAAGATCCGCTGCAGCGGTACATCACCGAACGGGTCAGCGCCTATCGCTGGCGGCCGGACATCTCGGCTCCCGACGCCGCGCAGATGATCGCCGACGACGACCTCGACATGCTGATCGAGCTCGGCGGCTCGACCTATATGAACAAGCTCGAGGTCATGGCTTACAAGCCCGCCCGCAAGCAGGCGAGCTGGCTAGGCTATCCGCACTCGGCAGGGCTCTCGACGATCGACTACTTCGTCTGCGACCCGTACTCGCGGCCGGAGCAGACGGACCTGATCCTAGAGCAGCCGCTGACCATGCCGCACACCTGGCTGGCGCTCGGCCGGGCGGTGTTCTCCGACCATCATCCGCTCGCCGAGCAGTTGCCGGAAGAGCGCAACGGTTTCATCACCTTCGGCACGGCGAACAACCCGCACAAGTACAGCCGCGAGGTGTTGCGGGCCTGGGCGCGGGTGGTGGCGGCGGTCCCGGGCTCGCGCTTCGCCTTCGTGCGGCCAGAAGGCGAAGGGGCGACGTTCCGCCGGAACATCCTGGCGCAGTTCGCCCTGGAAGGGGTCGGCGAGGACCGGGTGATCTTCCACACCGTCCGCGGCAAGCACATGCCGTTCTACAACGAGATCGACATCACCCTGGACCCCTTCCCGCTGACCGGCGGCACGACGACGACGGAGTCGCTGTGGATGGGCGTGCCGCTGGTGACCCTGGTCGGCGAGGCGTTCTTCGAGCGGCTGAGCTATTCGATTCTGTCGAACGCCGGGCTGGGCGATCTGTGCGCGCGCGACCTCGAGCAATACCAGGCGCTGGCGTTGAAACTGGCCGGCGACCGCGAGCGGCGGCGCGCCCTGCGCCGCGACCTGCGGGAGATGGTCCGGCAGAGCCCCCTCGGCCAGACCGAGGCGTGGGCGAAGGACTTCTACGACATGGTGGCCCGGGTGGTGTGAGGTCCCTCTCCTCTATCCTCTCCCTCTCTTCGCTGCGCTCGGGAGAGAGGAGGGTTTCTACAGACGAAAATACTCGCCGAGCAGGTCGTCCGGGCGCGGCCGGTACACCAGCCCCTCCGGCCCGCGGAAGGCCATCCGTCCCGCCGGAACGCGGGCGTTGATCACGCTGGTCCCCTGGCTGATCACCGCATCGGCCTCGACGACGGCGCGACCGATGACGGCGCTGTTGGGATAGAGGATCACGCGGTCGCCGATGACCGGAATCTGGTCCTTGTGCCGGCCGACCGTGGAGTTCTGGTAGAGCACGAGGTGCTCGCCATAGGTCGCCTTGGCCAGCACGATGCCGACGCTGTGGCCGATGTAGAAGCGGCTCGGCATGGCGATCTCGTAGAAGAGGTCGATGCCGTTGAAGGCCTTGTTCACAAGGAAGAGGCGGGTCGGAGCGGCGGTCTCGCCCGAGCGCCGCCAGATGGTGTTGGCGAGGTAGTAGAGGAAGATCGTGTGCTGCGAGGATTGCAGCACGTTGAACTGGTCCGGCCGCCAGGGCGCGCAGGCGTTGATGCAGACGTGCAGGCGCTCCAGCGCTTCATCGAGATGGGCGTCGCAGGCGGCGCGGAAGGCGGCGTCCTTGCCGTCCGGCACGACGTGGGCGCACTGGCGGGCGACGTAGTCCAGCAGGCTTTCGCGGCTGTGGTCGACCAGCTTCACGTGAGGCTCTCCAGATAGGCGCAGACGACGTCGCGGACCGGGCGCGGCCGGACGCCGAGGCTGGCCAGCTTTGCGACGCTGGCGTTGGGCGGCCGCGGGGGGTCGGCGTCGCCGGAGAAGTCGACCTGCCAGCCGGCGGCGCGGAAGACCTCGGCGATCCCGGCGTTGGAGGTGAGCTCGCCTGACGCCACGTTGACGATCCCGGCCGGCTCGCCTCGCGCCAGAGCGACGAGGGCGTCGACGACGTCGTCCAGGTGGATGTAGTCGCGGCGGATGTGCGGGCTGGAGGCGAGATGGAGGGCCCGCTCCGCGCGGGCCTGGATCAGCCATTCGGACAGGAAGCCTGGGGCCCCCTCCGTCCAGTCGAAGACGTTGGACAGCCGGGCGACGGCGCCCCTGCCGCCGGTGCGGGCCAGGGTCAGGTTCTCGCCCAGCGCCTTGGAGAGGTCGTAGACCCGGCGGGGGTCGGCGGGGGCGAAGACCAGCGGCTCGTCCTCGTCGACCTCGGCCTTGGGCAGACCGTCGTAAAGGCGGGTCGAGGACAGATAGACCAACCGCGCGAAGCGGTCGGCGCGAATGATCTGCGAGACCAGGCTGGCGTGGGCCTCCACCGTGTCGAACGGGCGGCGGTCGTAATCGGCGGTGAGGCCGGCGCAGTAGAAGACGGTCCCGAGGTCGCGGGTCAGGAGGTCGGGGTCGCCCTTGGCCGGGGCGTAGACGTCCCAGCCGTCGGCGACGAGGCGGGCGTTCAGGCGCTGGCCGACGAAACCCGCCGCGCCGACGATCGTCGCCGCGCGCCCCATGGCCTCACAGGCCCCCGACCGGATGGTGCAGCGCCGGGTCCTTGTGGCGCAGGTATTTCGGGCTGACGTCGCGGACGATCGCGTAGCCCGGCCCCTCGAACACCGAAGCGTCCTTGACCGCCACCATGTTGAAGCCGTGCGGCGGGCCGTCGAGGTAAACGGCGTCGGCGGGGATCAGCTCGACGGGCTTGCCGGCCAGGTCGTAGTTGGAATTGAAGTCGCGAAGGGCGAACAGGGTGTAGCCGTGGCCGGTCAGCAGCCGGGCGATGTCGGTGTCGAGCAAACCGTTCGTCCAGTCGACATAGTGGCGGTGGACCTCGAACAGGATGTCCGGCGCCTCGCCGGCCGGGCGGGCCAGGAAGGGTTCTGCGCCGCGCAGGGCGCCGAGTTCGGCGCCCTCGATGTCGAGGACGATCAGGTCGAGGCGGCCCACGCCGGCGGCCTGGAGGTAGTCGGCGATGGTGACGGTGCGGAAGGCGTCGCCCTCCCCATCCTCGGCCGCCTCGGCGCTGGCGAAGCTGTCGTAGCCGACCAGCTTCAGGTTGGTGGTGCTGTCGTGCCAGAGGCCCTCGGGCCGGGCGACGATGTTGGTCAGGCCGTTGAGCCCGGCGTTGCGGGTTAGCATGGCGCGCTGCTGGCTGTTTGGCTCGAAGGCGTGGACGGTCCCGCCACGCTTCGCCACCTCGCGGGCGATCAGCACCGCATGGTCGCCGAAGTAGGCGCCGCCGATCACCACCTGCTCGGCCCGACGGGCGAGATCGACGAGGATGCGGCTGGTCTGCGGCTCCCAGGCGTGGTCGGGGGCCTCGGGCGTCGACATCACGAAATCGCGGGCGATCTTCGAGCGGTAGAGGAACTCGAAGGTGACGCCGTTGGAAAGCGTCTTGCGGACCACCTGGTCGTCATCGAACAGGGCGTCGACCAGCGGGCCGGTCAGCTCCTCGCGAACGTCGACGCCGGGAGCCTGGATCTGCCCCTCGAAGGCCACGAGCTGGCGGATGAGCGCGGCGCGCCATTCGTCCGTTCCGGCGATGCGCGAGAGGGCCTGGAGCGCCTTTTCCTGAGACATGGTCATCCTTGGCAGTTTCTAGGCCCGGTAGTCCGGGTAGGCCGCGTCGCGCTCGGAGATGAGCTGAGGGACGGCGGGCCAGTCGATGGCGAACACGGGATCGTCCCAGCGCACGCCGGCCTCGTGACCAGGCCGGTAGGCGGGGCTGATCTGGTAGAGCACGTCGCAGTCCGGCTCCAGAGTAAGGAAGCCGTGGGCGACGCCTTCGGGGATGAGGACGGCGCGCAGGTTGTCGGCCGAAAGTTCGACGGCGGTCCAGCGGCGATGGGTCGGACTGTCCGGGCGCAGGTCGACGGCGACGTCGAAGATCCGGCCACGGACCGCGCGAACCAGCTTCACCTCCGCATTGGGCGGGGGCTGATGGTGCAGGCCGCGCAGGGTTCCGGCGCGCGGATTGCGCGACAGGCTGGTCTGGGCGGGCGCGAACGGGTGTCCGGCGGCGGCGAACTCCTCCGGGCAGTGCAGGCGGGCGAAGGCCCCGCGGGCGTCCTCGCGGCGATCGGCGTCGACCACCACCACCCCAGGGATGTCCGTCGCCGAGAACCGCATCAGGGCAGGATCTCGGTGCGCGGCGAGGCGGTGACGAAGCGGCCGCCCCAGTCGCGGACATAGGCCAGCTGTCCCATGATCTCGTCCTTGAGGTTCCAGGGCAGGATCAGGACGTAGTCGGGGCGGACCTCGGCGACCTTCTCGGGCGAGAGGATCGGCACGTGACTGCCGGGCAGGTAGCGGCCCTGCTTGGCAGGATTGGCGTCGAAGGCGGCGACGATGTCGTCCGCCGTGGCGCCGCAGTAGTTGAGGAAGGTGTTGCCCTTGGCGGCCGCGCCGTAGGCGGCGATGCGTTTGCCCTCGGACCTGGCCTGGGCGAGGAAGGCGCGGAAGCTGTCGCGGACGGCTTCGACGCGGGGCGTATAGCCGTCGTAGCCCTCCAGCCGGTCAAGGCGCGCGGCGTGCTCGCGGGCCCGCAGCGCATGCAGGGCCTCGGTTTCCTCATGGCCCGAGCCGGCGTGGCAGACGAACAGGCGCAGGGAGCCGCCGTGGGTCGGCAGCAGCTCGACGTCGAAGGGCCGCAGGCCGTGGGCGATCAGCACCCGCTCCACCGCCACCAGCGACAGGTAGGAATAATGCTCGTGGTAGATCGTATCGAACTGAACCTGTTCGATGAGGTTCAGCAGGTGCGGGAATTCGAAGGTCAGGACGCCGTCGTCCTTCAGCATGTGGCGGAAGCCGGCGACGAACTCGCCGATGCGCGGCACGTGGGCGAGGACGTTGTTGGCGGCCATCAGGTCGGCGCGGCCGTAGCGGGCGGCAAGGTCGGGGGCGGTGTCGGCGTTGAAGAACGCCACCTCGGTGCGGACGCCGCGGGCCCTGGCCGCCTCGGCCGTGTTGGCGGTCGGCTCGACCCCGAGGACAGGGATGTCCATGGCCAGGAAGTGCTGCAGCAGGTAGCCGTCGTTGCTGGCCACCTCGACGACCAGAGACTCCGGCCCGAGGTCGAGCCGCGTCGCCATGGCCTCGGCGTAGCGCTTGGCGTGCGCCACCCAGCTCGGCGAGTAGGACGAGAAGTAGGCATAGTCGGCGTCGAAGATCGCCTCCGGCGGGACGGCGTCGTCGACCTGCACCAGGAAGCAGTCGCCGCAGACCCGCGCGTGCAGCGGCCAGGCCTGCTCGCCACCCGCCTCAAGCTGTTCGCAGGTCAGGTTCGAGTTGGCCAGCGGCTGGCGGCCGAGGTCGAGGACGGTGTGCTCGAGCGGGGCGCCGCAGAAACGGCAGGGCGGCGGGGTGGTCATGCGCTGGCTTCGTAGCCGTCGATCTGTTCGAGGCAAAGGGCGCGGGCGTCCTCCCCGGCCGCCTGGCGGCGATACCAGTCCATGGTCAGGCGCACAGCCAGCGGGGCGTCGAGGCGGCTTTCGAAGCCGAGCGTCCGGCGGGCGAGGCCGGCGTCGATGGCCAGGGACCTGGCCTCGATGGAATCCGGGTCAGGCTCGTGGATCCAGGGCCTGGCGCCGAGCGCCTCGACGCCGAGGGTGGCGAGTTCGCCCACCGTCACATCGGGACCGCCGGGACGCGGGCCGAAGTTGAGGGCGCGGGGGGTCGCGGGGCGGGTCGCCAGCGCCTGGGCGTGGACGAGGTAGCCGGCGACGCAGTCGAGCACATGCTGCCACGGCCGCGTCGCCTCCGGATGGCGCAGGACGACCGGCTCGCCGGCGCGCGCGGCGCGGACGATGTCGGCGACGAGACGGTCGCGGGAGAAGTCGCCGCCGCCGATGACGTTGCCGCCCCGAGCCGTCGCGACCGGGACGCCGGCCTTGTCGAAATAGCTGCGGGCGAAGCTGGCCGCGACGATCTCCGTCGCGGCCTTGGAGGCCGAATAGGGATCCTTGCCGCCCAGCGCGTCGGCCTCGGAGAAGGCGCGGCCGGTCTCGGCATTGGCGTAGACCTTGTCGGAGGTGACGACGAGCACGGCCGTAAGGGTCCCGATCTGGCGGCGCAGGGCCTGGAGCAGGTGCGCTGTCCCCATGACGTTGCTGGCCAGCGTCATCACCGGGTCGGCGATGGCGGTGCGGACGATCGGCTGGGCGGCGAGGTGCAGGACGACCTCGGCTTCGTCGCCGGCCAGGGCGGCGTCGACGGCGGCGGCGTCGCGCAGATCGACGATGCGGCTGTCGATCAGCTCGCCGACGCCGGCCAGGTTGAACAGGGCCGGGTCCTGGTCGGGATCGAGGGCGAGGCCGGTGACCCGTGCGCCCATCCGCGCCAGCCAGAGCGCCGCCCAGGCGCCCTTGAACCCGGTGTGGCCGGTCAGCAGGACGCGCCGGCCGGCCCAGAAGGCGGGATCGACCCTCATCGCTTCCCCGGTCATCGTTTCCAGGGCGCCTCGCCCGACGCCCAGAGGCCCTCGAGGATGTTCTTGTCGCGCAAGGTATCCATCGGGGCCCAGAAGCCGGTGTGGCGGTGAGCCATCAGCTGGCCGTCCGCCGCGAGGCCGGTCAGGGGCTCCTGCTCCCAGACGGTGGCGTCGCCGGCGATGCGATCGACGACCTCCGGCTGCAACACGAAGAAGCCGCCGTTGATCAGGCCGTTGTCGCCCGGCGGCTTTTCGACGAACCGCTGGACCTGACCGTCCTGGATGTCGAGGGCGCCGTAGCGGCCGGGCGGGACGACGGCGGTGACCGTGGCCGCCCTGCCGTGGGCGCGGTGGAAATCGGCCAGGGCTTTCAGGTCGAGGTCGGCGACGCCGTCGCCGTAGGTGAGGAAGAACGGCGCGCCGGCGGGAAGGTAGGGCGCGACCCGCTTGAGCCGGCCGCCGGTCATCGTTTCCTCGCCGGTGTCGACGAGGGTGACGCGCCAGGGTTCGTGATGGGTGGAGTGGTACTCAATCGACCCCTTGGCCAGGTCGACGGTCAGGTCGGCGTTATGCAGGACATAGTTGGCGAAGTACTCCTTCACCACATAGCCCTTGTACCCAAGGCAGACGACGAAGTCGTTGAAGCCGTAGTGCGAAAACAGCCGCATGATGTGCCAGAGGATCGGCCGGCCGCCGATCTCGATCATCGGCTTGGGCTTGAGGTGGCTTTCCTCGGAGATCCGCGTTCCGAGGCCGCCCGCCAGGATCACCGTCTTCATCCGACCTATCGTCCGCCCCAGTTGGATTCGCCCGTCACCGTCTTAAACGGCGGGGCCGACGCGCGAAAGGCTTGCCGGGTGGGGCGCGGCGGGGGATGGAGATGCATGGCCAAGGTCGCCCCGCGCGTCAGCTTCATCATCGCCGGGGTGCAGAAGGGCGGCACGACCGCGCTGTTCGACTATCTGGCCGAGCCGGGGGTGGCGCTGTCGACGGTGAAGGAGGTCCACTTCTTCGACGACGAGAGCCAGAACTGGGGCGCGCCGGATTACGACGCCTATCACGCCCGCTTCGGCCCGCCGGACGGGCGGCCGTGCGGCGAGGCGACGCCGATCTACGTCTACTGGCCGGGCAGCCTGGAGCGCATTGCGGCCTACAACCCGGCCATGCGGCTGATCGTGCTGCTGCGTGATCCGGTGGCGCGGGCCTGGTCGCACTGGAAGATGGAGTATGCGCGCGGGGCGGAGACGGAGCGGTTCGCCTGGTGCATCCGCGAGGGTCGGCAGCGGCTGTTCGACGCCCGGCCGTGGGGCCATCATCGGGAGTTCTCCTACGTCGAGCGGGGGTTCTATGGCGAGCAGATGGCGCGGCTTCTGGCGCTGTTTCCGCGCGAGCAGGTGCTGGTGCTGACGTCGGACGCGCTGCGCGAGGATCCCGGGGCGGCGCTGGCGAAGGTCCGGGCCCACATCGGCGCGCCGATCGGACCGGCGCCGGCCCGCCGAGAGGTGCACGTCGGCCGGCAAATGGACTACCCCTCAGAGCTAACGGCCGAGGACGTGGCGTTCCTGCGGCGGATCTATGCGACGGACCAGGCGCGGCTGCGGGACCTGGTGGGGTTTTCGTTTGGATAGGCCATATTTTTGGCGGCAGATCCGGCCAATCACGGTGCGAGACCAGAAGGACCGCGACATGCGCCACCTCCCGATCGCTCTCTCCGTCGCGGTGGCGGCGTGTTCCCAGGAGCCGGCCCCGGCGAAGGCGCAGAGCGCGCCGGCCCAGGCGGTCCAGCCGATCGCGTCCGGGGCGGCGGGCCCGCAGCTGTCGCTGCCGCTGGCCTGCACCATCGGCGTCGACTGCGAGGTGCAGAGCTACCAGGACGCCGATCCGGGGCCGGCGGTGCAGGACTATCGATGCGGCCGGCGGACCTATGCCGAGCACGGCGGCATCGATTTCCGCATTCCGGACATGGCGGCCCAGCGGCGGGGCGTCGACGTCCTGGCCGTGGCCGCCGGGCGGGTGGCGCGGCTGCGCGACGGCGTTCAGGACATCTCGATCCGCGACCCGGCGGCGCCGCCCCTCGCCGGCCAGGACTGCGGCAACGGCGTGGTCATCGACCACGGCGGCGGATGGGAGACGCAGGTCTGCCACGTGGCGCGCGGCAGCGTGCGGGTGAAGGTCGGCGACCAGGTGACGACCGGCCAGCCGATCGCCAAGGTCGGCCTTTCCGGCAACACCGAGTTCGCGCACGTTCACCTGAGCGTGCGGCGCGACGGCCAGCGGGTGGACCCGTTCGCGCCGCAGCCGCGCGCGCCCGGCGCGTGCGCGCCGCAGCCGACGTTGTGGGCGCCGGCGGTGGCGCGCCAGCTGGGCTACAAGGCGGGTGCGATCCTCAACGCCGGGTTTGCGGCCGGGCCGGTGCAGGCGGCCGATGTCGAGGCCGGCGGGATCGCGAGGCCAACCGCCGCGGCGCCCTATTTCGTCGCCTATGCGCGGGCCATCGGCCTGGAGGGCGGCGACGAGCTGGAGCTGTCGCTGACGGCGCCGGACGGAGCGGTCCTGGCCACCAATCGCAGCAAGCCGATGGACCGCGACAAGGCGCAATACTTCGCCTTCGTCGGGAAGAAGCAGCCGGCCGGCGGCTGGCCGGCCGGGCGCTATTCGGCGGTCACCCGCATCCACCGGGCCGGCAAGGTCGCGGCCGAGCGGCGGTTCGAGATGGCGCTCTAGGCCAGGGGCTTGATGAACAGGCCCTGGCCGGTCGGGAGGGCGAGGATCTCAAGCCCGCGGGCGGCGAACCATTCGACCTCGGCCTTGCGCTGGGCGCCGGCGACGTCCCAGGCGAAGTCGTCGAAGACGATGACGCCGCCGGGGACGATGCGGTCGTAGAGAGCGTCGAGGGCGGCGATCTCGGCCTGGGAGTTGTTCAGGTCGACGTGCAGGAAAGCGATCCGGTCAGGGCAGACGTCGGACAGGATCTCCGGCACCCGGCCCTGCGTGACCCGGATGTTCGGATAGGGCGCGAAGCGGGCGACCACCTCGTCGTAGGAGAAGGTGTTCTTGTAGGCCCGGCGGTTGGCGTCGGCCCACCCGGCGTCGAGTTGGTCGTCCGGCACGCCGTCGAAGGTGTCGTAGAGGAACCAGTTTTTGGCCCAGTCCTGGAAGCCGAGGTATTCGGCGCAGAACAGGGTGGTGTGGCCCTTGAAGACGCCGAGCTCGACGAAGTCGCCGTCGAGCGCCTGAGCACGTTTGACGGCCCACAGCACGACGCTGAGGTTCCAGTGCAGGCCGGCGACGGGGATCAGTTCGCCGTGGCGCTCGGCGAGGTCGAGGAACCGCTCGTCCTCCATGAAGGGGGCGACCTTCATCCAGGTGGCGAGGCCGTCGCCGACGAAGACGTTGGTCGTGTTGGGCTCCAGCAGGCGCAGCAGGTCATAGAGCCAAGGCGTCCGCGGCGAGACCCGCTGAATCAGCAGCAGACGGCGGCGGATGTAGCGCCGCTCCTGGCCGTTGGCCCGGGCGATCACCGAGCGAAAGATGTTCCGCGCCAGGACGTAGAACTTCTCCCGCATCAGGCCCTCGGCCATCGCCACCCCCTGGGGGACGCTGAGATCGCGGAATGTCAGGTCGGCCACGGGGCGGGCTCCAGCTGCAGGGTCTTCAGATCAAAAGACGGAACGTTAACCCGGACGTGATCAGGGATTCGCTTCCGTCCGGCAAAGCTTTGGTCTAGAAAGGCCTGTCAGCTCAACTCTCCAGTGGGCTGTGTCGCTTTGGCCGGGCGGCGGGTTTCGGGACCCGCCGCCCGGCCGTTGCGTTTTCAGGGCCATGGCTTGGCTCTGCGCCGTCATCCGCCGGCCGGCGGATGGATCGTCAGCACCCCATAGCGCGCCATCCAGATCAGGCCGCGGCTGACCGTCAGGCGCCGTGGCTGGGGCACGATCGCCAGCAGCAGGTCACGCAGGGTCGCCTCGCCGCGCCCCGCCAACCAGACGATGACGGCGCCTATCTCTTCCTGGGTCGGGCGCTGGAAGGCGGCGTAGGCGGTCAGCGGGCCGTTCAGCAGTTCCAGTGCGGCGGCGGTGTCCATACCGGGCGCCAGGGCGATGCGGCTGTCGGCGGTCAGGTGGTGGGTGGGGTAGGACTTGAAGAGGCGGAAGGGGTCCGGCCGCATCGGGTTGTCATGCTGCGGCGGGACCGGCGCGGCGGCGGCGCGGCGGGCGTTCTGCTCGGCCCACAGGGCCTGGTACTGCGGGATGATCACCGACCAGTCGAACACCTCGCGGGCCCGGCGGTGGGCGCTCTCGCCCATCCGGCGACGCAGGTCCGGGTTGTCGACGAGGGTGGCGATGGCGGCGCCGGCGGCGTCGAGGTCCAGGGCGGTGAACTGGGCGGCGGCCCCGACGTAGTTGTCGTAGTTGAGCCAGGCGTTGTCGAACCAGTAGGCGAGGTCGCGGCCGGCGCCCGGCGCCGGCGCGATCGTCGGGATGCGGAAGCCGTCCTCGCCGTCGCGGACGGTGTCCTTGTAGCCGTTCCAGTCGGTGACGACGCAGGGCAGGCCGGCGGCCATGGCCTCGACCGGCGTGAGGCCGAAGGTCTCCTGGATGTTGTCCGAGAAGCTGACGAAGAGGTCGGCGACCGACCAGATCGAGAACCGGGTCTCGGCCGGGCGGCCGTCGACGCTGCGATAGAGGACGGAGGGGCAGAGGGCGGCGCTGTCGCGGTGGAACTGGGCCTCGACCTCCGGCGTCGGGCCCCAGCCGGAATTGACCCAGCAGATGGTCTTGCCGGTGCGCCGGGCGGCGCGTTCGAGCGCCAGGGCCATCAGGGCCGGGTTCATCTTGGCGCGGACGTTGAAGCGGCCGACGTAGAGAGCGACGACGGCGTCGTCGGGGATGTCGAGCTTCTCGCGCCAGGCCCGACGGTGCTCTTCGGTGGTGGCGAAGTCGTCGACGTTGACGCCGAGCGGGATGACGACGCGCATCGGCTCGGGCCGGCGGCGCGGGCCGAATTCGGCGGCGAGGTACTCGCGGACCATCTCGAGCTGGGTCTCGACGCCGTCATGGACGGCGTTGGAGGTGCAGATCAGGGCGTCGTGGTCCTGCGTCGGCGAGATAAGCAGGTCGGGGAGGATCCGCATGACGTTCGCGGTCGCGGTGGTGTGGGTGATCCCGCAGAGGGAGAAGGCCGCGCCCCCGTAGGGCCGGCGGCGCCAGGCCTCGGCCGGAAGGTCGGGGTGCGGCAGGTTGACGACGCCGGCTTCCTGCAGGGCGGTGCGGTCGCGCGAGCCGATCCAGCGGACCGGCTTGGCCAGCGGATGGATGCGGGCCAGCAGGGCGTCGAGCTCGGCCTGGGGTTTCCAGGCGGAATTCCACATGAAGAAGCGGTCGACGTCGGCGTGACGCAGGAAGCCGCGCAGGAAGCTCTCGCCGGCCGAATGCCGGCCGAGCAGTTCCTTGCCGGTGGTGTCGAACCCATTGGGGTGCAGGTAGATCGCCGCGTTGGCCATGTCCGGTCTTAACCGGCCATCGCGAAACCCAGCAAGCCGCGCAAAAGAAAAGGGCCGCCCCGAAGGGCGGCCCTCACCTTTGGCCGAAGCCGAAGGGTCTTAGACGATGTCGCCGAAGGCGAACCCGGCGGCGGTGACGCCGTCCAG
>NZ_JBIIGK010000061.1:0-16535 GCF_044236515.1 Phenylobacterium sp.
GGGCGGTCGGCGGCGATGACGAGGTCGTAGCCGTCCTCGGCGACCAGCCGGGCGAGTTCATAGCCAATCCCGGACGAGGCGCCGGTGACGACCGCGAGCGGACGCAGGTTCGAGGCTTCGGACATCGGCGGTTTCCTTCGGGCTGGTGAACGGGGGACCCCGATCGCCGCCCTAACCCGCCGCCGGATCGCCGGTTCCGCCTGGTCAGGCTCGCTCCAACATAGGTGTGCCCGGCGCGCCCGGCTGGCGATCAAGAGCCCACCCCAGACGGGGCGCCAGGGGGCGAGCGGAGCCTGCGGTTCCAGCTCGCGTCGGGCGCTGATGCAGCTCCTGCCGCCGAACCCGTAAGGAAGGCGTGGCAACTTGCGGGCCGCGGGGCCGTGTGCCAGAAACCGGTCGGCGACCCGCGCGGATGTAGCTCAATGGTAGAGCAGGAGCTTCCCAAGCTCACGACGAGGGTTCGATTCCCTTCATCCGCTCCAAGCCCGCAGGAACTGCGGCCCTTCGACCTGATCATCGAAGCCGATTCCGAGCATCCGGAACGCCTGATCGCTTTTTGTTTGCGTTCAAATCTCCCGCTGCCTCAACGCGCAACCCCGCCTCATCGCAGCGCCGGTTCTCTTTTTGTTCTTGCCTCACGCACCTAGCTGAGCCATGCTGGGCGCTGCGCTGGACGCCTCTAGTTCTGAAGAGGCTGTTCCCGCATGGTGGCCACACCCCCCAGGCCGCCGCCGGTCGGGGGGCTCATGCGGTCTTGAAGGAGCGCGTCAACGCCAAGCCGGGTTGGGTTGCCGATCGTGGAGTTAAAACCGAGGCGGGTGTCCTTCGGCCCGACGTGAGAGCGCCCGTGAGGAACCCCGCCAAGCCGGACACGCGCTATCAAATGGAGCTGAAGCCAGATACGGCCAGCGGGCGGAAGGCAGCTGCCAAGGCGGTCGAGAGGTACACCCGCGAGACGCGGAATAGGACTCGGGCCATCTTCTACGATCCGAAGGATTTCATGTGAAACGCCAATCGTACGCAAAGGCGCTGGATGAGGCGCTTCGCCCTTTCGGATTCGAGCGGCACGGCGACGACTGGATCCGCGTGCGGGGCGACATGTGGGAGTGCGTCAATCGCCAGTCCAGCTGGCTTGGTGGCGTGACGGTCAACTTCGACATGAAGGACCTCGAGACCGAACAACTCTTCCTGTCGATCTTTGCCGCGCGCGGAGCGATCCAGATGCCGACGATCGGCGCGAGGATCGGAGAACTGATCGACGGTTACGATCGATGGTGGAAGAAGGACGAGCCGAATGGTCCCGCCGAGATGGCCCAGGCCGTGGTGGAGCACGGACTGCCCTGGTTCGATCGTGTGCGCTCATTAGAAGAGCAAGCGGCCAACTGGTATGGCCGCGCCGGAGCGCTCACGTCACGTGGCTACGACGGACGGTCGTTGGTAGGACTAGCACTGACGCTCTACCGCATGGGCGAACTTGACGAGGCTTGCCGGGTGCTGAACAAGCCCGTGCCGCGGACCGCCATACCCGCCAGTGTGGAGAGCGTAGCCCAAGTGAGGGACTGGTTGGGGCGCCCACCGCCTGATCCAGCCGAGGGTTGTAGAGCGTGAGTTGGACCGAGCCTCTTTGTCTTGGATAGCGCCGCAAAGGCGAAGAAATTCGTTCTCGCCGGTTATAACTGGAGGTAATCTCTCTGCGGGGACGCTAGAAATTAAAGCTTAGCTTCCCAAACGACTCTGGAGCCCTATGCACTTCGGGCTGGCGTATCTCGGCCAACGAAGCTGCCGCCGAAAGGCAGTTCGCAATGAAAGTGCCTGTTGCGCAGGCTGCGCGGCAGCTCGAGGAACGCGGCTTGCTGCTGCGGCGGCGGGAGGACCAGTCGGCCAGAATCGTAGACCGCGTTCGAGAGGTGCTGGGTGGTCGTCCGTTGCCGCCTGACCTGGTGGAGTTCTATGGCGAACGAGTCGACCGTGTGGGGGAGTTCACCGCTCAGGTGCCCTCGTGGAACGAACGTGTCGGCTGGCGATCTTCTGATGACCTCGTGACTCGGCTCCTTGACGCTCAGGCTGTGCCTCTGTTCGACGATGGCTGCGGCAGCCTTTATGGTCTTGATCTCGCACCGGGGACTGAAGCTCCCGCGGTCTACTTCTTTGATCATCAAGACGACTTCAAGGCGCCGAGTTGGGCGGCCGGATCGTCGTTGGGTACATTCATGCTCCTTCTTGCGGATAAAGATCGTGCTTACGCCGAAGGCTGGCCCTCTAAATGGGAACTGAAGATCGACCCAGACATCGAAAGCTGCCCTCGCGCGCCGGCCATCTGGGATGCGGGCTGACGTACGGACGTTTCTCCTTCCGCAAACTGGATAGAGCCACATAACCCCGAGAAAGGGTTGAGTTCTGTTGGTGCGCGTCGAATATGGTCAAAGGCTGGGGAGAGATGCGTCTGAAGCTTAGCTTCCCAAACGACGCTAATCAGTATTACTGAGCTTCTCTACGCCGTATCCAGCCATATAAATTATTGAATCGGAATCGTTTCTCTTGGATGGGGCCTGATTGTGGCACCTGCGGCCGCACATTTCTGCTCCATAATTGCTGCATCAAAACGATAGGCGAGAGTTAACTCACCTGATCGCGCGCCCGTTGTCGTTGGCTGGCCCAACTTCGATAGTCGGGATGATCTCTTGCCGGATAAACTCGATCCTGCTCTTCAGCATCCGAGCGTGTTCCTCGGTGGGCGCAGCGGCGATCGGGTAGGCGTCTTCCAAGTGGCGACCTTCCAGGATCCGGTCGGCCCAATCCTCCATGAAGACGCAATAGGTCTCCAACGCCTCCGCGGGATTGGGTGAGTCATCGGTCCCGAAATAGGCCGGCGGCAGGTCGCCTACGACGATCCAGAGCTCAGCATCTTCTTCGCCTTCCCATCGGATCGGCTCCTCGAAGCGAACGAGGAAGAGCGCGAGGATGCGGCCCAACCCGTAGGCGAGCATCATCTCACGGATCGGCTTCGACCATGGACGGGTCCTGACATAGTCCCGCGCCTCCTCCTCCAGTTCAGCAAGCTGCGAGTCCTCCTCAGGATTGGGCACGCCAGCAAGTTGGAAGAAGGAGGTGTCGACAGGAGGATTCATGGGGCGGGACCTACGAGCGAAGGCGTCAGATTACAATCGGATCGCCCGCCTTCCAATTGGGATTGGTCGCCTTTTGTTCTCTTTCAAGCTGCCGCCGCCGGTCCTCGTCGCTGGGCCAACCCATGATGTCGCTCGTGTAGTTGTCGAAGCTATCTGTGCGGATGCGGCCGGACAGCACCCCTGTGATGTTGGGCAATATGCCCAACGGCCCAAGCGCTCGAGCGACTCTGCCGCCGAACGCATTCGCGATCCAGCGGCGCCTCGCCCAACGGGAGTAGTCGCCGTTTGCTTTGTGCTGCGCCCGGTGAGCGTCAGGGTGTATGGGCTCGATATTGTCGAGCGTGTCCGTACCACCGTCAGCCAACGCTCTGATGTGGCCTACTTCGTACAGCCTGCCTGTCACAGGATCTCGCGGCCACGGCCGCCCTTCCCGCTTTTCCCATTGTTTAATCTGCGTCGGGCTCGAAGGGCGATTGCCTACCGATACGAACGCGCCTTGTTCGGGCTCGGCTGGACGGAACGAGGGGTCGCCTTCTTGAGCTCGGAGTGGGTCGCCACCAATGCGCCGCCAGCCGCCGGAGCCGGTTGCAATGTACAGGTCGTCTTGCGCAGAAGCGGGAGTGACCGTGTTGCGGGGTCCCGGGTCAGCTTCAAGCTGTCTACGCGTCTCAAGCTGATAGTCATGCCAACTGTCGGCCTCGGCTTGATCGCGTTCTCTTTGGATTTCGGCCGGCGATCTCAAGTACCAGCGGGTTAGAGCCTCCCCGTTCAGGCGTGCGGGATCGATCGGGCGGCGAGCCATGCCTTCTCCTCGTTTTCATTGTCGCTGCTGTGAGAGCGGGAGTTGGCGGCTTAGCTGCGGGCGCGCACGGCGCAGGAACTCACGCTACTTGAGATCCTGCCAAAAACGCGCGACCACGTCAAGAACAAAAAGAGAACTTGGCAGGGCCGGCAGTGCCTCTGAACGGGAGTTGTCGGTCAGGGACACGAAGCGACCGCTGCTGGCTGAGGCGGGTTCGCGTGCCTATGTGATCCCTGAAGCTTCTCTGACCCGCTTTGTTCTGGATGCTGCCTCATATGCAGCGATTTCCGTTCCGAGGCGCTGAGGGTTTGGGTATTCTCCTCGCGGAGGCGATTTTTTCAGAAGCTTAGCTTCCCAAGCTGAATGTCAGGGTCGATCCCCTTCCCCGCTTTAGCACCTGCGTCCGAGACCGCCGCCTGCAACGCCTCTGCAATAAAGGCGCGGCAAGAAGCTTGGCCACATCTCAGATCACAGAAGGTTTTTCGGATGGACAAGCAGGCGAACCGACTCGGCGGAGCGATCTGCGCGGGCATGCTCTTCATCTGTGCCGGCGCCGCCGCGGCGCAGACGCAACCGCCCCCGGCCCAGCCCGCGCCGCGCCCTCGCCCGCCCGCCTGCGTCGACGATCCCCGCTATGCGATGCAGGACTTCACGGTCGGCCACTGGGACGTCATGTCCGGCCAGCGCAAGGTCGCTGAGGTGAAGATGGAAAAGGTGCTGAACGGCTGCTCGATCCTCGAGACCTGGATGACCGCCCAGGGCGTGCCCACGGCTAACGGCTACTTCAACTACAACCGCGACCACGACCACTGGCAGTACTTCTGGACCGCCGGCGACGGCGACACGACCTATTTCAAGGGCGGCCTGGTCGAGCCGGGCAACATGCGCTTCATCACCACCTATCCGCGCCCGCAGGGCGAGCGGCTGGAGCACTGGAGCCTCATCGCGAAGCCGGACGGCACGGTGCAGGAGCTGTCGCGGACCACCGACGACGGCGGCAAGACCTGGCGCACCGGCTATGACCTGACCTGGCGCAAGAAGAACTAAGCGACATCGGCGTGGGCGCTGGCCGCCCACGCCGCCTCTTACCGAGGCTGGACGAGCCACCGCGCGACCGCGTATGGCCGCAAGCATGAGCGCGACGAAGCCTGCGGTGGCCGGAACGCCCGGCGTGATGCGGACGCGGGGCTGGGCCGATTACGCCCTGCTGGACAGCGGCGCCGGCCGCAAGCTCGAGCGATACGGACCCTACACCGTCGTGCGCCCCGAGCCGCAGTGCCTGTGGTCCCCATCTCTACCCGCCGCGGCCTGGGAAGCGGCGGACGCGGTGTTCGACCCGGCGTCCGAGGAGGACGAGACCGGCCGCTGGCGGTTTCGCGGCAAGCCGGCCGAGAGCTGGCCCCTGGCCTGGAACGGCGTAAGGTTCCACGGCCGGTTCACGGCCTTCCGCCACCTCGCCTTCTTCCCCGAACAGGCCGCCAACTGGGCCTTCCTCGAGGCGCAGGTGCGGGCGGCGGGTCAGCCGAAGGTGCTGAACCTGTTCGGCTACACCGGTGTCGCCAGCCTGGTCATGGCGGCGGCCGGCGCAGCGGTGACGCATGTCGACGCCTCGAAGAAGGCGGTGGCATGGGCGCGGGAGAACGCGGAGCTTTCCGGTCTTGCCGAACGGCCGATCCGCTGGATCACCGAGGACGCGCGCAAATACGTCCAGCGCGAGGTGCGGCGCGGCTCGAAGTACGACGGGATCATCCTCGATCCGCCGAAGTACGGCCGCGGGCCGGGGGGCGAGGTGTGGCGGTTGTTCGAGGACCTGCCGGAGCTGGCGGGCCTGTGCGCCGAACTGCTGTCCGACGAGGCGCGGTTCCTGATCCTCAACGCCTATGCCGAGCGGATTTCCGGGGCGGCGCTGGCCGGTCTGCTGGCCGAGAAGCTGGCCGGCCGGTCGGGGACGTTGGAATGGGGCGAGTTGGCGCTGACCGAGGAGGATCGGCCGCGTGAGATCGGCATGAGCTTCTACGCGCGATGGACGGCGAGCGGGCCGGCGTGAAGACCGTCACCTCGCTCTCCAACGCCACGGTCAAGGCCGTCCGGGCGCTGCACCTGCGCAAGGACCGGGACGAGACGGGCCTGTTCCTGGCCGAGGGGCTGAAGCACGTCACCGAGGGCGTCGAACTGGGCCAGGCGCCGCGCATCCTGATGTACGGACCGGACGCGGCCGGCCACCCGTTGCTGAGGAAGGCGGCGGAGGCGACGCGGGCGGCGCGGGGCGAGGTGGTCGAGGTCAACCACGAGATCCTGGCCAAGGTCTCGAAGCGCGACAATCCGCAAGCGGTGGTCGGGGTGTTTGCCCAGACGTACCGGCCGCTGGAGGCGATCGATCCGGAGGCGGCGTCCTGTTTCGTCGCCCTCCACCGGGTGCGCGATCCAGGGAACCTCGGCACCATCGTGCGGACGGCGGACGCGGCCGGGTGCGGCGGGGTGATCCTGGTCGGCGAGTGCTGCGATCCCTATTCGGTCGAGGCGGTGCGGGCGACGATGGGCTCGATCTTCGCAGTGCCCCTGAGCCGGGCGAGCGAGGCCGAATTCGCGGCCTGGCGGGCGGGTTGGCCGGGCTCGGTGGTCGGCACCCTGCTGAGCGCCACCGCCAGCCACGCCGAGGCGCAGTACCGCAAGCCGGCGCTGATCCTGATGGGCAACGAGCAGCAGGGGCTGACCCCGGAAATGGCCGCCCTGCCCGATCTCAACGTCAAGATCCCGATGCGCGGCCGCGCCGACAGCCTGAACCTGTCGGTGGCGACCGCGGTGATGATCTACGCGGCGACGGCCTAGGTTCCGCGCGGTTTAGCGCGGCTGGTCGGCGCGGCGACGGCGGGGTCTTCGGGCCAGACGTGCTTCGGATAGCGACCGCGCATGTCCGAGCGGACATCCTTCCACGACCCCTTCCAGAAGCCCGGCAGGTCCTTGGTGGTCTGGATCGGCCGGTGGGCCGGCGACAGCAGACTGAGCGTCAGGGGGATGCCGCCGACCGTCGGATGCTCGGCGAGGCCGAAGACCTCCTGCACCCGCACCTCGACCTTGGGACCGCCGTCCGCCGCGTAGTCGATGGCGAAGCTGTTGCCGGTCGGGGCGGTCCAGCGGGCCGGCGCCTCGGCCTCCAGGCGACGCTGCTGGTCCCAGGGAATGTGGGTGCGCAGGGCCGCGTCGAGCAGGTCAGGCTTCAACGCCGACAGGGCGCGGACGCCGGGCAGGAGCGGCGTCAGCCAGTCGTCGAGCTGCGCGGTGAGGGCGGCGTCGGAAAGGTCCGGCCAAGCCGGGTCGCCAGCCCGCAGGAAGGCGATGCGTTGGCGCAGGCTGACGGCCGCCGCGCCCCACGGCAAGCGCCCGACGCCCTCGGCCCGGACGCGGTCGGCCAGGGCGGCGGCGATCAGGGCCGGGTCGGGATTGTCGTCCACCTGTTCGCGGACCACGAGGCGGCCGAGGCGGGTCAGGCGCTTGGCGCGCAGGCGGCCGCCGCCGCTTTCCTCCAGGCGTTCCTCGACGGCGAGCTGGTCGGCGAAGGCGGCAAGCAGTTCGGCCTCGTCCAGGGGCGCGGCAAGCAGGATACGGTCGCGGCGGTCGCCGCCGCCGAGTTCGCCGACCGCCAGCCAGGTTTCGCGGGCAAGGGCGTCGGTCGGCTCGACAAAGGCGCCGCGGCCGGAGACGAGCTGGAACTCGCCCGAGGCTCCGCGGGCGCGGGCGATCCGCTCCGGATAGGCGAAGGCGAGCAGCAGGCCGTCGGACAGCGGCTCGCCCGTCCCTGCCGGGCCGGCCAGCGCCGCCCAGCGGTCGGCGAGCGCACGGGCGTCGCGGGCGCGCGGCGTGCGCTCCCGGTCGAGACTTTCCAGGCGATGGCGAAGGTCGCCGTCGCGGCCGCCGAGGCCGCGTTCGGTCAGCAGGGCGGCGATGCGGGCGGCGCGACCGGCCTGGCCGGTCTCGGCGGCCTTCAGCACCATGTGCGCCAAGCGCGGGGCGAGCGGCATGTCGGCCAGCGCGCGGCCGTGGGCGGTAAGAACGCCATCGGCGGTCAGCGCTTCCAGCCGCATCAGCAGGGCGCGGGCCTCGGCGAAGGCGGCGGACGGCGGCGGATCTAGGAAGGCGAGGTCCGACGCGTCCTTCGCCCCCCAGCGGGCGAGGTCGAGGGCAAGACCCGAGAGGTCGGCGTCGAGGATCTCCGGATCGGCGAAGGCCGGCAGGGCGCGGGTCTCGGCCTCATCCCACAGGCGGTAGCAGACGCCGGGTTCGGTGCGGCCGGCGCGGCCGCGGCGCTGGTCGGCGGCGGCGCGGCTGACGCGGACGGTGGCGAGGCGGGTCAGGCCGCTGGCCGGGTCGAAGCGCGGCGCCCGGGCCAGGCCGGTGTCGATGACCACGCGGACACCCTCGATGGTCAGGCTGGTCTCGGCGATCGACGTGGCGAGCACGACCTTGCGGCGGCCGGGCGCGGCCGGTGCGATGGCGCGGTCCTGATCGCGCGGGTCGAGGGCGCCGTAAAGCGGGGCGATGTCCACCTCCGGTCGGCGCAGGCGCTCGGCGAGGCGTTCGGCGGTGCGCAGGATCTCGCCCTGGCCGGGCAGGAAGACGAGGAGGCTGCCGGTTTCTTCCGCAAGCGCCTTCTCGACGGCGCGGACAGCCTGATCCTCGATGCGGGCGGCGGGGTCGCGGCCGAGGTGGCGGGTGTCGACCGGGAAGGCTCGGCCGAGGCTCTCGACGACCGGCGCGTCGCCGAGGATCCGGGCCACCGCCGCACCGTCGAGGGTCGCGGACATGACGAGCAGGCGCAGGTCCTCGCGAAACAGACCCTGGGCGTCACGGGCGAGGGCGAGGCCTAGGTCGCCGTCGAGGCTGCGCTCGTGGAACTCGTCGAAGATCACGCAGGCGACGCCGGCCAGCTCCGGGTCGGCGAGGATCATGCGGCTGAACACGCCCTCGGTGACGACCTCGATGCGGGTGGCGGCGGAGACCTTGGATTGCATCCGCACGCGGAAGCCGACCGTCTGGCCCACCGCCTCGCCGAGCGTCGCAGCCATTCGCGCGGCGGCGGCGCGGGCGGCGAGGCGGCGGGGCTCCAGCACAATGATGCGGCCGCCCGCGACCCACGGCGCGCCCAGCAGTTCGAGCGGTACGACGGTGGTCTTACCGGCCCCGGGCGGAGCGACCAGGACCGCCGCGTTGCGGCTTTCGAGCGCAGCCTTGAGGCGAGGCAAGGCCTCGTGGACGGGAAGCATGATCGGCCTCTAGCGCCCCTCGCCCGCTTGCGCCAACCCTCGGCCCGAAGCGGGGCCTCGAAGCAGCCGCTTGACCGGCGAGGGGCAAGCACGCCACCGTCACCGATCAATTTGCGGCCAGGGGGGCCGCGCGGGGAGGTCTCATGTGGCGCGTTAAGCCGCTCGACGCGATTCTGGCGACGGCCGAGAAGAAGTCGCTGCACAGGTCGCTTGGGGCCTTCCAGCTGACCATGCTGGGGATCGGCGCGATCATCGGCACCGGCATCTTCGTGCTGACCGCCGAGGCGGCGCAGAAGGCCGGCCCGGGGATGATCCTGAGCTTCATCATCG
Organism: Phenylobacterium sp.; assembly: GCF_044236515.1. Lineage (GTDB taxonomy): Bacteria > Pseudomonadota > Alphaproteobacteria > Caulobacterales > Caulobacteraceae > Phenylobacterium. The sequence continues at coordinate 9,522 of NZ_JBIIGK010000061.1, forward strand.
CCGGCTTCGTCTGCGCGGTGGCGGCGCTCTGCTATTCCGAGATGTCGTCGATGGTGCCGGTGTCGGGCTCGGCCTACACCTATAGCTATGCGGTGATGGGCGAGCTGCTGGCCTGGATGGTCGGCTGGGCGCTGATCCTCGAATATGCGGTGGCGGCCGGGGCGGTGTCGGTCGGCTGGTCGGGCTACGTCGTGGGCCTGCTCGAGAACGCGCTGTCCATCGACATACCGAACGCGCTCGTGCTGGGTCCGATGGACGGCGGGATCGTCAACCTGCCGGCGGCCGGCGTCGCCCTGCTCGTCACCGCCCTGCTGGTGGTCGGCACGCGCGAATCGGCGGCGGTGAACGCCTTCCTGGTGGTGGTGAAGATATCGGCCCTGTCGCTGTTCTGCGTCCTGGCGCTGCCGGTCATCAAGATGGAAAACTTCGAGCCGTTCGCGCCCCTGGGGCTGGCCGGCATCTCGGCGGCGGCGGCGTCGATCTTCTTCGCCTACGTCGGCTTCGACGCGGTCTCGACGGCCGCCGAGGAGACCAAGAACCCGCAGCGGAACATGCCGATCGGCCTGATCGGTTCGCTGGGCATCTGCACGATCTTCTACATCCTGGTGGCGGCGGGCGTAATCGGCACGGTCGGGGCCCAGCCGGTGCTGAGTGCGGCCGGCGAGGGTCTGCGGCCGGGCAGCGCCGAGCTGACGGCCGCCTGCCAGACGGCCGGCGCCACTCAGGTGGTCTGCTCCAAGGAAGCTCTGGCCTGGACGTTGCGCAGCATCGGCTGGCCGCAGGTCGGTAACCTTCTGGGTCTGGCGGCGGGCCTCGCCCTGCCCTCGGTCATCCTGATGATGATGTTCGGCCAGACCCGCATCTTCTTCGTCATGAGCCGCGACGGCCTGCTGCCGGCGGTGCTGTCGAAGGTGCACCCGAAGTTCCACACCCCGCACGTGATCACCGTGATCACCGGCGTCTTCGTGGCCGCCTTCGCCGCTTTCTTCCCGGTCGGCGTGCTGGCCGACATCTCGAACTCGGGGACGCTGTTCGCCTTCGCCATGGTGGCCATCGCGGTAATGGTGCTGCGCAAGACGGACCCTGACCGCCACCGGCCGTTCCGGACCCCGGCGGTGTTCGTCGTCGCCCCGGTGGCGGCTGCAGGCTGCGTCTATCTGTTCCTGAACCTGTCCAAGGACACCAAGCTGATGTTCGTCGCCTGGGCGGTGGTCGGGTTAGCGGTCTACTTCCTCTACGGCTACCGCCGCAGCCACGTCGGCCGCGGCCTGACCGAGGTCCACGAGCTGGACCGCGACGCGCCGCCCGGCGCCGTCCCGCCAATGCCGGGCGCGGACCCGAACTGAACCGGGGACAAGGCCAGGGCGCGTCCCTGGCCTTTCCTTCTTGGCCCGGGCGCCCGATCCTGGAGGCGTAATGAGCCCGCCTATCCGCGTCCTGATCGCCCCCGTCACCCCGCTGCAGCAGAACTGCACCATCGTCTGGAGCGCGAGCACCAAGAGCGCGGCGGTGATCGATCCCGGCGGCGAGACTGACCGCATCCTCGAGGCCCTGCGCCAGAACGGCCTGACCCTGGAGAAGATCTGGGTCACCCACGGTCATCTCGACCACGCCGGGGCGGCCGCCGCCCTGCAGGAAGCGACCGGCGCGCCGATCGAGGGGCCGCACCCGGACGACGCCTTCTGGATCGACGACATCGCAACCTCGGGCGCCAAGTGGGGCATGCCCGAGGCCCGCAGCTTCAAGCCCGACCGCTGGCTGCATGACGGCGACCGGGTGACCCTCGGCGACACGGAGTTCGAGGTCTATCACTGCCCGGGGCACACACCCGGCCACGTGGTCTTCTTCCACCGCGAGGCGCGGTTCGCGCAGGTCGGCGACGTGCTGTTCCAGGGCTCGATCGGGCGGACCGACTTCCCGCGCGGCAACCACGCCGACCTGATCGCCTCGATCACCGACAAGCTCTGGCCGCTCGGCGACGACGTCACCTTCGTGCCGGGCCACGGGCCGACCTCGACCTTCGGCCAGGAGCGGCGCAGCAATCCGTTCGTCGCCGACGGCGTTCTGGCGCGCCCGTAATTTCAACGGCGAAATCCGGATGTTACCGCCGGCGTCAACAGTGACCTCATGGAGACCGAAGAGGATATGACTCAGGCCGGCGCGCGCATCCTGATGGTGGATGACGATCCGGGCATCCGCGACGTCGTTTCGGACTTCCTGGGCCGCCATGGCTATCGGGTCGACACGGCCGCCGACGCCGGCGAGATGGAGAAGGCCCTGGCCAACGGGCCGGTGGACCTTATCGTCCTCGACGTCATGCTGCCCGGGGAGGACGGCCTGGCGATCTGCCGGCGGCTGAGCGCCGAGGGCGCGGCCCCGCCGATCATCATGCTGTCGGCGATGGGCGAGGACACCGACCGGATCGTCGGCCTGGAGATCGGCGCCGACGACTATCTCGCCAAGCCGTGCAATCCGCGCGAACTGCTGGCCCGGGTGCGGGCGGTGCTGCGGCGGGCCGAGCAACGGGCGACCAATGCGCCGGTCAGCGCCGGCTGCGAGTTCGCCGGCTGGCGGCTGGATCTGGTGCGGCGCGAACTTCGCTCGCCCGAGGGGGTTGTGGTGAACCTGTCGTCCGGCGAGTTCTCCCTGCTGCGGGCGTTCGTGGAGCGCCCCCAACGGGTGTTGACCCGCGACCAGTTGCTGGAGTTCGCCCGCGGGCCGGACTCTGACGCCTTCGACCGCGCCATCGACGTGCAGATCAGCCGGCTGCGGCGCAAGCTCGACGACGGCGGCGGCCAGGACCTGATCCGCACCATCCGCAATGAAGGCTACATGTTCACCGCGAAGGTGAAACGCCGATGACCCGTCGGGGGCGTCGTCCGACCGTCTCGCTATTCGGTCAGCTGCTGACGCTGACCGGGCTGACGCTGGTCGCCGCCCAGGCCGTGAGCCTTGTTCTGATCTTCAGCGTCCCCTCCCCGGTCCCCGACTTCTACCGCCTGCCGGAGATCGCCCAGGCCTTCCACGGCGCGCCGCCGGTGTTCGTCGACCGCAAGCCGCTGGAGGTGATCACCCTCGACAAGCCGTCGCGCATGATGAAGGGCCCCTACGTCAAGGACATGCGCGAAGCGCTGGCCGAGGAGATGGGGGTGCCGGCCGCGCGGATCGTCATCTCCGGCGAGCGCGGGCCGTTCTGGGACCGTCGGGTGTCGCGGATCCTGCGGCACCGCATGGCCCGCAACGGCGTCTCCGAGGACGAGCATTTCCTGCTCGATCCGTTCCAGGTCGCGGTGCAGCGCACCGACGGCCGCTGGGTGACGGTGCAGCCGCGCCCGAGCTTTGGCCTCAATCCCTGGCAGCAGCGAATCGCCCTGTGGTTCGTCCTGGCCGCCCTGGCCATGGCGCCGATCACCTATATCTTCGCGCGCCGCCTATCGGCGCCGTTCCGACTGTTCGCCGACGCCGCCGAGCGGCTGGGCCGCGACCCGAAGGCGCCGCCACTGGAAGTCAGCGGCTCGTCCGAGATCGCCGTCGCCGCCGACGCGTTCAACGACATGCAGCAGCGGCTGCGCCGCTACGTCGAAGACCGGACCGCGATGGTCGGGGCGATCGCTCACGACCTGCGCACACCGCTCACCCGCCTGCGGTTCCGGGTCGAGACCCTGTCGGACGACGAGCAGAAGGCGAAAATCGTCGCCGACATCACCCAGATGGAGGAGATGATCTCGGCGGCCCTGACCTTCGTCCGCGACGCGACGCGCGAGGGCGAGCGGACGCCGCTGGAGCTTTCGTCCCTGCTGGAGAGCCTTTGCGACGAGATGGCCGAGACCGGCCTGCGGGCCGAGGTTGAAACGGGCGACAAGGTGGTGCTCGACGGCGACCCGATGGCGCTGCGGCGACTGTTCGCGAACCTGCTCGACAACGCCGTCAAGTTCGGCTCGACGGCGCACGCCCGGGTGTTCCGCGACGGCCGCATGGCCGTGGTGGAGATCGAGGATGACGGGCCGGGCATCCCGCCGCAGGACGCGGACCGGGTGTTCGAGCCCTTCTATCGCCGCGAGCCTTCCCGCAGTCGCCAGACCGGCGGCATCGGCCTTGGCCTCGCAGTCGTGCGATCGGTGGCTCGCGCCCACGGCGGCGACGTCGTGCTCGAGAACCGCCCCGCCGGCGGCCTGCGCGCCCGGGTCATCCTCCCGGTCTGACCCGCCCCCGGGCGGCTCGTCACGCGTTTGTCAGCGCCCGGAGGCTCAGAAAGGCGCCGCTGCGGCAAATCGCTCGCATTTCCAACGCAACCTCTGCTGCGCTTCGGTGGTTAGCCCCACTGCAACATCCCCCCTGTCGTCGGGACGATTGAGGAGAGCAGTACTGATGGCCAGCGTCGACACTGGAAAGCCGCGAGCCCGCCGAGGCTTCGCCGCCATGAACCCCGAACGCCGCCGAGAAATCGCCCGCAAGGGCGGAGCCTCGGTGCCGGGCGAGAAGCGTAGTTTCGCCAAGGACCGCGATCTGGCGGCCTCCGCCGGACGCAAAGGCGGAGAAGCCAGCCGTGGCGGCGGCCGCACCCGCGGCGGCCGCGAGCCCTGAAGCCTCGCAACAACGCCGATCCGGAAGGCCCGACCGTGCGAACGGTCGGGCCTTTCTGCATTTTGCGACCTGCGAAAAATCTATGCCTTTTCCAGCCTCTGACCGCCGGAACGGATGCCGAGGGGTTGCGTTCATCCCGGCGCCAGAACCGGGCAGTCGCAGAGAGAGTAAGACCGTTGGGACCGCAGGAGGGCGCCATCAGCCCGACGTCCAGTTGGCGGGACCAAGTCGTCGCCCTGATCCCGTCGCTCCGGGCATTCGCCTGGTCGCTGAGCCACAACGGCTCCGACGCGGATGACCTTGTGCAGGACACGCTGATCAAGGCCTGGAGCAACCGCGACAAATTCGAGATCGGCACCAACTTGCGGGCGTGGCTGTTCACGATCCTGCGGAACACCTACTACACGAACGTCCTGCGGCGGCGGCGCGAGGTGCGCGACGAGGCGGGCGAGTACGCCGCGACGCTGAAGGCGCCGGCGACCCAGGAGTGGAGCGTGGCGATGCGTTCGCTTCAGCAGGCGCTGCAGCAGTTGCCGGCGGAACATCGCGAGGCGCTTATCCTGATCGGCGCGGCCGGCCTGTCCTACGAAGAGGCGGCGGAGATCTGCGGCTGTGCGGTGGGCACCATAAAGAGCCGGGTGAACCGTGCGCGCGCCCGGCTGTTGCGGATCATGGACGCCGACGACGCCACCGACGTCATGGCCTTCGGCGGCTTCGCCGCACAGGCCTAGGGCCGCGCCAGGACGTCCGGGCCGATCTCGCCGATCCGGGTCACGCCCGTCAGCGCCATCGCCACCCGCATCTCGGACTCCAGCAGGTTGAGAAGATGGGTGACCCCGCGCTGGCCAGCGGCGGCGAGGGCGTAGGCCCAGGCGCGGCCGAGCAGGACGCCGTCCGCCCCCAGGGCGAGCATCCGCACGACGTCGAGCCCCGATCGGACGCCGCCGTCGGCGAACACCGTCAACCGGTCGCCGACCGCCCCGGTGATGGCCGGGAGAGCGGCAGCGGTGGACAGCACCCCGTCGAGCTGGCGACCGCCATGGTTGGAGACGACGATCCCTTGCGCGCCGAGGTCGGCGGCGGCGCGGGCGTCATCCGCATCGAGCAGGCCCTTGATCACCAGCGGCCCCGGCCACTCGTTGCGGACGAATTCGAGGTCGCGCCATGTGACCGACGGATCGAAGTTCTCGCGCATGCAGCGGAAGAAATCGTCGAGGCCGGTGCGGCCGGCGAGCAGCGGCGCGACATTGCCTAGTTGGTGCGGTCGGCCGCGGACGCCGACGTCCCAGGCCCAGCCCGGCCGCTGCATCGCCTGGAAGGTGCGTCGCGCCGCGCCGAGGGGCCCGGATGCGCCAGCGAGGCCGGATCGTACGTCGCGGTATCGCGAGCCGGGCACCGCCATGTCGACGGTGAAGATCAGGGCGTCGCAGCCGGCCTCGCGCGCCTGGGCCAGGAGGTCGCGCAGGAAGCCGCGGTCGCGGACCATGTAAAGCTGAAACCAGATCGGCGCGTTTACGCCGGCGGTCACCTCGCCGAGGCTGCAGGCCGAGACGGTGGAGAGGGTGAAGGGCACGCCGGCCGCCTCGGCGGCGCGGGCGGCCTGTACCTCGCCCCGGCGGGCGGCCAGGCCGGCCAGGCCGATCGGCGCCAGCGCCACCGGCATGCGAACGGCGCGCCCCAGCAAGGTGGCGGAGGTGTCGATGGCCGAGACGTCGCGTAGGACCCGCTGGCGCAGGGCGACGTCCTGCAGGTCGGTGCGGTTCCGCCGCAGCGTCACCTCGTCATAGGAGCCGCCGTCGATGTACTCGAACAGGAAGTGCGGCAGCCGCCGACGCGCCAGCTCGCGGTAGTCCAGCGCGGAGGCGGCGCGAGCCATCACCGCGGCGCCCTCTAGCGCGGCCGGAACCGCTTGGTGGCCGGGAAGCCCTTCGGCGCCAGCTTGCCGGCCCCAGCACGGCGGCCGAGCCATTCGCGCCACTCCGGCCACTGGCGGGTGCGGCCGTCGGCGGTGGTCCAGGCGGCGCCATCCTCGGCCTTGAACACCAGGGCGTCGCGCAGGCCGCCCTCGCGATAGGCCTGGAGCTTTACGCCCTTGCCGCGCGGCATCTCGGGCAGTTCGGCGGCGGCGAAGACCAGGATCTTGCCGTTGTCGCCGACGACCGCGACCTGGTCGCCGACGATGGGCAGGCAGACCGCAGCCCCCTCTCCCTTCCTCGCCGGATCGCCGGCGTTCAGCACCTGCTTGCCGGCCCGGCGGAAGGCGATGGCCTCCTCCTCCGGCAGGACGAAGCCGTAGCCCTGCTTCGAAGCCAGCAGGCGTTTGACGCCCGGCTTGTGCGGGAAGACGTCGATGATGCCGACCTTGTCGTCGAGGTCGATCATCAGGCGCAGCGGCTCGCCGTGGCCGCGGGCGCCCGGCAGCTTGTCGCA
>NZ_JBIIGK010000196.1:0-4538 GCF_044236515.1 Phenylobacterium sp.
GGCCAGCACGAAGCGGCGGTCGCAGTAGGGGCATTCGACGAAGGTCGCCTCGCCCATCTCCAGCCAGACCCGCGGGTGGCCCAGCGCCCCGCCGACGCCGTCGCAGGCCACGCGGCCGGTGCGGATGACGACGACTTCCGGCGCCGGCAGGTCGGGCGTCAGCGACGGCCGGGCAGGCGCCGGCTCGGGACGGGTCTGGGCGACCTTCTTGCGGACTTGGCGGGCCATGGGCGGAAACCTCTCATTGCCGCCGCTTGGCTTGCGGGCGACGCGCGCCTAGGTACTGGACCGCGGCTTTCGCCGTCAATGATTGGACGGGCATGGACCTACCTCAGTACGCGATCGAGGCCGAGGGCCTGGTCAAGACCTATGCCGCGACCAAGACCACGCCGGAAATGCGGGCGCTCAAGGGCGTCGACCTCGCCATCCCGCGCGGCTCGATCTTCGGGCTGCTCGGGCCGAACGGCGCAGGCAAGTCGACCTTCATCAACATCCTGTCCGGCCTGACCTGGAAGACCTCCGGGACCGTGCGCATCTGGGGCCGGGACATCGACCAGCGGCCGAGAGACGCCCGCGCCGCCATCGGCGTCGTGCCGCAGGAGATCGCCGCCGACCCGTTCTTCACCCCCAAAGAGGCGCTGGAAGTCGCCGCCGGCATGTATGCGGTGCCCAAGCGTGAACGGCGGACGGCCGAGCTGCTCCAGGCGCTCGGCCTGGCCGACAAGGCCGACGCCTATGTCCGCCAGTTGTCCGGCGGCATGAAGCGCCGGCTGATGGTCGCCAAGGCGATGGTCCACAATCCGCCGGTGCTGATCCTCGACGAGCCGACCGCCGGCGTCGACGTCGAGCTGCGCCGCCAGCTGTGGAACTACGTCGTCGAGCTGAACCGCCAGGGCGTGACCATCGTCCTGACCACCCATTATCTGGAAGAGGCCCAGGAGCTCTGCGACCAGATCGCCATCGTCAACCGTGGGCTGGTGGTGGCCTGCGAGCCGACGGCCAAGCTTTTGTCGCGGATGGACACCCGCAACGTGCTGGTCACGCCCGAGGAGCCGCTGACCGCCGCCCCGGCTCTCCCAGGGTTCGAAACCAGGCTTCTGAAGTCCGGCGGCTTCTCGGTCAGCTACCGCACCGGCCAGTCGAGCGTCGAGCAGGTGCTGGCGGCGATCCGCGCCTCCGGCCTTCACATCAGGGACATTTCGACCGAGGACCCGGACCTCGAAGACGTCTTCGTCAGCCTGACCTATGCCGCCGAGGAAGCCGGCGCGATCTGAGGCGTGGCGTCGGCCTCAGTCCTGATTGTCCGGTCGTCGCGGACAACCACCGCCTGTAAGGGGGCGCTTTACAAGCCTCGCCCCTCAATGTTGAGTGACGCCTCAGATCCGACGTGAGGTCGGGCGGGGGAAACAATGGAATTTCGCGCCACCGGGGCCCATGCGCCCGCTCGTCTCATCGCACTCGCCGCCTCGGCCTGCGCGCTGGCCCTTTCCGCCGGCGCCGCCGCGGCCGCCGACGCGCCCGCCGGCCAGTGGCCGGCTGTCGGCGGCTCAAACCTCTTCCAGCGGTACTCGGGGCTGAACGACATCAACCGTGCGAACGTCGCCGGGCTGAAGATCGTCTGGACGCGCCCCGGCCTGGAGCCGTCGCTGCTCGCCGAATATCCGCAGCTCTCGGCCTCCAACACGCCGACCAGCTACTTCCGCTCGACGCCGATCGTTGTCGACGGGATCGTCTACGCCTCGAACGCCGCCGGCCTCGTCGAGGCGTTCGACGGGGCGACCGGCAAGACGATCTGGACCCAACAGCCGTTCTCGAAGGCGACGGCCGACGTCGCCGGCAGCAGCGCCCGTGGCGTGGCGATGTGGCGGTCGGGGGATGACGTGCGGATCATCTCCGGCCGTGGCTCCTTCCTCTATGCGACGGACGCCAAGACCGGAAAGCCGGTCACGAGTTTCGGTGAACAGGGCCGCATCAACCTGTCGGAAGACGGCCGTCGCGGCGGCGCCGCCGGCGCTCCGCTGATCATCGGCGACATCATCGTCCTCGGTCGCGCCGGCTCAGGCCCGGGCGGCGCTGCCGGAACCGGCGGGCGCGGCGACGACTCCGGCGACCAGGTGGCGGGCCAGCCGCAGGTCGCCCGCGCCTACGACGTCCGGACCGGCCGCAAGCTCTGGGAATTCAGCCCGATGCCGGCGGTCGGCGATCCGGCCCGCGCCAGCTGGGGCCCGGCGGCGGGCCTGGCCGGCGCTATGGCCTCTTACGGACTGATCAGCGCCGACGCGGAGCTCGGCTACGTCTACATCCCGTTCTCGGCGCCCAATCCGCCGGGCGCCGGCCAGACCCGGCCGGGAAACAACCTCTACGGCGACTCCGTCGTCGCTCCGGACGCCCGGACCGGCAAGAAGGTCTGGCACTACCAGACCATTCACCACGACGTCTGGGACTGGGACCTCGCCTCGCCGCCCGTGCTCGGCGACGTCCGGGTGAACGGCAAGGTGGTCAAGGCGCTGATGGTCACCGGCAAGCTGCCGCAGCTGTTCGCCCTGGACCGCGTGACCGGCAAGCCGATCCACCCGACCCCCGAGCGTCCCGTTCCGAAGTCGACCGTGCCCGGCGAGGTGATGTCGCCGACCCAGCCGATGCCGGCCGCCGGCCCCTATGACCGTATCGCCGTCAGTCCCAACGATCTGATCGACTTCACGCCCGAACTGAAACGCGAAGCCCAGGACATGGCCAAGTCCTACGTCTTCGGGCCAGCCTATTCGCCGCCGACCCTGTGCCACGACGGCCCCGGCGGCAAAGGCGTGCTGACGCTTCCGGGCTCCGACGGCGGCGGCAACTGGAACTCCGGGTCGTACGATCCGGAGACGAACACCTACTACACGGTCGCCGCGACCCTGCTGACCGCCTGGTGCCTGGTGAAGCCGAAGATGCCGGACGCCACGGTGGCCTATAACCTCGACGGCTCGATCCAGAAGATGGCGACCATGGGCCCCGATGGCCTGCCGCTCATCAAGCCACCCTACGGCCGGGTCGTGGCGATCGACATGGCTACTGGCAAGATCAAGTGGTCGGCGGTCAACGGCGAAGGGCCGCGCAACCACCCGCGCCTCAAGCACCTGAACCTTCCGTGGCTCGGCACCCCGGGCAAGGCGGCGATCGTCGCGACCCGCGAGCTGGTGTTCGCCGGCGAGGGGGCCTCGACCATGCTGATGGCCGGGCCGCAGCGGTCCTACGGCGACAAGTTCCGCGCCTTCGACAAACGCGACGGCAAGGTGCTCGCCGAGGTCACCCTGCCGGCCGGCACCTCGGGAGCGCCGATCACCTACACGGCTGGCGGCAAGCAGTTCGTGCTGGTGGCGGTGTCCGGCTCGCCGGGCCAGCCGGACTGGAAGCCCCACGCCTGCCCGCCGGAAGAGCGCGCCTGCGGCCTGCCGCCCGGCCCGCCGCCGCAATGGATCGCCCTCGGGCTTTGACGCGCCGGGGCGATGGCCCGGCGCCCTCGCGGGCGCCAGGTTTCGTCAGTCGATCTTGATCTGTTCGAGGTCCTTCAGCGACGCGCCCGCCTTGGGGCGCGCGGCCAGCCGGTTCTCGTGGATGATCAGGTCGACGATGCCGACGGTGTCCTCGTCGGTGAGGGAGCCGGGAGAGTCGGCCGGCATGGTCATCTGGATGTAGCTGGCCAGCTCGGCGGCGGTCTTGCCCCGCCACTTCTCCATGAAGGTCTCGCCGTGCAGCGGCGGCCCGTGTCCGCCGCCCATCGTCGGGCCGTGGCAGGAAGAACAGGCCGAATCATAGACGGCGCGATTGGGCGCGGAGGCTTCCTGACCCGTGACGAGCGAAGGGGCCGCGGCGACGACGACGCCGACGGCGAGAAAAGCCATTCTGTTCAACATCACGGTACCTGGGTCTCCTTCGTTCTTGTCATATGACGGCCCGAATTTGTCCGATCTTTGCTCAGATAGGATTTCGCGGCCGAAACCGGACTGGCGCGCTCTGTCGCAGCCCCCGGGCGCAAAGGCAAACGATCCACAGGATGCGGCGCCGATGCCGCTCCCCGGACTCGGTCGCATCGGGTAGCGTCCGCGGTCCATGAACGCGCCCGCGCCCACCGCCATGCCCGACGCCGCCGGCGCCTCGCCGGTGATGGCCCAGTTCTTCGATGCGAAGGCGCGGCAGCCGGACGCCCTGGTGTTCTTCCGCATGGGCGATTTCTACGAGCTGTTCTTCGAGGACGCCCAGAAGGCCGCGGCCGCCCTCGGCATCACCCTCACGGCGCGCGGCCAACACGGCGGCCAGCCAATCCCGATGGCGGGCGTCCCGGCCCACGCTATGGAGGCCTACCTCGCCAAGCTGGTCCGCGCCGGCTTCAAGGTCGCCCTGTGCGAGCAGATGGAGGATCCGGCCGAGGCCAAGAAGCGCGGCTCGAAGTCGGTGGTCCGCCGCGACGTGGTCCGGGTCGTCACCCCCGGCACCCTGACGGAGGACGGCCTGCTCGACGCCCGCGGCGCGAACCGGCTGGCCGCGGTCGCCGTCCG
>NZ_JBIIGK010000197.1:0-4535 GCF_044236515.1 Phenylobacterium sp.
GCACCGTGACCACCCGCAGCGTCACCGGCCGCGTGGTCGACGCCGACGGGCGCGCCAGCACCTATCAGGTCCAGTCCGGCGACACGCTGATCGCCATCGCCCGCAAGCTCGACACCAGCGTCGAGCAGTTGCGCGAGGACAACGGCATCGAAGGCTCGAACATTCGTCCGGGCCAGACGCTGAAGGGGCCGTCGACAGCCGCCAAGGCCTATGTGGTCGGCTCCGGCGACACTCTTTACGCCATCGCCCGCCGGTTCTCGGTCACCGCCGCCGCCTTGGCCGAAGAGAACGACCTCTCCCGCAATGCCGCGATCCGGGCCGGCCAGCGCCTGCGGCTGCCCGAGGGCTTCCGCGACCGCGGCCCGACCGTTACCACGACCCAGGTTCCAACCGGCGCGGCCTCCGCGCCGGCGGCTCTCACTCCCCAGCCGGAACCGCAGCGTCCGTCCCGCCCAGCGCCCGCAGCCGAGCGTCCGGCCGCTGACGAGCCGCCCGCGTCCCGCACCGTCACGACCCGCCGGGTGACCGGCCGCGTCGTCACCGTGGAGGGTCCGGCCGAGACCTACGAGGTCAGGAGCGGGGACAACCTGACCTCCATCGCCCGCAAGCTCGACACCACGATCGAACAACTGCGCGACGACAACAAGATCTCCGGCTCGGCGATTCGCCCGGGCCAGAAGCTGAAAGGCCCGGCCACGGAGGCGAAGGCCTATGTCGCCGGCTCAGGCGACACCCTCGAACTGATCGCCCAACGGTTCTCCGTCTCCGCCGCGCGCCTCCGCAGCGAAAACGACCTTGGCCGCAACGCCACGATCCGGGCGGGTCAGCGCATTCGCCTGCCCAGCGGCTACAGGGATCGCGGCGCGATCGTGTCGACCCGTCAGGAGACGGTGGAGCGGCCCCGGCCGGCGACCCGCCCCATGCCGGCGCCGACGCCCACGCCGGCGCCGGCTCAGATCCCGACGCCGACCCCGTCTCCCACGCCCGCGGCTCGCCCTGAGCCCGCGCCGCCGGCTCTGCCGTCGCGGCCTCAGCCCTACACGCCGCCGGCCGCCTCGCGACCGACTCCGCGTCCCACCCCGGCGGCCCCGCCGGCCGCCCCGGTCGGCGCGGCGCCGCTTAGCGACGCTCAGATTTCGCAACTCGGGCGCGGGCTGTTCGTCTGGCCCCTGCGCGGCGATGTCGTCTCCGGCTTTGGCCCCAAGGCCGGCAATCAGCGTAACGACGGGATCAACATCCGCGCCGGCGCCGGCGACCCGGTGCGCGCCGCCGCGGCTGGCGAGGTCGTCTACGCCGGCGATCAGGTCCCGGGATTCGGTAACCTGGTGCTGGTGAAGCACGACGGCGGCTGGGTGACGGCCTATGGCCACCTGTCCCGGGTGGACGTGAAGATGACCCAGCGGATCACTCAGGGTCAGCAGATTGGCCAGGCTGGCGCCACCGGCGGCGTCCCCGAGCCGCAGCTCCACTTCGAGGTCCGCTACGCCCCGTCGCCGCTGGACCGCGCCCGCCCGGTCGATCCGCAGCTGGTTCTGCCGTAGACGGCCGCCTGACAGGCAAGAGCTAGAGCGGCAGCGCCTTGCCCTGTTCGCCCGCCAGATCTCGGATGAATTGCCACGCGACGCGTCCTGACCGGCCGCCGCGCAGCTGCGCCCATTGCAGGGCTTTGCGGTCGAGGTCGGGCGTCTTCAGGTCGAAGCGGTCGGCATAGCCGCGCACCGCCGCCAGGTAGGTCGGCTGGTCCATCGGCGGGAAGCTGATCCACAAGCCGAAGCGGTCGGACACGCTGACCTCCTCCTCGGCGTCCTCTGCCGCGGCGAGGAGCCCGCGATCCTCGTTCGGGCTGCGCGGCATCAGGTGACGGCGATTGGACGTGGCTACGAACATGACGTTCGCCGGGGGGCCGGACACGCCCCCCTCCAGCGCCGACTTCAGCGCCTTCGCCGCCGCCGCGCCCTCCTCGAACGACAGGTCATCGCACAGCACCAGGAACCGCTCGGGGCGTCTGCGCAACACGTCGAACAGCGCGGGCAGGGCGGTCACCTGGTCGCGGTCCACCTCGACGAGCTTGAGGCCCGGCGCGTCCCTGGTCACCGCCATGAAGGCGGCCTTGGCGAGCGAGCTCTTCCCCGTGCCGCGCACGCCCCAAAGCAGCACGTGGTTGCTCGGCAGGCCGGCGGCGAACCGACGCAGGTTCTCCACGAACCGCGCCTTCTGGCCTTCCACGCCGACCAGGCTCTCCAGGGCCAGCGGATAGTCCGGGGCGAGATGAAAGATCTCGCGCGTCGGGTCGTGCCGGAACAGGCGGCCGGCGGCGAAGTCGGGCTCGGCGATCGGCGGCGGGGCCAGCCGCTCCAGGGCGCCGGCGATCCGTTCGAGCAGGGGGAGCAGGGTCTGGTCCATGCGCCGAGCCATAGCGCGGCGGGTTCCATTGCAAAACCCGGTCGCAGCGCATAGCTTCCGCCGACCTCGGCGAGGGGCTTCCAGCACCCGCCGCGAACCCATTCCGGAGAGGCCATGTTCGCCACCCCCGCCTACGCCCAAGCCGCCGGCGCCACGCCCGCGGGCCCTGAGGCCATGCTTCTGCAGTTCCTGCCGCTCATCGGCCTGGTGGTGCTGTTCTATTTCCTGATGATCCGGCCGCAGCAGCGCCGGATGAAGCAGCATCAGGCCATGCTCGGCGCGCTGAAGCGCAACGACACGGTGGTCCTGTCGTCCGGGATCATCGGCAAGGTCGTCCGCGTCGAGGACAAGGAAGTGGGCCTGGAAATCGCCACCGGCGTCACGGTCAAGGTCGTGAAGGGCATGATCTCGGACGTCCGCACCCGCGGCGAGCCTTCGCCCGCCAACGACGCCAAGGTCTGAGCGACCCGCTCCGATGCTGACCCTTTCCCGCTGGAAGGTCCTCCTCGTCGTTCTGGCGGTTCTCGTCAGCGCGCTGTTCGCCGCGCCGAACCTGTTGTCGCCCGAGGCCCGTGAAAAGCTTCCGGCCTTCCTGCCGAAGAAGACCCTCAACCTCGGCCTCGACCTGCAGGGCGGCTCCTACCTCATGCTTGAGGTGGACGTCGCGGCTCTTCGTCGCGAACGGCTGACCAACCTCGTCGAAGACGTCCGCGTCGCCCTGCGCAACGAAGAGGTGGTGTTCAGCGACCTCGGCGTCGTCGAGGGCGGCGTCAACCTGCGGGTCACCGACCCGGCGCAGATGCAGGCCGCGCTGCGCGTCCTGCGGACCAGCGTCGGGGCCCCGCTGGCCGGCGTCGCGGGCGGCCGGGACGTCGTGGTGACCAGCACTCCGGATCAGCGCATCCGTCTGGCCTTCGCCCCCGAGGCGATGGAGGCCGAGGCGGTCCGTGCCGTCGAGCAGTCGCAGGAGATCATCCGTCGCCGCATCGACGAACTCGGCACCCGCGAGCCGTCGATCGCCCGCCAGGGCACGAACCGCATCGTCGTCCAGGCGCCCGGCGAAAGCGACCCGCAGAAGCTGCGCGAAATCATCGGCCAGACCGCAAAGCTGACCTTCCAGATGGTCGACGACTCGGTCCGGCCCGAGCAGGTCGCCGCCGGCCTCATCCCGCCCGGCTCCGAACTCCTGCCCCAGGAAGATCAAGCCGAGCCGTTCGTGGTCGTGCGCAAGCGCTCCGTCGTCACCGGCGAGATGCTGGTCCACGCCAACCAGGGCTTCCATCCGGAGACGGGTCAGCCGATCGTCGAATTCCGCTTCAACGGACAGGGCGCCCGCCGCTTCGGCGAGGCGACCAGCCAGAACATCGGCAAGCGGTTCGCCATCGTCCTCGACAAGAAGGTGATCTCCGCGCCGCGGATCAATTCGGCGATCACCGGCGGCTCCGGCTACATCGAAGGCAACTTCACGCCGGAATCAGCCAACGACCTGGCCGTCCTGCTGCGCGCTGGCGCCCTGCCGGCCCCGCTGAAGGTCGAGGAACAGCGCACCGTCGGGGCCGAACTCGGCGCGGACGCCATCACCGCGGGCCAGAACTCGGCGCTCCTCGCCTTCGTGCTGGTGCTCGCCTTCATGGTGCTCGCCTACGGCATGCTGTTCGGCGGCGTGTCGATCGTCGCCCTTGTGGTCAACGGCCTGATGATCGTCGCCGCCATGTCGATCACCCAGGCGACCCTAACGCTGCCCGGGATCGCCGGCTTGATCCTGACCCTCGCCGTTGCGGTCGACGCCAACGTGCTGATCTACGAGCGCATGCGTGAGGAATATCGGGCCGGGCGCAGCATCATCGGTTCCATGGACGCCGGGTTCAGCCGGGCCATGCTGACGATCTTCGACGCCAACATCACCCACCTAGGCGCGGCCCTGATCATGTTCTCGCTGGGCGCGGGACCTGTGAAGGGCTTCGCCTGGACGCTGGCGATTGGCGTGTTCACCTCGGTGTTCACCGCCGTGCTCGTCACCCAGTTGCTGCTCGCCGTGTGGCTGAAGTCCACCCGGCCCAAGGTGCTTCCCATCGCATGAGCTCGAAAATGACCAAGCCGGCGTCGTCGGGCTGGTGGCCGCTCATCAAGCT
>NZ_JBIIGK010000062.1:0-16481 GCF_044236515.1 Phenylobacterium sp.
AACAGGTCCGCGCCGGCGCGCTGGGCCGTGCGCACGCGGCTGGCGAGGCCGACATAGGCGTCGGCGTCGCGGGTCATGATGACCTTGTAGCGGCCGCCCTTCTCCAGCCGCGCCTTAAGGGCGCGGGCGGCGGCGAGATTGAGGTCCTTCTCGTAGCCCTGAGCGCCGCGGGCGCCCGGATCGTGCCCGCCGTGGCCCGCATCGATCACCACCACCTTCCTGGTCGGCAGGGCGGCGCGCGCCGCCAGGGGCTTCAGGCGCAGCTTCGGCGCGACGGCTTCGGCCTTGATCAGGCGGGCCTCCGCAGGCTCCAGCCGGGCGACATCGACGACGTAGCGGTAGTGAGAGATGCCGTCGGCCGGCGGCAGCAGGAAGCGGCGCTTCACCTTGGCGTCGGCGGCTAGGTCCATCTGCAGGCGCGCCCCGCCAGCCGTCTGGTCCACCGCCCAGGCGGAGACCAGCCCCTGCCCCTTGCCTTGCAGGCCCGAAGCGGCGGTGACCCCCGGCAGCACCACAGTGACGCGGCGATCGGCGGCGCCGTCGGAGACCAGCTTCACGCTGGCCGAACGGTCGAGGTCGATGACGATGCGGGTCTGGGCGGAGTCGCCGCCGAGACGCACCTTGAGCAGGTCGGCGGAGGCGGCGGCCGCATGGCTGACGGCGGCGCCGGCGGCGCACAGCAGGACGGCGGCTGAACCGAGCACGGCCCAACCCCTGCGACCCGACAGACCTTGCTTCACACGCGCCAGCATTTTGCCTGGCTCCAAGCCTTAAGGAATTGCGACCTGAGATTGAAGCGCCATATAGCCGCGGCGGGGGTGGACAAAGGGTTAACCAGACCTTTCGCCACCCGGACGATCTTCAGCTTTTGGCGGTTCGGCTTTCCTTTTGCCGCCCGCTGTTGCAAAGTCCGGCCGCGCCCGATGAAGCTCGGCCTCACCGCCGGGACCCGGAGCGCGCCCCCCGAACCGACGTCGGCTTCGACCGACCCTCGGTGACGACACATCATCCGATCCGCGCCCTTTTCGAGGACGCGCCTGGGAACACACCTGATGGGCTGCGCAGCTCACGCCGATATCGGCCCCAAGGCCTCCCGAGACGCCGCATCCGGCGTCTTCGCGGGCGGCGCGCGCGCCCGTCCCATTTGCCGGCTGCGCACTGCGCGCCGCGGAGATTCACTTAATGCCCAAGAACATGCTAATCGACGCAGCCCACGCGGAAGAAACCCGCGTGGTCGTCGTCGACGGGACCCGCGTTGAAGAATTCGATTTCGAAAGTCAGAACCGCAAACAACTCCGAGGAAACATCTACCTTGCCAAGGTGACGCGCGTTGAGCCGTCCCTGCAGGCGGCTTTCATCGAGTACGGCGGCAACCGCCACGGCTTCCTGGCCTTCAACGAAATCCACCCGGACTATTACCAGATCCCGGTCGCCGACCGCGAAGCTCTGCTGCGCGAAGAGGCAGACGACGAGGACGATCATCCCGAGCCGCGCGGCCGGCGCGACGACAGCGAGAACGGCGACGAGGACGAGGACGAGGCGGTCACCGCCTCCGAAAGCGACGACGAGGACGACGTCGTCGAGGAAGAACTCGCCCGCCGCAAGCGGCGGCTGATGCGCAAGTACAAGATTCAGGAAGTGATCCGCCGCCGGCAGATCATGCTGGTCCAGGTCGTCAAGGAAGAGCGCGGCAACAAGGGCGCGGCCCTGACCACCTATCTCTCCCTGGCCGGCCGCTACGGCGTCCTGATGCCGAACACCGCCCGCGGCGGCGGCATCAGCCGCAAGATCACCACCCTGACCGACCGCAAGCGCCTGAAGAGCGTCGTCCAGAGCCTGGACGTGCCGCAGGGCATGGGCCTGATCGTCCGCACCGCCGGTGCCAAGCGCACCAAGGCCGAGCTGAAGCGCGACTACGACTACCTGCTCCGCCTCTGGGAGAACATCCGCGAGAAGACGCTGCATTCGATCGCACCAGCGCTGATCTACGAGGAAGAGGACCTCGTGAAGCGGGCGATCCGCGACCTCTACGACAAGGATATCGACGGCGTGTTCGTCGAGGGCGAGGCCAGCTTCCGCGAAGCGCGCGACTTCATGCGCATGCTGATGCCGAGCCAGGCCAAGAAGGTGCAGCTGTACCGCGAGCCGACGCCGCTGTTCGTCAAGCACCGTATCGAGGATCACCTCAGCCAGATCTACCAGCCGACGGTGCCGCTGCGCTCCGGCGGCTACCTGGTGATCAACCAGACCGAAGCCCTGGTCGCCATTGACGTGAACTCCGGCCGCTCGACGCGCGAGCGGAACATCGAGGCCACGGCGCTGAAGACCAACATGGAGGCGGCCGAGGAGGCCGCCCGCCAGCTGCGCCTGCGCGACCTCGCCGGCCTGATCGTCATCGACTTCATCGACATGGATGAGGCGAAGAACAACCGGGCGGTCGAGAAGAAGCTGAAGGACTGTCTGAAGGACGACCGCGCCCGCGTGCAGATGGGCAAGATCAGTCCGTTCGGCCTGATGGAGATCAGCCGCCAGCGCCGCCGCACCGGCGTGCTGGAGGGTACGACCCACGTCTGCGAGCATTGCGCCGGCACCGGTCGGGTTCGGTCGGTGGAATCGAGCGCGCTGGCGGCGCTGCGGGACCTGGAACTCGAGGCGCTGAAGGGCGGCGGCGAAGCCTGCCTGAGCGTGCCGCGAGACGTCGGCCTCTACATTCTGAACGAAAAGCGGGCGCACCTGGCGCGCCTGCACCAGGCGTTCGGCCTGTTCGTCTCGATCCTGATCGACGACGAGCTTGCCCACGCGGAGCATTCGATCGAGCGCACCGCCGCCGAGACCCGCCGCGAGCCGCTGCTCGCCGCGACGGCCGCCCCGGCCTACGAGCCGTCGGCGGAGGACGATGACTTCGACGACGAGGCGTTCGAGGACGAGGAAGAGGACGACGACGACCTCGGGGCCGCCGACGAGGACGAGGACGGCGAGGTCGAAGCGGCCGCGCCGCGTCGTGAGCGTGAACGCGACCGCGAGCGCGACGGCGACCGCGAAGATGGCGAAGGCGGCCGCCGTGGCCGTCGCCGTCGCCGCCGTGGCGGCCGGCGCGACGACGAGCCGCGCGAGGCCGCCGAGGCCGGCGCGCCGCGTGACGAACAGCCGCGCGCGCCGCGCGAGGATGGCGATGACAGCGGTCGCCGCCGCCGTCGCGGCCGCCGCGGCGGCCGGCGGATGCGCGACGACTCCCGCCCGCAGGACGCCTTCGCCTGGACCCGGCCCTGGGTTCCCTATGGCGAAGACCCGTTCGTCTGGCACGATCCGGCCGAGGACATGAAGGTCCCGGCCCAGGAGGCCCGCGAGCCGGACGCCCGCCAACAGGACGCCCGACCGCAGGACGCCAAGACGACGCCTGCCGAACGCGATCCGCATCGCGAGGCCCGGGTCGCTAAGCCCGCTCCTACCGGCGAGGACGTCGATATCTGGGTCGAGCTGCCGGCGGTCGAGGAGAAGCCGAAGCGCGCCCGCCGCAGCCGTAGCCGCAAGGCCGACGCGGCGATGGAAGCCGTCGTCGTCGAAACCCCGGCGGTCGAAGCGCCGGCCGCCGAGGCCCCGGTGATCGAGGCTCCGGTCGACGCCGAACCCGCCGCCGCCGAGGCCAAGCCCGTGCGGGCCACCCGCAGCCGCCGCAAGCCGGCGTCCAAGGCGGCCGAACCGGCTCCGGAGATCGTCGCCGATACCGCGGCCCAGCTGATCGACACACCCGCCTTGGCCCCAGCTTCTCCGCCGGACCAGCCGGCCGAGCCGGTGGTCGCCGAACCGCCGCCCGCCCCGAAGACGCCGGATCCGAACGAGATCTCGGCTCCGCCGGCCGCGCCGCGCAAAGGCTGGTGGCGCCGCGGATGAGGCGCTAGGCTTGGACCGGGGAACGGTGGGGGCGTAACAGGATAGTGCGCATGCTCTCGTTTTCCCGGTCCGCCTTCGGCTCCGCCCTTCGGGTCGCCACGGCCGTGGCGCTCGCGGCGACCGTCGCGTTCCGACCGGCTCCGGCCCTGGCGCAGGACGGGACCTCGCTGATCCGGGACACCGAGATCGAGGAGATCCTGCGCAAGACCTCGACGCCGATCTTTGCGGCGGCCGGGTTGGACGTTCGCGACATCGACATCCTGCTGATCGGCTCGAAGGAGCTGAACGCCTTCGCCGCGCCCCGCACCATGGGCGTCTACACCGGCCTGATCCTGGAATCGAAGACGCCCAACGAACTGCAGGGTGTCATCGGCCACGAGGTCGCCCACCTCGCGGCCGGCCACAGCGCGCGTTCGGGCGACATGAACCGGGCTGGCATGCGGCCTTTCCTGCTGACCATGGGCCTGGGGGTGCTCGCCGCCCTCGCCGGCTCGCCCGAAGGCGCGGCGGCCCTGGCCGGTTCGGCGGGCTACTTCGGCACCCTCGGCGCCCTCGGCTACAGCCGCGAGCAGGAAAGCCGCGCGGACCAGGCGGGCGCCACCATCCTTGAAAAGGCCGGCATCTCGGGCAAGGGCCTGGCCGATTTCTTCGACAACTTCCGCTACCAGGAGGTCTTCGACGAGAGCCGCCGGTTCGGCTACTTCCGCAGCCACCCCCTGTCGTCCGACCGGATCGATGGCCTGCGTCGGCGGGTCGAGGGCATGTCGAACTACGACAAGACTGACAGCGCCGAGGCGATCGCCGACCACGCGGTGATGAAAGCCAAGCTCGACGGCTTCATCAATCCCCAGGTCGCCATCGTGAAGTACGGCGAGAAGGACGCCGGCTACCCGGCCCGCTATGCCCGGGCGATCGCCTATTACCAGATGAAGGAGCCCGATCGAGCCCTGCGCCTGATCGACGCCCTGCTGCAGGAGCAGCCGCAGAACCCATATCTGTGGGAACTGAAAGGTCAGGTGCTGTTCGAGTTCGGCCGCACCGCCGAGGCCGAGGCGCCGCAGCGCAAGTCCGTGGAGCTGAAGCCGGACGCGCCGTTGCTGCGGGTCAATCTCGGCCAGACACTGATCGCTTTGGACGACAAGGCCAAGGTCGCAGAGGGCATCGGCGAACTGCGCAAGGCGCTGACGCAGGAAGAAGACAACGCGGTCGCCTGGCGGATGCTGGCCGGCGCCTATGACAAGCAGGGCCAGGACGGCCTCGCGCGGCTCGCCACCGCCGAATACAACTTCAACGTCGGCGACATGCGCCAGGCCCGGGTGTTCGCCATGCGGGCCCGCGAAATGCTGGACAAGAGCACCCCGCAGTGGCGGCGCGCCACGGACATCGTCCTCGCCTCGAACCCGGACCGCAACGATCTGAAGGACCTGGCGCGCGAAGGGTCCATCGGCCGCGGGCAGATGCGCTAGCCTGAGCCGCTAGCCAGATCGGCGGCCAGGCCCTATCTCCCGACCATGAACGCCTTCGCCACCGCCGCGCTCGCCGCCGTGCTCGCCCTTTCCGCCTGCGACAAGGCCCAGCCCGACGCGGCTTTCGGCGAGAAGGTCCGCACCTATCTACTCGCGCATCCGGAGGTGCTTGAGGAGGTCAGCATGAAGCTGGCCGAGAAGAAGCAACTGGAGGCGATCAAAGCGTCATCCGCCGCGATCGATCGCCACCGCGCCCAGCTGGAGCGCGACCCGCGCGACCTGGTGGTCAACCCGACTGGCCAGATCACGGTCGTGGAGTTCTACGACTACCGCTGCGGCTACTGCAAAGTGATCGCGCCCAAGGTGAACCAGCTGATCCGCGAGAACCCGGACGTGCGGTTCGTCTTCAAGGAGCTGCCAATCTTCGGCGAGGTGTCAGACACCGCCGCCCGGCTGGCGCTGACCCCCGTCGTCAAGGCCAAAGGGCTGGACGTCTACAGCCGCTGGATGAACGAGAAATCCCTGACCGACGCCGCGCTTGACCGCCATCTGCAGGCCGCCGGAGTCGATCCGGGCGCGGCCCGGGTGGCGGCGCAGAGCGGCGCAATCTCCCGCCACCTGGCCGACACCCAGGCCCTGGCGCGCGCCCTCGGCATACAGGGCACGCCAGCTTTCGTGGTCGGCGACACCCTGATCCCCGGCGCCGACGAAGGCGCCCTGCGCGCCGCCATTGTCCAGGCGAAGGCCGGCGGCGGCCTGAAGCGGATCAGCTAGGCTAGATCAGCCCCGAGAGCGGCGACGAGGGGTCAGCGTAGCTGCGCCGGGCCATGCGTCCGGCCAGATAGGCCTCGCGGCCGGCGATGACCGCGTGCCGCATCGCGCTGGCCATCAGGATGGGGTCCCGCGCCTCGGCGATCGCCGTGTTCATCAGCACGGCTTCACAGCCGAGTTCCATGGCGATGACCGCGTCCGAGGCCGTGCCGACTCCGGCGTCGACCAGCACCGGCACCGTCGCCTGCTCGATAATCAGACCGAGGTTCAACAGGTTCTGCACCCCGCGCCCGGAGCCGATGGGAGCGGCCGCCGGCATGATCGCCGCCGCGCCGGCGTCTTCCAGCTTCTGGGCGTAGACCGGGTCGTCCGAGCAGTAGACCATCACCTCGAAGCCGTCGGCGACCAGCATCTTCAGCGCCCGCAGAGTCTCTTCCATGTCGGGCAGGAGGTGCTTGGTGTTCGACAACACCTCGAGCTTCACGAGATCCCAGCCGCCGGCCTCGCGGGCCAGGCGCAGGGTGCGAACGGCGTCCTCCCCGGTGAAGCAGCCGGCAGTGTTCGGCAGGAAGGTGAAGCGGTCCGGCTTCACATGGTCGACCAGCATGGGCTGGCTGGGGTCGGACAGGTTCACCCGACGCAGGGCGACGGTGACAATCTCCGCCCCCGCCGCCTCGGCGGCGGCGGCGTTCTGGGCGTAATCCTTGTACTTGCCGGTGCCGACGATCAGGCGGGAGGTGAAGGTACGCCCGGCGACCGTCCAGGTGTCCGCCTCTTGCGTGTGGACCGTTCCGTCCATGTCAGCCGCCTCCGATGAAGTGCACGATCTCGATCCGGTCGCCGTCGGCGAGCGGGGTGGCGGTATAGGCCGAGCGCGGAACGATCTCCAGATTGCGCTCGACCGCCACCTTGCGGGCGTCGAGGCCGAGCTGGGCGACCAGCCCCGCGACGTCGGTCACGCCCGAATAGGCGCGGGCCTCACCGTTCAGGATCAGGTTCATGCGAGCGGCTCCTTGAAGCGGGATTGCTTGTGACGCGCTGTTCCGACCGTTACAAGACGCCGGAATCGACGGCGGAGACCGATGTCGCGACCGATCTATGTGCTGAGCGGCCCAAATTCCAACCTCCCCCGGCCCGGTGGCCGGGAGACCCAGGTCCGCACCGCGCGCGTCGCCTCGCCCGCCCTTCAGCGACAAGGACATCTCGATGGCTAGCAGTCCCAAGGCTCCCGCCGATCCGTTCGACGCGCGCCTGGTGCGCAAACTGGCCGACATCCTGACGGAGACCGGCCTCAGCGAGATCGAGGTCGAGCACGGCGAACTGAAAATCCGCGTGGCCAAGACCGTGGCCGCCGCGGCCGTTCAGTATGCGCCGGCGCCCGTCGCCGCCGCGCCCGCGCCCGCCGCCAGCGCCCCGGCCGCCGCCGCCCCGGAGGCCGTCCCGGCCGCCGTGCGCGGCGATGCGGTGAAGTCGCCGATGGTCGGCACCGTCTATCTGCAGCCGAGCCCCGAGGCCGCGCCTTTTGTGAAGGTTGGCGACACGGTCACGGCCGGCCAGACGCTGCTGATCGTCGAAGCGATGAAGACGATGAACCCGATCCCGGCGCCGAAGGGCGGCAAGGTCGTGGAAATCCTGGTGGCCGACGGTCAGCCGGTGGAGTTCGGCGAGCCGCTCGCGGTCATCGAGTAGGCCGATGTTCGACAAGATCCTGATCGCCAATCGCGGCGAAATCGCGCTTCGGGTTCACCGGGCGTGCAAGGAGATGGGCATCGCCACGGTGGCGGTCCACTCCGAAGCCGATTCCGGCGCCATGTGGGTTCGGCTCGCGGACGAGAGCGTCTGTATCGGTCCGGCCCCGGCGGCCAAGAGCTACCTGAACATCCCGTCGATCATCGCCGCGGCGGAGATCACCGGCGCCCAGGCTATCCATCCGGGCTACGGCTTCCTGTCGGAGAATGCGCGGTTCGCCGAGATCGTCGGCGCGCACGGCTTCACCTTCATCGGTCCGAAGCCCGAGCACATCCGGATCATGGGCGACAAGATCACCGCCAAGCAGACGGTGAAGGACGCGGGCATCCCGGTTGTCCCCGGTTCCGACGGCGGCGTCGCCACGGAAGAAGAAGCCTTCGCGGCGGCCAAGGAAATCGGCTTCCCGGTCCTGATCAAGGCGGCCGCCGGCGGTGGCGGGCGCGGCATGAAGGTCGCCAAGACCGAGGCCGACCTGGCCGAGGCGGTCGGCACCGCCCGCTCCGAGGCCAAGGCCGCCTTCGGCGACGATGCGGTCTACATGGAGCGCTACCTTCAGAAGCCGCGCCATATTGAACTTCAGGTGGTGGCCGACAGCCACGGCAACGTCGTGCACCTGGGCGAGCGCGACTGCTCGCTGCAGCGTCGCCACCAGAAGGTTCTGGAGGAAGCCCCCTCCCCGGTTATCGACGCCGCGGCCCGCGCCAAGATCGGCAAGGTCGTGGTCGATGCCGTGCGCGCCATCGGCTATCTCGGCGTCGGCACCATCGAGTTCCTGTACGAGGACGGCGAGTTCTTCTTCATCGAGATGAACACCCGCCTGCAGGTCGAGCATCCGGTCACTGAGGCGATCACCGGCATCGACCTGGTGCGCGAGCAGATCCGCATCGCCGCCGGCGAGAAGCTGTCCTTCACCCAGGAAGACGTCGTCTTCGAAGGCCACGCCATCGAGTGCCGGATCAACGCCGAGAATCCGAAGACCTTCGCGCCCTCGCCGGGTCTGGTCACCGACTTCCATGCGCCGGGCGGTCTCGGCGTGCGGATGGATAGCGCACTCTACGCCGGTTATTCGATCCCGCCTTACTACGACAGCCTGATCGGCAAGCTCATTGTCCATGGCCGCGACCGGCAGGAGTGCATCGCCCGCCTGTCGCGCTGCCTCAATGAGGTGGTGGTGGCCGGGATCGACACCAACATTCCGCTCTTCCAGGAGTTGCTCGGCAACCCGGATATCGCCAAGGGCGACTACAACATCCACTGGCTCGAAAACTGGATGAAGGCCCAGGCGGGCTGACCGCCTGGCGCATTGGCGCCCGATGAGCGAGGGCTTCGGACCGCGCGAACTTCTGGAATGCTACGCCCGGGGCGTGTTTCCGATGTCGGACGCGCGCGACGACCCCGGCTTGTTCCTGGTCGATCCGGATTGGCGGGGCGTCATCCCTCTTGACCGTTTCCATGTGTCCAGCCGGCTGGCCCGCACCGTGCGGTCGGACGTCTTCGAGGTGCGGGTCGACACAGTCTTTTCCGAGGTGGTCGCCCTGTGCGCGCAGAGCGCGGCCGACCGCCGCGACACCTGGATCAACGCGCCGATCGAGCGCCTCTACAGCGAGCTGCACGAGGCCGGATTCGCCCATAGCGTCGAGTGCTGGCGGGAAGGGACCTTGGTCGGCGGACTCTACGGGGTCTCGCTGCAGGGCGCCTTCTTCGGCGAGAGCATGTTCTCGCGGGCTCGGGACGCCTCGAAGGTTGCGCTGGTCCACCTGGTCGCGCGGCTGATCGCCGGTGGGTACCGGTTGCTGGACGCCCAGTTCATGACCGATCACCTCGCCCAGTTCGGCGCGGAGGAGATCTCACGCCGAGAGTATCGGCGGCGGCTGCGAGAGGCGTTGGTGCGCGGCGCCGATTTCTACGCGATCGGCTCGTCGGCCGCGGCCGCCGGCGGCGGGGCCGGCGGCGCCACGGGGGTCGGCGCAGGCGCAGGGACCGTGGGCGGCGGCGTCGGGGCCTTGGGAGCCGGCGTAGTGGCTGGGCGCGCCGGGGGGGGCGCGGCGGGGCCCGCCGCGGCGGCAGGCGCCGGCGCAGCGGCAGTCGGAGCGGAACCGGCGGCCGGCGCGGCGGCGGCTACCGGACGGGTCGCGGGGGCCACCGGCGCCGTCGCGGTCGCCGGGCGGACGGCCCTGCAGGTGATCAGCCAGGCGTCGTAGCCGGGGTGCTCCAGCGGGTGCAGGCCGGGCGAGGAGGCGTACATCCAACCGCGGAATGCCTGGCGCGCCGGCGGCGCCGGTCGGCCACGTTCGGCGCGCGGTTGGGAATAGACCGTGAGATAGGCGACTGAATCCTCGATCGGCTCGTTCGGCGCCGAGCGCTCGCAGGCGCGGACGGTGAATACGAGGTTCTTGTAGCGGACGGGCCGGCCGACCGGCGCCTCGAAGCGCAGGGTCTCGGCCGTCACCTTGTCGAGAGCCTGCAGAACGGCGACGTCGTAGCGGGCGCGGCGGACGGGCGGCTCAACCGGCGTCGAGCCGACGCGGGCGGCCGGGGGCGCCGCTGGGGCGACCTCCTGGGCCGAGAGCGGCGGTGCGACCACGGGCGTCGGCGGACGCACCACGGCGGGCGGCGCTTCTTCGGGCACCGGTTGCGGCGCCGGCTCAGGGACAGGCTGGGCGGAGACCAGGCTCGCGCCCGCCGCGGCCAGCAGGCCGCTCAGGACGGCGGCGCGGATGCGCCAGCGAAGGGGATCA
Organism: Phenylobacterium sp.; assembly: GCF_044236515.1. Classification (GTDB taxonomy): domain Bacteria; phylum Pseudomonadota; class Alphaproteobacteria; order Caulobacterales; family Caulobacteraceae; genus Phenylobacterium. The sequence continues at coordinate 10,616 of NZ_JBIIGK010000062.1, forward strand.
GCCGGTCTCACGCCGCGATTATTCAGGGCTCCAAGCCTCGTAGTCGCCTGTGGCCTTCTGACGCTCTCCGCCGCGGGCCAGCGAGCCTTTGGGGCGATAGGCGTGGATGGTGCCGGAGAGGTTCGGACGGTGGTCCTTTTCCCAAGCGCGGCGCGGCAGCGGTGCGACGGTCGGCGGCTCATCGAAAGTGTAGTGCAGCCAGCCGTGCCAGTCGGGCGAGACCTTCGAGGCCTCGGCGTAACCGTTGAAAATCACCCAGCGGCGCTTGTGTTTGCCGTAGCTGTCCCTGGCGTCGCGGGCCTCGTAGTAGCGGTTGCCCAGCTCGTCCTTCCCGACCAGCACGCCGCGCTTGGCGATGGTGAAGTGGATGCCCGGCGTCGCGCCGTTCCACCAGGTGAAGATGGTCTTGAGAAGGTTGGACAAGGGACGGCTCGACCTGAATCCTGAGACTGAACGCGGCCGGACTATAGGCGGCGCCCCCCGGAGCGTCCAGCGGCGCGAGTGCCGGCCATTCTCAGCAAGATGTTGGGGATTAACAGCGCCTCAGACACAAGATGTGCTGGAAGGCGGGCGGTTGCGGCCCTAGTCTTTCCGGAGCGGGAGGCGTGGCATGGGCGCGCGCGGGCAGCGAGCGGGATTCGAGGGGCGGACCCTGGAGCGGGGCCGCGGCCTCGTGGAGGGTTACGCCCCGGCCGGCTGGAGCGACGCGCGGCTGGACGCCTGGATCGACTGGGCTGCGATCACCGACCGCGCGGATGGAGAGACCGACATGGCGGACGCCATCGAAACCTACGCCCAAGCGCTGGCGGCGGAGGCGCAAGCGCGCGGGATCGTCCCCGACGCCAAGGCCCGCGCCGCGTTCGAGCGGGACCTGGCGGACGCGCTTGGCCGCGGGGCGGTCGCCATCGCCGGCGCGTCGGCGACGACGCCGCGGGTGCTGGAGGCTGGATCGCCCGAGGCCGCCGACGCCCTCGTCGCGCTGGTGGCCGAGCACCGGGGCCGCACGGCGGCCGAGGTCGCGGCTCGTATATGGGCTGAGCGGTTGCAGGCGGTGATGGATGCGGTCCTGCGCTGCGCCGGCGACGCCGAGGCCTGTGCCGATCCGCACCGCAACGCCAGCCTGGCGCGCGCCGCCGAGGCGGCCCGGCAGGCCGGGGTCGATGACCTTTCCATCCTGGACGCGGTCGCCCTGGCTCGCACCGGCGAGACCGACTGGCCTTGCGCGGCCGAACCGCGCGCCGAGGGCGGACTACGCCTGGTTTTCGCCGGAACGGCCGACGCAGCGACCGCCCGGGCCGCCTGGGCGACGGGAGCGGTGGCAGTGGCCGCGGACCTGACGACCGCCAGGGAGATCGCCGCCCAAACCGGCGCGCTGCGCGGCGGCGTCGACCTGATGGCGTTCTGGTCGGACGAAGGCTTCGACATCCCGGCTTTCGAGGCCGGGGTCGTGTTGGCCGGCCGGGCGTTGGCGGCGGCAGCTGATGGCGCGGTCGCGCTTGGCCTTGCCGGACTGGGCGACTGGCTCGCCGCTCATGGACTCGACTACGACAGCGACGCCGGCCGCGAGACGGCGCGTGAGCTCTACCTGGACGCGGCGCGGGCGCTGGATACGGCCGGCGTGAAGCTGACCGGCGGCCTTGCGGTCTTCGCCGATCCCGAACTGTCGCTGCGCCTGGGCGGGGGAAGCCTCGCCGGTGGTGCGTGGGTTGGGCCGGTAGGCGCGGCGCAGACCGCTGACGGCGAGATCGTGCGGGTGCTAACTGATGGGGCCCTTCGCGGGCTGTCCGGGCTCGGCGTCGACCTCGGGGAGGCTCGATCTGCATTGCTGGGCGCCGGCGAGCTGTCAGCCGGTCCCGGCGTCGATCACCGGGCGCTGATGGCGCGCGGCTTCACCGACCACGAGATCGCCGCCGTCGAGGCGGTGCTGCCGTTGGTCTCGCAGCTCTCCGACGCCTTTTCGCCGGCCGTGCTCGGCGAGGGATTCGTGCGCGACGTGCTGGGCGCCACCGCCGCGCAACTCACCGATCCCCGCCTGGACGTCCTCGCCCTGGCCGGCTTCACGCGGGCCGAAGTCGCCCAAGCGCAAGCGCACGCCCTTGGCCGCGATAGCCTAGCCGACGTGGCCTTCCTCACTGCCGAGCAGCGCCGGGTCTTCCGCACCGCCGACGAGATGGGCGAGGCGCCAGTCGCGGCGATGCTGACGGCGCTGCGGCCCGCCCTGGCCGGCGCCCCACTGCACGCGCCGACGCTCGCCTGGGATGCGAGCCTTGAGGACGTGCGGGCGGCGCTCGACAGTCCCCTCCCCGTCCGCCCGCGGCGGGCGGCGCCGCCCGCCGACCTAGCGCTGGAAATCCCCAGTCTCGCCGAACCGCGGCCCGCCCGCGAGGCGCCGCCGCCCGAGGAGCGCATCGTCGAGCGGGTGATCGAACGCGAGCGCACGCGCCGCAAGCTGCCGGACCGCCGCAAGGGCTATATCCAGAAGGCGTCGGTGGGCGGCCATAAGGTCTATCTGCACACCGGCGAGTACGACGACGGCGAGCTCGGCGAGATCTTCATCGACATGCACAAGGAAGGCGCCGCCTTCCGCTCGCTGATGAACAATTTCGCGATCGCGATCTCGATCGGCCTGCAATACGGCGTGCCGCTGGATGAGTTCGTCGACGCCTTCGTCTTCACACGTTTCGAACCGGCCGGGCCGGTGACCGGCAACGACACGGTGAAATCGGCGACCTCGATCCTCGACTACATCTTCCGAGAATTGGGGGTCTCGTACCTGGGCCGCGACGACCTCGCCAGCGACGATCCCGGCGCGCTGAACGCCGACGGCCTGGGCCATGGCAAGGCCGATGCGGGGATGGACGAGCCGCAGCCGGCCTCGCGGTTCATCTCCCGCGGCTTCTCCCGCGGGGCGGCGCCGGACAACCTGGTGTTCCTGCCGAGCGCCGGCCGGTCAGGCGGGCCGGCGGCGAACGAGGCGGCGGACGTCTGCGCCTCCTGCGGCGATATCGCGGTTGTGCGCAAGGGTTCGGCGCTGATCTGCCAAACCTGCGGCGTGCGGGCCGGACCGGCCGACCAGGACAAAACCGGCCAGGATCAGGCTGGCTGAATCCCTCAAGAATTACCGCGAATTAAGTGGCGCTCGCGCGCTGCAGAGGCGAAAGGACAAGGCGATGATGTCCCGCCTCCCCCTCCGCCTCGCGGCCGCCGTGACCGCTTTCGTGGCCGCGCCGATGGCCGCGCACGCGGCCTTCCTCGGCGATCGGGAGGTGGCGCGGGTCAACTCCTTCGGCGGCTCCTGCGTGCGGTGCGAACTTTCCGGCCGCAATCTGGAAGGGGCGCGGATCGTCGGCGCGAATTTCAGCGGCGCGGTGCTGGTGGGCGCGAACCTGAGGGGTGCGCGGGTCCAGGCCTCGATCTTCAGCGGCGCTGACCTGACCCGCGCCGACCTGTCCGACGCGCAGGCCAGCGGCGCGAGTTTTCATCGCGCGGTGATGCCCCAGGCCGTGTTGCGCGACGTGGCGATCCAAGGCGGGATGTTCGTCGAGGCGGACCTTACCCGCGCAAACCTCAGCGACGCGGCCCTCCAGGGTGCGGAATTCAGCCGGGCCAACCTGTCGGGCGCCAACCTGCGCGGCGCGCAGCTTCAGGGCGCGCGGTTGACCCGCGTTGAGGCGGCCGGCGCGGTGTTCAACGACGCCAGTCTGGTCGGCGCGCACCTGGCGGGCGGGCGCTTCGCCCGCGCCTCATTCCGTGACGCGCAGCTGGCCGGCGCGACCCTGACAGGCGCCGACTTCGCCGGAGCGGATTTCCGCGACGCCAGCCTCAGCCGCAGCCAGATCGGCGGCGTCGATTTCTCGAAGACCAAAGGCCTGACGCAGGAACAGCTCGACGAGGCCTGCGGTGATGGCCGCACGCGCACGCCCGCCGGCCTGACGGTGAAGGCCTGCGGTGGCGCGATGCGCCTGATCGTCCGCACGCCCAGGCCGCCGCCACCGCCCCGCGCGCCGCCTCCGCCGCGATATGCGGACGCGGAGCGCTGAGGCTGCCTAGGCCTTGATCGGGGGCGCGAGGCGGATGTGCAGCTCCTTGAGCTGCCGTTCCTCGACGTCCGACGGCGCGTTCATCAGCAGGTCCTGGCCTTGCTGGTTCAGCGGGAAGGCGATGACCTCGCGGATCGCGGTCTGACCGGCCAGCAGCATGACGATGCGGTCGATGCCGGGCGCCAGACCGCCGTGCGGCGGCGCGCCGTGGCGGAAGGCGTTGAGCATGCCGCCGAACTGCTCCTCGACCACCTCGGGGCCATAGCCGGCGGTGGCGAAGGCCTTGATCATGATCTCGGGCAGGTGGTTCCGGATCGCGCCGGAGCACAGCTCATAGCCGTTGCAGACGATGTCGTACTGATAAGCCAGGATGTCGAGCGGATCCTTGGTCTCCAGAGCCTCGAGCTCGCCCTGCGGCATGGAGAACGGGTTGTGCGAGAAGTCGACGCGCTTCTCGTCCTCGTTCCATTCGAACATCGGGAAGTCGACGATCCAGACGAACTCGAAGCGGCCCTCGTCGATCAGGTTCAGGTCCTGGCCGACCTTGGTCCGAGCCGAGCCGGCGAACTTGTAGAAGACCTTAGGGTCGCCCGCGACGAAGAAGGCGGCGTCGCCCTTGCCGAGGCCAAGCTGGCCCATGACCGCGTCGGTCGCCTCAGGGCCGAGGTTCTTGGCGATCGGGCCGCCCCAGGCGCCCTGGTCCTCGCTCCAGAAGATGTAGCCGAGGCCGGGTTGCCCCTCGCCCTGCGCCCAGCTGTTCATCCGGTCGCAGAAGGCGCGGGAGCCGCCCTTCGGCGCGGGGATGCCCCACACGGCGTTCTTGGCGTCTTCCAGGATGCGCGCGAAGAGGCCGAAGCCGCCGCCACGGAAGCGCTCGGAGACGTCCTGCATCTGGATCGGATTGCGCATGTCCGGCTTGTCGGTGCCGTACTTGGAGATCGCCTCGCGGTACGGAATGCGCGGGAACGGATAAGGCGTCACCGCCTTGCCGGCCCCGAACTCCTCGAAGACGCCATGCATCACCGGCTCGATGGCCGCGAAGACGTCTTCCTGGGTGACGAAGCTCATCTCGACGTCGAGCTGATAGAATTCGAGGCTGCGGTCAGCACGCAGGTCCTCGTCGCGGAAACAGGGCGCGATCTGGAAGTAGCGGTCGAAGCCGGCGACCATCAGCAGCTGCTTGAACTGCTGGGGGGCCTGCGGGAGGGCGTAGAACTTCGAGGGATGGAGCCGCGAGGGCACCAGGAAGTCGCGCGCCCCTTCCGGCGACGAGGCCGTCAGGATCGGCGTCTGATACTCCAGGAACCCCTGGGAGATCATCCGGTTACGGATCGACTGGATGACCTTCGAGCGAAGCACGATGTTGCGGTGCAGGGTCTCGCGGCGCAGATCCAGGAAGCGGTTCTTCAGCCGGATCTCTTCCGGATATTCAGGCTCGCCGAAGACCGGCAGCGGCAGTTCGGCGCTTTCCGACAGCACGACGACCTCGGCCACCCGCACCTCGACCTCGCCGGTCGGCAGGTTGACGTTGACCGTCTCGGCCGAGCGGGCCACGACCTCGCCATCAACGCGCAGGACACTTTCGGCGCGCAGGTGTTCGACAAGGGCGAATCCCGGCGTGTTGGGCCCGACAACGAGCTGCGTCACCCCGTAGTGGTCGCGCAGATCGATGAAGATCAGACCGCCGTGGTCTCGCTTACGGTGGAGCCAGCCGGAGAGGCGGACGGTCTTGCCTTGGTCGGCGGCGCGGAGCTCGCCGCAGGTGTGCGTGCGGTAGGCGTGCATCTTCGGAAAGTTGGGTGATATGAGGGCCGGAAGGGCGCATG
>NZ_JBIIGK010000198.1:0-4488 GCF_044236515.1 Phenylobacterium sp.
TCTGGGCGCTGCGCGACATCCCGCTGCAGACCGGCGGCCCGGCCCGCTACGTCGAGGTCGCCGAGACCGGCGGCCGGCTCGGCTTCATCACCCCGCTGAGCCACAATTTCTGCGAGGCCTGCAACCGCGTGCGGCTGACCTGCACCGGCACTCTTCACACCTGCCTTGGCCAGGAGGACGCCAGCGACCTGCGCGCCGTCCTGCGCGCCGGCGCCTCGGACGCCGACCTCGTCGACGCCATCCGTATGGCGGTGGACGCCAAGCCCAAGGGCCACGACTTCCAGATCGCCCGCGCCGCCGCCCCGGCCGTCGCGCGGCACATGTCGACGACAGGAGGCTGACGATGGCCAAGGTGCTGCTGTTCGGCCCCTTGCGCGACCTCGCCGGCTGGCGCGAGCGCGAGGTCGAGGCCGCCTCGATCGCGGCCCTCAAGGCGCAGCTCGCCGGAGAGGACGACCGCCTCGGCGCGGCGCTTTCCGGCCCCGGCGTCCAGGTCGCCCTCGACCAGGCCATCGTGCTCGGCGACCGGCCGCTGGCGGCGGGGGCGGAGGTCGCCTTCCTGCCGCCGATGAGCGGCGGATGATCACCCTCGCGGCCGCGCCGTTCGATCCCGGCGCCCTGCTCAGCGAGTTCACGGCGGGGCGCACGGAAACCGGCGCCGTGGCGACCTTCACCGGCCTCGCCCGCGCCGAGGCCGGCGCGACCAACGTGCTGGAGCTCGAGGCCTACCCCGGCTTCACCGAGGCGGCGATCGCCCGGATCGCCGACGACGCCCGCACTCGCTTCGACCTCCAGGACCTGCGGATCCTTCACCGGGTCGGCGAGATCGCCCCCGGCGAGCCGATCGTCTTCGTCGCCACCGCCGCCCGCCACCGCCGCGCGGCGTTCGAGGCCTGCGACTTCCTGATGGACTATCTGAAGTCCCGCGCCCCCTTCTGGAAGAAGGAGCATGGTCCGGACGGCGCCCGCTGGATCGAACCCCGCGCCGAGGACCACGCCGACATCGCCCGCTGGGAGTGACGAGGAGTAGCGATCCGCCGTCGCGGCGGTCTAGAAAGACGCCGACCTTCACGGAGCCCTTGCATGTCCCTCTCCATTGGCGGCCGCATCGACGAGAGCCTGCCGGTCAAGGCGGTGCGCGTCGCGGTCCTCACCATCTCCGACACCCGCGACGAGGAGAGCGACACCTCCGGCCACCTGCTCGCCGAGCGGGTGACCGCGGCCGGGCATGAGCTGGCCGGCAAGGCGATCGTCCCCGACGACGTCGACGCCATCCGCGCCCAGGTGCTGGCCTGGGTCTCCGAGGGGGTCGAGGCCGTCGTCACCACCGGCGGCACCGGCATCACCGGCCGCGACGTCACGCCCGAGGCCCTGGAGCCGCTGTTCGACAAGAAGATCGACGGCTTCTCCGTCGTCTTCCACCTGGTCAGCTACCAGTCCGTGGGCCTGTCGACCCTGCAGTCGCGGGCCACGGCCGGCATCATCAAGGGCTGCTTCGTCTTCTGCCTGCCGGGTTCGAACGGGGCGGTCCGCGACGGCTGGGACAAGGTCATCGCCGCCCAGCTCGACAGCCGTCACAAGCCCTGCAACATGGTCGAGCTAATGCCGAGGCTTCTGGAGCGGTGAGCAAGCTCACCCATCTCGACGAGACCGGCCGCGCCCGCATGGTCGACGTCTCCGACAAGCCGGCCACCACCCGCGAGGCGCTGGCCGGGGGCTTTCTGCGCATGTCGCCGGACACCCTGGCCCTCGCGCTATCCGGAGAGGGCAAGAAGGGCGACGTCCGCGCCGTCGCCGAGATCGCCGGGGTCATGGCCGCCAAGCGCACGGCCGACCTGATCCCGATGTGCCACCCCCTCGCCCTGTCCAAGGTCGAGGTCCGCGTCGAGGCGGCCGAAGGCGGCCTGTCGGTGACCGCCCGGGTCAAGACCACCGGCCCGACCGGCGTCGAGATGGAGGCGCTGACCGCCGCCTCCGTCGCCCTGCTGACCCTCTACGACATGCTCAAGGCCGCCGAGAAGGGCATGGTCATCGAGACGGTCCGCCTGCTCGAGAAGACCGGCGGCAAGTCGGGGGACTGGCGGGCTTGAGGCTGCTCTCCGTCGACGACGCCCGCGCCCGGATGCTCGCCGAGATCGCGCCGCTCGGCGTCGAAGCCGTCGCGCTCGCCGACGCCGCCGGCCGCGTGCTGGCCGAGGACGTCGCCGCGCGCCGCGACCAGCCGCCGTTCCGCGCCTCGGCGATGGACGGCTGGGCCGTGCGCACGGCGGACGGCGCCGCCGCCCTGCGGATCGTCGGCGAGAGCGCCGCCGGCCACGGCTATGCCGGCGCTCTCGGGGCGGGCGAGGCGGTGCGCATCTTCACCGGGGCCGCCGTCCCCGAGGGTTGCGACGCGGTGGTGATCCAGGAGGACGCTCAGCGCGACGGGCAAACCGTCCGCGTCCCGGACGCCGCCCCCGGGGCCAACATCCGCCCCGCCGGCGGGGACTTCCGCGCCGGCGAGCGATTGCTCGCCGCCGGCCAGCGCCTCGATCCCTGGCGGATCTCCCTGGCCGCGGCCGCGGGTCGGGCGGAGGTGCGCGTGCATCGCCGGCCGCGCATCGCCCTGCTGGCCACCGGCGAGGAGTTCGTCGAAGCGCCCGGCGCGCCCGGGCCGTTCCAGATCTACAACTCCGGCGGCCCGGCGCTGTCGGCGCTGATGGCCGGCTGGGGGGCCGAGGTCACGCGCCCCCGCCCCGTGCGGGACGAGTTGGACGCCGTTGTCGAGGCGCTGCGGGCCGCCGACGCCGACCTCATCGTCACGGTCGGCGGGGCCTCGGTGGGCGACCACGACCTGGTCCGCGCCGCCGGCCAGGCCCTCGGCCTTTCGATGCGGGTCGAGAGTGTCGCGGTCCGCCCCGGCAAACCGACCTTCTTCGGGGTGCTCGCCGACGGCCGGCGGATGCTGGGGCTGCCCGGCAACCCGGCCTCCGCCTTCGTCTGCGCCGAGCTGTTTCTGCGCCCGATCATCGCCGCCTGTCAGGGTGCGCCGGCCGACCTGCCGATCATCGCCGCCCGGCTCGCGGGCGCCCTGCCGGCCAATGGCGGCCGCGAACACTGGATGCGGGCCCGGCTGGCCTATGCGGGCGGCGCGGTGACCGCCCGTCCCTACGGCGATCAGGACTCGTCGCTGGTCAGCGTCTTCGCGGTCTCCGACGCCCTGCTGCGGCGGCCGGTCGGCGCCTCGGCCGCCGCCGACGGCGAGCTTGTCGAGGTGCTGCCGCTCGCCCGGGCGTAGCGCACCGCCATGATCTCGCCGATCACCGACACCGCCACTTCGAACGGCGCCTTGCCGCCGATGTCGAGGCCGATCGGCGCGTGCAGCCTGGCGATGTCACGGTCCGACACCCCGGCGGCACGCAGCCGCGCCAGCCGCTCCGGGATCCGCGCCCGCGCGCCCAGCAAGCCAACGTAACCCGCCGCCGACGGCAGGGCGGCGCGCAGCGCCGCCTGGTCGATCTCCAGGTCGTGCGTCGCCACCGCCACCGCCGTCCAGGCATCGAGGTTCAGCGCCCCCAGCGCCGCCTCCGGCTCGTCGCGTCGATAGGCGACGCCGGCGATCGGCGGCGGGCTCTGCGGGCCCTTTGGCCGGATCAGCGTCGTCTCGAAGCCCGACCGTACGCCCAGCTCGGCGATGGCCAGCGCCGTCGGATCCGACCCCACGACCGCCAGCCGCGGCGCCGGCTCATAGCGACGGACGACCGTCGCGCCGGGCCAGGGCGCCCCGTCCGCGGCGCAGACCCGCCGTCGGCCGTCGCTCACCCAGACCACCGGCTCGCGCGCCTGCGTCGCCGCCAGCAGGGTCGCCAGGGCCGGATCGTCGGCGGTGATCCGCTCCAGCACGATCTCGATGCCGGCCCCGCACAGCAGCCGGATGTCCGGCCACGGACTGCCCTGGCCGTAAATCAGCGTCCGCGGCTCGCCGTCGGCCAGGCAGGCGAAGGCGTGATCGGCGACATCGCTTTCCACGCAGCCGCCGGAGAAGTAGCCGGCCGTCAGCGCGACGCCGAACACCATCTGCGTGCCGACCGGCCGGGGCCCGCCGCCCTCCAGCCGCACCAGGGTGGCCAGAACGCAGGCCTCGCCACGCTCCCGCGCCTCGGCCAGCGCCGGCCGCACGTCGTCGGCCAGGCCGAACGTCGGCCATTCGGGCAGGGGGGCTCGGGTCACCAACGCTTAACCTTCACGCTTAACCACCGGGCAAGGTTGTGTAGACGGCTTCTTAGGCATCTGCGGTCCAATGTGACGGCTCATAGGGACCTTACCAAGCCTTACGCCTCAATGACCTCACCGATCGCGAAACTGGGCCTCGGGTCCGGCCAGTTCGGCCTTGACCAGGCGGCCTTCCGCGGGCGTCCGCGCGACGCCGAAGCGCGGGACATCCTGTCGATCGCCGCGCGGTCCGGCGTCGGCGTGCTCGAGGTCAGCCGCTGCCCGGCGGCGCAGGAA
>NZ_JBIIGK010000063.1:0-16105 GCF_044236515.1 Phenylobacterium sp.
CGCTGAAGCACGAGCGGACCTGGGACCTGAACGGCGACATCACCATGGCGGGGATGCTCTCGTTCCGCTGATCGGACGGTCGGCCGGTTCCGCTGGCGCGGAGTACGGCCGATGAGCCTCGGCATACGCATCCGCGGCGACGGCGTCGCTGCGCGGTGCTGCGCCCACCTCCTGACCCGCGCCGGCCTGCCGGTGGTCGTCGAGCCGTCCTCCGGCCCGAGGGTGCCGGTCGTGGTGCTCGGTGATCAGGCCTTGAGCTTGATCCGGGACATTTTCGATACCCCCACCCTGCTCGCCGGCCACCTCCACGTCGACCGCCGGCTGGTGGCCTGGGGACCCGGCGGCGAGCCCGTCTCCATCCCCCACAGCGGCGTCGCGGTCTCGGAGGCCGCTCTGCTGGCCGCCCTCCCCCCTCTGCCGGCCCAGACGGGGACCGAGGCGCCCGGCGACTTCGTGATCCACGCGGCCTCGCCGCTCGGCGCCCCCCACACGCAGATGCGCTTCGGGGCCCGTAGAGCATCGGCGCTTCCGGTCCGCATCCGCGACGCCGCGGACCACAGCGCCTGCCTCGTGGAATCCCTGGACGGCGGCTGGCTGTTTGTCGCCCCCATCGGCGCCGGCGAGGGCTGGCTACTGGCTGTGGGAGCGCCCGCCGACGATCTGTTGGCGCAGAGCCGCGTTGTCGCCCGGCGCATCGAGCCGGCCGGCTCGGCGGCGGGGGCCTTCGACTCCTCCCCTCGCCTCTCCGATCCGACCTGCGGCGACGGCTGGCTGGCCTGCGGCACGGCGGCGGTCGGTTTCGACCCGATCTGCGGCGACGGCGTCGCCAACGCCGTGCGTGAGGCGATCCTTGCCGCCGCGGTGATCGTCGCCATCGACAAGTGCGGACCGGCCGGCGCCCTCCTCAGCCACTATCAGGCGATGCTCACCGCCGCCATGCGCCGGCACCTGGGGCTGTGCGCCAGCTTCTATCGCTCCGGGCACGCGACGGCGTGGTGGGACGGCGAGCTGCAGGCCCTGGCCGAAGGCTACGACTGGTGCACGGCGCGGCTCGCCGAAGCGGGCGATCCGAAGTACCAGCTACGCGGCTTCGACCTCGTCGCGCGGGAGTTTTCGTCTTGAGTCAGGGCCCGCCCGAAACGGCCGCGTCGCCGGCCGCACCGCCGGTCGCCCACTGGCGGTCGTATCGCCGCCTCGGCCCCTACATCCGCCCCTACGCCTGGCGCCTGGCCCTGGTGCTGCTGATCAGCATGGTCGCCACCAGCCTCGGCCTCGTACAGCCCTACATCTCCAAGCTGCTGATCGACGACGCCCTGCTCCAGCGCGACATGCAGGCGCTGGTCTCGATCTCGGCGCTGATGTTCGCCGTCACCGTCCTCGGCTTCGTGCTGAACATCGCGGCCAGCTATCGCTACGTCTCGCTGTCGGCGGCGATGCTCTATGACATCCGCGTCACCCTGTTCCGGCATCTGCAGTCGCTGTCGCCGCGCTTCTACGCCCGGTTCCGGCTAGGCGACCTGATGAGTCGGCTCAACAACGACGTGAGCGAGGTGCAGCGCGCCGCCGCCGACAGCCTGCTGTCGGTGCTCAGCAACCTGATCTTCTTCGTCGGCTGTGTCGTCATGATGCTGGTGCTGAACTGGAAGCTGTTCCTGGTCGGGGTTGTCCTGGTGCCGGCCTGCCTGGTCAGTTTCGTCTATTACCAGCGCAAGCTCACCGACCTGACCCGCCAGCTGCGCGAGCGCAGCGCAGACCTCGGCAGCTTGTTCGTCGACAGCATCCTGGGGATGCGCGCCGTCGTCTCCCTGCGCGCCGGCGAACACGAGGCCGGGCGGTTCAAGGCGCGCAACGACGCCTTCGTCAAAACCATGCTGAAGATGCAGGTCGCCTCGTTCATGAGCGGCGCCCTGCCGGGCACCATCCTGACCGCCTCGACCTCGGCGGTGATCCTATATGGCGGCTGGCAGATCATGCACGATCGCATGACCATCGGCGCCCTCGTCGCCTTCATGGCCTATCACATGCGCCTCCTCAGCCCGGTCCAGGTGCTCATGGGGCTGGCCTCGACCCTGGCCAGCGCGCGGGTGTCGCTGGCCCGCATCTTCGAGCTGTTTGACACCCCGGCCGAGGTCACCGAGCGCCCGGGCGCCGTTTCCCTCCACGACGTCGCCCAGGGCATACGCTTCGAAGGGGTGCATATGCGTTACGACCGCCAGCCGGTCCTGGCCGGCGTCGAACTCGACATCCCGGCCGGCGCCTTCGTCGCCATCCTCGGCCCCAGCGGGGTCGGCAAATCCACCCTCGCCGACCTGATGGTCCGCTACCTCGATCCCGATCAGGGCCGGATTCTGGTCGACGGCCACGACCTGCGGGATCTGCGACTCGACGACCTGCGCCGCCACGTCATCCTGCTGGATCAGACCCCGCATCTGTTCAACGACACCCTCGCCCGCAACATCGGCTTCGCCCTCCCGGAAGCGGCCCGCGCCGATATCGAGGCGGCGGCGGAGGCGGCCGGGCTCGCGCCGATGATCGCCCGCCTCCCCCAGGGGCTCGACACCCCGGTCGGCGAGCGCGGCCTCGCCGTCTCGGCGGGCGAGCGGCAGCGGGTGGCCCTGGCCCGCGCCTTGCTGCGCAAACCCAGCGTCCTGATCCTCGACGAGCCGACCGCCGCTCTCGACGCCGAAACCGAGGCGGTGATCGCCGCCAACCTGCGGCGCACCTTGCCCGACGCCACTCTCGTGGTGATCACCCACAAGCCGGCGCTGGCCGACATCGCCGACGGCATCGTCACGCTCGACGGCGGTCAGGCGCGGATCTCGTGGCGCGAGGACCGGCGTGGCGGACGCTGAGGAGGACCTTGGCCCCTTCGCCGGCGCCACCGGTCGCGGCGTCCGCATCGGGGTGATCGACAGCGGCGCTCACCCCGATCACCCGCATATCGTTCGGATCGCCGGCGGGCTCGACATGGCGCCCGACGGCACGGCCGACCACACCCCCGCCGCCTGGGCCGACCGCATGGGCCATGGCACGGCCGTCGTGGCGGCCATCCAGGAGAAGGCGCCCGAGACCGAGGTCTTCGTGATCAAGGTCTTCCACACCGCCCTGCGCACCAACGCCGCCACCCTGCTGCACGCCATCGACTGGTGCGTGACCAACGGCATGGACCTGATCAACCTCAGCCTCGGCTCGACCAACCCGGCCCATGCGGAGATCTTCGCCCGCGCCGCTGACCACGCCCTGTCCGCCAAGGCGCTGATCGTTGCCGCCCACGACGTCGAGGGCACAGCCTTCTATCCCGGCGCCTCGCCCGGCGTGCTCGGGGTCGGCGTCGACTGGGACTGCCCGCGGCACGGCTGCCGCCCGGGCGGGTCGGGGGGCGCTGCGGTCTTCGCCTCCGGCTATCCGCGGCCGATCCCAGGCGTCCCGCAGCGGCGCAACCTGCACGGCGTCAGCTTCGCGACCGCCAACGTCACCGGCCTCGCGGCGCGAGCGTGGGAAAGCCTGGCCGGGGCGGCCGATCCGGCGACGGTGCGCGCCGCCCTCCTCGCCTCCACAGTCAGCGGCCGAGGCTGAGAGGCGCAGGCGGCCCGCCAAGCGGCGTGGCCCTCGTGTAGAGCCGAACGCGCAGCCGGCCGGCGGCCAGCGCCTGGCGGTCCGCCTCCTGCAGCACCACGCGCCGCTCGCCGATCGCCCCGCCCGGCAGCATCAGGTTGGCGATCACCGGCCCGGCGGCGCCCTTCTCGTCGCTGCGATGGAGGGCAAGGCCGATCACCTCGCCCGGCGGCAACGCCAGCGGACCCAGCGCCACGTCCAGCGCGCCCTGCCCCGGATCGTGGCGGAAAGTCGCCGTCAGGGTCGCGCCGCCGGACCGCGCGACGGCGAGGTAGTCCTGCGCCGCCGGCCCACGGCCGTCGACCAGGGCAGGCGTGCTGAACGGCGCGCGCCGCGGCTGCACCGCGCGCTCCCAGCCATGCGCCAGCCTCAGCAGGGTCGGCTCCGAATAGGCCGGCCCCAGGAACTCGAAGCCGAATGGCAGTCCGGTGCGGCCAAATCCGGCCGGCACGGCGATCGCCGGCAGGCCGGTCGCGGCGCTGTAGCGGCAGTTGGTGATCGCCCCGGAATCGTCGGCCCTGACCACCGGCGGGCGGCGAGTGCTGGTCGGATAGGCCAGAGCCGTCAGCTTCTGCTCGGCCAGCGTCTGCAGAAGCATCTGCCGAATCGTCGCCTGGATGCGCAGCGCCGCTGCGTGGCCCTCGGACGCCCGCCCGGCGTTCAGCCCGCGCCGCAGGCCCGGATCGAGCTCCTGATGATGCAGCCCCTGCCCCAGAAGGTCGGCCAGCGAATGGACCGGCGCCTCCGGATGGGCGTCGAGATAGCGGTCGATATCCTCGCGAAGTTCGAACGGGATCACCGTCGATGCCTTGATGAGGTCAGCCACGCCGGGCAGCCGGACGTCGACGACCTCCGCCCCCTCAGCCTTCAGCCGGGCCAGGACGCGGTCGAAGACCTCGACGCCTTCCTGGTCCTCCGTGGCGGGGCTGACCGCGTCGCGAAGCACGCCGATCCGCGCGCCGCGCAGGTCGCTCGCCCCAATCGCGGCGGCATAGCTGGCCGGGCGGACGATGGCGGGGTCGGTGGTGACGGGATCCTCGGGATCGGCGCCCGCAGTGGCGTCCATCATCAGCGCCAGGTCGACGACGCTGCGCGCCAGCGGACCGCCGATGTCCTGGGTGTCGGAGAGCGGCACGATACCCGCTCGGCTCGAGACGCCGCGCGTCGCCCGCAGGCCATAGAGGTTCTGATAGGCGGCCGGAATGCGGATCGAGCCGCAGGTGTCGGAGCCCAGCGCCGCCGCGGCGAAGCTCGCCGCCACCGCCGCCCCGGACCCGCCGCTCGATCCCCCGGGCGACCTCTGAGGGTCGTATGGATTGCGGCTGTAGCCGGTCAGCGACGACACCGTCGTCACCCCAGACGCCAGCTCGTGCATCGTCGTTTTGCCGAGAATGACCGCGCCGGCTTTTCGCAGGCGCGCGACCTGGGTCGCGTCCTCCCGCGGCCGGAACGTCGCCAGGGCCAGCGCCCCGGCGCTCGTCGGCATGTCGGCGGTGCCGTAGTTGTCCTTAAGCAGCACAGGGATGCCGTGCAGCGGGCCGCGCGGCCCTTTCGCCTTGCGCTCGGCATCCAGCGCTGCGGCCTCGGCCAGGGCCCGGGGATTGAGGGTCACGACGGCGTTGAGGCCGGGTCCGGCATGGTCGTAGGCGGCGATGCGCGCCTGATAGGCCCGTACGAGGTCCTGGGAGGTCAGCCGCCCCTGGGCCATCTGCGTCTGCAGGTCGGGGATCGCCGCCTCGAACACGACGTCGCCGCGCTGCGGCCCGGCGGCTGACGGTGCGGTCGGACAGGCGACGGTGAGGGCCGCGCAGGTCGCGGCCGCCAAGCGGCGTAGGGTCATGGCGCTTAACTCTGGAAGCTGTCGGCGAGCCGTTCTCTCAGCAGGGACTTCTGGACCTTGCCCATGGTGTTCTTGGGCAATTCGTCGACGAAGACGATGCGCCGCGGCTGCTTGAACCGGGCCAGCTTGTCGCGCAGCTGCGTCGTCAGCCGCTCGGCGTCGGCGAAGCCCGCCTCGCGCGGCACCACCACCGCCACCACGCCCTCGCCCATATCCGGATGCGGCGCGCCGACCACGGCGGACTCCCGCACCTCAGGCAGCTCGTCGAGCGCGGTCTCAACCTCGGCCGGATAGATATTGTAACCGCCGGAGATGATCAGGTCCTTGGCCCGGCCGACGATGGAGACGTAGCCGTGATCGTCGATCAGCCCGAGATCGCCGGAGATGAACCAGCCGTCGCGAAACTCGGCCGCAGTCTTCTCCGGCATCCGCCAGTAGCCGTGGAAGAGGTTCGGCCCCTTGATCTCGATCACCCCCACCTCGCCCTGCGGCAGGACCCGGCCGCTCTCCGGGTCGGCGATCCGCACGCAGACCCCGGGCAGCGGCAGCCCCACCGTGCCCGGCCGGCGCTCGCCGTCATAGGGGTTGGAGGTGTTCATGTTGGTCTCGGTCATCCCGTAGCGCTCCAGGATGGCGTGGCCGGTGCGCTCGGCGAATTCGCGGTGGACGTCCGCGGACAGCGGCGCCGAGCCGGAGACGAAGAGGCGCATGTGCGCCACCGCCTCGCGCGTGAACCGCGGGTCCTTGAGCAGCCGGATGTAGAAGGTTGGCACGCCCATCATTACCGTCGCCGAGGGCAAGGCCGCCATCACCGCGTCCGGATCGAAGCCGGGCAGGAAAATCATCGCGGCGCCCGAGGCTAGGGTGACGTTCGTCGCCACGAACAAGCCGTGGGTGTGGAAGATCGGCAGGGCGTGCAGCAGGACGTCCTCCGGGCCATAGCGCCAGCATTCGGCCAGGGCGAAGGCGTTCGAGGCCATGGCGCCATGGCTCAGCATCGCCCCCTTCGACCGGCCTGTCGTGCCGGAGGTGTAGAGGATGGCCGCCAGCGCCTCGTCCGGCAGGTCCAGGGTGGCGAACTCGGGCTCGGCGGCGTCAGCCCGCGCACTCGCCGTGCCGGCGCCGGCTGCGTCGAGGGTTAGGACGTGCGGCGCCCCTCGCCGGGCGGCGATCTCGGCGACGCTCTCCAGCCGTGTCGGATCGCACACGACCAGGGCCGGCTCGGCGTCGGCGATGAAATAGTCGAGTTCCCCGGCCGTGTAGGCTGTGTTGAGCGGCAGGAAGACCGCTCCGGCCCGCAAGCAGCCGAGGTAGAGCATCAGCATGTCGAGGTTCTTCTCGGCCTGGACCGCGACCCGGTCGCCGACGGCCAGCCCGAGCCCCTGCAGGACCCGCGCGTATTGCGCCGACCGGGCTTCCAGCGCCGCGTAGGTGACCACCCGCCCGCCTGGCAGGGTCGCAAACGGCGCGCCCCGATCCTTGGGAAATTGGCGTGACAGTCGGTCGTAAAGGTTGGCCACGTCCTCAGCTTCCTCCTCGGCTCGGCGCCGCCACGGCGGCCCTGGTGTTTTGCACTCAGGACCCCTGTTCGCCAACACGGTCAGGACGTGTCGGCGTGCGATCATACGAATCGTCGTCGAGCATATGCCGACCCGCCCGCCTGGATCGCCTCCGAACGTTCATCGTCTCATCGCCGGACGGCAGTTTCGGGAGATCACCCCGCCGTAATCACGAAGTGGAATGTCGCCGGCTCGCGGCAAGAAAAAAGCGCCGCCCTTCGCAGGGCGGCGCTCGATGCTCGGCTCAGCGAAGATCAGATCAATAGCGAACCATGGCCGCGATGCCGATCGTCCGGGGACGCATGTACGTCTCCGTGAACAGCACGCTGCGGCGGGTATAGGTCCGCCCCAGACGCTCGTGGTGGTTTAGGAGATTGTTGGCGAACAGCGACAGGTCGACGTCGTTCATGATCACACCCAGGCGGGCGTTGACCACCGTCGTCTCCGGCTCAGGCAGGTCCAGCGGCTGGTAGGACGGGCTGTTCGGGTTCACCGAGCCGGTCAGGCGCGGCTTGGAGTTATAGACGACGTCCCCACGCGAGTAGAACTCGGTCGAGTCCGACACTTCGCGCGTGTAGTCGTACGACAGACGGAGCACCCACGGGGCGCCGGCGCCGGGGACGTAGTCGCCCTTCTGGAACGCCGGGTTGGTCTCGTCGAACTTCGTGGAGTTGTAGCCGATCGCCGCCGACAGCGTCAGATTGTCGGTGGCCCGGCCGCTCAGGGCTAGGTCGAAGCCGCGCGAGGTGGCCGTACCCATGTTGTCGGTCAGGGCGTAGCCGCAGTCCGGCAGGGTGACGCGGGTCTGAATGTTCTTCCACTTGATGTTGTAGACGCTGCCGTCGACCGACAGGCGGCCATCCAGAACCCGGTTCTTGGATCCGGCTTCGTAGCTCCAGACGCTGTCGCTGTCGTACGAGGTCGGGGAGACCACGTTTCCGGAGCCGTCGACGTAGCCGAAGTTCTCCAGCTCGCCGAAGCAGACGCCCGGCAGGCGCTCCTGCACGCCGCCCGGACGGAAGCCCTTGGCCACCGTGGCGTAGAACAGGTTGTCGGGGTCACGCTGCCAGGACAGGCTGAACTTCGGGTTGAAGACCTTTTCCTTGTTCTTCATGCCCTCGCGGACGAAGACCGGAGCCCATTCGCCCACACCAGGGGTGCAGCCGCCCGGGGTGGTGCAGTCCGAACCGTACGGCGCGTTGAGGTTATTCTCCGGGCCGTCCTGGTAGATCTCGCCCTGCAGCTTGTTCTGGGCATAGCGGGCGCCGACCGTGAAGGTCAGTTCCGGCGTGATCTTGAAGTCCACCTGACCGAAGCCGGCCAGCTGCACTTCGCGGGTGCGGCTCATCGAGTAGTAGATCAGCGAGTTCGGACCCGGCTCGATGCCGTAGGTGTTCAGGAACGTGCCCGCGCCCGGGAAGGGCGAGTTGGGCGCGTCGCCGAACTGGGTCGGCGCATTGCGCATGAAGTTCGAGAAGATGCTCTCGATCGAGCCCTGGCGGTTGCGCGTGTAGAAGGCCCCGACCAGCCAGGTCAGCCGTCGGTCGGGATCCACCGACTGGACGCGGATTTCCTGGGTGATGTTGTTCTGCCAATCCTCATAGAGGCTGGCCGAGCGGAAGCCGTTCGGCATCACCGGGATGCGCGTGTAGTTGTAGAGGTACGACGAATCCGAGAGCCAGCGGTCGCTGTCGCGCTCGAGGGCCGAGGTCGTCGAGATGATCCGGATGTCGTCGTTGGCCCACTCGACGTTCACGTATGGAACGTAGAGCGTGTCCTTCGCCCGGTTCAGTTCCGGCGCTTCCATCGGGGTCAGCTGAACGCCGTTGACGATGGAGCCGGTCGGGCCGCTCTGCCACAGAGGCGTACGGAACTCGCCCGCGCCGGCGTCGGTCAGCGACGTCCAGACCGAATTGTTGCGGTCGTGCTCGTAGTTCTTCTGGGCGTTGAGCGAGACGGTGATGGTCAGGTTGTCGGTCGCCCGGATGGCCAGGGCGCCGCGGGCCGAGCTGGCCTCAGCCCAGTTCGAATTCTTGTAGGGCGCGCCCGTCACGTTGAAGCGCATGGCGTCGTCGCGGACCGGCGGCATGGTCGGGTCTTCGATGAAGGCCTGGCCGACCACCCGGTCGATGTAGCCCGGCGTCAGGCGGTGATAGGCGCTGGCGCGGAAGGCCACCTTGTCCTCGATGATCGGGCCGCCGATGGCCATGCCGGCTTCGTAGCCGGAGCCGCCGCCGCGCACCTTGGTGACTTCTGCGCGGGCGAGGCCTTCATAACCGCTGAAGTTCGGACCGGGCTGGATGAAGCGGACGGTGCCGCCCTGCGAGCCGGCGCCGAACAGGGTGCCTTGCGGGCCGCGCAGAACTTCGACGCGCTCGAGGTCGAACAGGGTCGGGAAGACGTTGGCCGCGGTGTAGCCGACCTGCCGGACCTGGATCGGCACGTCGTCGAGGTAGACGCCGGTGGTGGCCGCGCCGGCGGACGAAGACACGCCGCGGATGGCGAGGCGGTTATTGGCGCCCAGGGCGATGCCGGGGGTCAGGCGCACGACGTCGCCGAATTCCTTAAGGCCGCGGTTCTGGATTTGCTCGTTCGACACGGCGGCGACGCTGATCGGGACCTTGGACAGCTGGACGGCCGAGCGGGTGGCGGTGACGACGATCTCGTCGATGGCGATCGCGCCGTCGGCCGGTTCGGACTGGGCAAGGGCCGCAGCCGGGGCCGTCGTCAGCAGCAGGCCGAGGGCGGACGCGCCAGAGAGCCACAGACGACGATACGCAACGCTACCTTGTACTGGGTTACTCACTTCGACATTCCCCCTTTGGGTGCTGGAGCCCGTTGATCGGGCCCTGACTCGATGGCGTGGGACCATATCGGCGACCGGTGTGATCACAATGCCAGGTAGCGGATGGCATCATTTGACGGACTAGGCGTGACATGAAAACCTCACAAATCCTCCTCGGGGAGGCGCGCTGCGCCCATTCTCCCGAACACTGGTCTCCGGCTTGGCCTTGACGGCCGTGGGATCACGCCTCTGAATGCCTGCGGCAGCCCAGAACGGGCGCTGGGTCCAGAGGGCCACGGGGAGGATGCCGAGATGACGATCGACCAAAGCCGCCGGACCCTGCTCGCCGGCGCCGGAGCGCTCACCGCCGCCTGGCCGGGGCTCTCGCTCGCCGCGACCCTGCGGCCGGACCTCGTTGTCGTGAACGCCAATGTTTACACCGTGGACGACGCCGCGCCGCGGGCTCAGGCGTTGGCGATCTCCGGTGGCCGATTCACCGCCGTGGGAACCAACGAGGAAATCCGCAGCCTCGCCGGCCCTGGGACCCAGACCTTCGACGCCCAGGGCATGACCATCGTGCCCGGGTTCATCGACACTCACTGCCACCCGTACGGCACGAACCTTCTGTACGACGTGCTGGTCGGCAACCCGTTTGAGGTCGAGTTCGTCACCCTCGACAGCATCATCGCAAAGCTCCGCGCCAAGGCGCAGCAGACGCCGCCGGACTACTGGATCGAAGGCTATTTCTACGACGACACCAAGGTGCGCGACGGCCGCGAGATCAACCGCTTCGACCTCGACAAGGTCTCGACCACGCATCCGGTCGTGGTCCGCCACCGCGGCGGCCACACTTCCTATTACAACACCAAGGCGCTGCAGATGGCCGGCGTCACCAAGGCGACGCCTGACATCCAGGGCGGCACCTACGACAAGATGCCGAACGGCGAGCTCTCCGGCCGGGTGACCGACACCGCCCGCCGGGTGTTCGAGAACGTCGGCAAGCGCGAGACCTTCACGCCCGAGCAGGAATACCAGCGCGAACTGGCCGGCGCGGCGCACATCTCCAAGCAGTTCGCCCGCTACGGCCTGACCGGCGTCCATCACAATGGGGGCCCGGATTTGGGCATGCTGCAAACCCTGCGGGCGCGCGGCGACCTGCTCCACCGGGTGAGCTATGAGACCAGCGGCAAGATGCTGGACGCGCAGATCGCGAACGGAATCCGCACCGGCGTCGGCGACGAGTGGATCCGGTTCGGCGCGACGTCAGAACACACCACCGACGGCTCGTTCTCGGAGCGCACCGCCGGCCTCAGCCACCCCTACCCGGGCTCGAACTCGCCCTACCAAGGCAACATCACCTTCACCCAGGACGAGCTGAACGCCTGGGTCGAGCGCGTGCACCGCGCCGGGATCCAGGTGAACCTGCACGCTAACGGCGATGCGGCGATCGAGATGTCGCTGAACGCCTTCGAGCGCGCCAACCGCCTTTATCCGACCCGAGATGCGCGCTGGAAGATCACCCACTGCACCTTCATCAACGACGATATCCTGCGCCGGATGAAGGCGTTGAACGTCGTGCCGGCGGTGTTCACGACCTACGCCTACTACAACTCCGACAAGTTCAAGTTCTACGGCGAGGCGATGATGAAGCGGGCGATGCCGTTCCGCGAGTTCCTGGATGCCGGCATCCACGCAACGGCCGGCTCCGATTTCCGGCCCGGTCCGTTCGCGCCGCTGATGGGCATCCAGGGCATGGTCACCCGCAAGGGCTGGAACGGCGAGACCTGGGGCGCCAACCAGAGAATAACCGTCGCCGAGGCCATCAAGGTTCAGACCTTGAATGGCGCCTACGCCTCGTTCGAGGAGAACATCAAGGGCTCGATCACGCCGGGCAAGCTCGCGGACTTCGTGGTCCTCGCCGAGGATCCGCACACGGCGAACCCCGAGAAGATCAAGGACATCAAAATCTTCCGAACCGTCGCGGGCGGGCGTACCGTCTACCAGGCCTGACAGCCGGCGCGCCGAAGCCCTCGGCGCCCCCACCACCCGTTCAGCGAGAGAGCAGCATGGCGTCTGAGTTTCCGGTGTCGCGGCGCGGACTTCTGGCGGCGGCCTCCGCCCTCGCCGCGGCGCCCAGCCTCGCCGTCGCGCAGCCGGCGCGCCTCAACCCGATCGTGGCGATGGGCGGCGTGCAGCTCGCCGACGCCATTCGCCGCAAGCAGGTCTCCTGCGTCGAGGTGATGGGCGCCTATCTCGACCACGTCGACCGCCAGAACGGGCCGGTCAACGCCATCGTCAGCCGCGTACCGCGCGAGCCGCTGCTGGCCGAGGCACGCGCGAAGGACGCCGAGCTGGCCCGTGGGGCGACGCCCGGCGCCCTCTTCGGCTTCCCGCTGGCGGTGAAGGACCTCGCCGCCGTGAAGGGCCTGCCGACGACCTCCGGCGCGGCGTTCCTGCGCAACAACATCGCCCAGGCCGACGCCCCCTTCGTGAGCCGCATGCGCCAGGCCGGCGGCGTCTTCATCGGTAAGACCAACACGCCGGAATTCGGCCTCGGCTCCCACACCTTCAACGAGGTGTTCGGCCCGACGCGGAACCCCTACGACCTCAGCCGTTCGGCCGGCGGCAGCAGCGGCGGGGCCGGCGTAGCGCTGGCGATGCGCATGGCGCCGGTCGCCGACGGCAGCGACCATGCGGGCTCGCTGCGCAATCCCGCCGCCTGGAACAACGTCTTCGGCTTCCGCCCAAGCTTCGGCCGGGTCTACGCCCCGGGCGGCTTCTACGCTGGGCTCAGCGTGCCTGGGCCGATGGGCCGCAGCGTCCCGGACCTGGGGCTGTTGCTCTCCGTGATGGCCGGATTCGACGACCACTCGCCGTTGTCCCTCGAGGAGGATCCTGCGGTCTTCGCCCGTCCCATCGGCCGCGACCAGAAGGGCAAGCGGGCCGCATGGCTCGGGGACTTCGGCGGCAAGGTCCCGCTCGAGCCCGGCGTCCTGCCCCTGTGCGAGACCGCCCTGAAGACGTTCGACGCCATCGGCGTTTCCGTCGAGCCAGCCTTGCCCGCCATGTCGGTCGACACCGTCTGGAACGCCTGGAAGGTATTGCGCGCCTGGGAGTCGGGCCCCGGCCTCAAGGCCTATTATGACGACCCCGCCCGCCGGGCGCTGATGAAGCCGGAAGCGAGGTTCGAGGTCGAGTCGCTGATGAAGCTGTCGGCCCTCGACGTCACCAACGCCCTGGCGGTCCGCAACCAGTGGCACCGCGCGATCGCCGACCTGTTTGATCGCTACGACTACCTGGTCCTGCCCGGCTGCCAGGTGTTCCCGTTCCCGGTCGAGCAGCGCTGGCCGCAGGTCATCGCCGGCCAGCAGATGCAGACCTATCACGAGTGGATGAAGCTGATGGTGCTGATCACCATGAGCGGCTGTCCCACCATGGCGGTGCCGGCCGGCTTCGATGCCCGGGGCCTGCCGATGGGCCTGCAGATCGTCGCGCCGCGGCGACGCGACCTCGCATGCCTGGAGGTCGCGCACGCCTACGACCAGGCGACGCGCTGGACCGAGCGTCGCCTCCCGCCCGCCTTGCGGGCGGCCTGAGGAAACGGGCCGCCCGTAAGCCGGGCGGCCTGATGTCTTACTTCAGGGACAGCAGGTAGTCAGCCAGCTGCCCGGCGATCTGCGGGTTCTTCTGACCCGGATAGATCATCTTGGTGCCGGGGACGGCGGTGCGCGGGTTGCTGATGAACTCGATCAGGTTCGCGCGGGTCCAGGGCTGACCGTACTTCACCATGGCCGGCGAGTACTTGTAGTCGGCCAGCGTGCCGGCCTTGCGGCCGCCGACGCCGAACAGGTTCGGGCCCATGCCCGACTTTTGGCCCTTGGTCACGGCGTGGCAGGACTGGCAGGCGGCGAAAGCCGGCGGCTTGGCGACTTGGGCCGCGGCGGACGACGCCGCGAACACGAGGGCCGCCGCAGCGGCGAAAGCGAAACCAGACTTCAAGGCGGATCTCCAGAAAACAGATGTCAGGCAGGACGCCGGCGCGTCGCCGCGCCGGCGATCCCAGGTCTTATTTGTCGTCGTAGATGGCGTAGAACTTGGAATAGCCGTCGCTTTCCCAGGTGCCCTTCCAGCCCTTGGCCAGGGTCACCGCGTCGCCGGGACCGATCTTGGTCACCGTGCCATCGGCCGAGGTCAGGGTCACGCCGCCCTTGAAGAAGTACATGAACTCGTCGACCGGATAGCCGTCGGTCTTGAAGCTGTGCTTCTTGGGGGCGTTGTAGACGCCGCTCGTGAACGTCTTATCCGTCGAGCCGAGCATCAGGAAATCGAGGTTGCCGTTGGCTTCGGTCTGGGCGCCGGCGCGCTTGAAGACCGGGCCGGCCGCGTCCGCCGGCGAGACCTTTACCGGATGCTCCTGGGCCGCGGCGGCGCCGGCGGCGAACAGGGCGAGCGCGATGATCGAACTACGCAGCATGAAGTCGTCTCCCTAATATGGATTTTGGCCGTGGCTTATTTGGCCGCCGGCATGGTGAGGGCGTTCAGCTCGTTCGCCGTCTTGACCGTGGCGACGAGCTCGGTGCCGGTGTTGAGGCGAACGAAGTAGTCGACCAGCGCCAGGGTCTCGGCCTCGCTCAGCGTTCCGGGCGCGTCCATCGGCATGGTGCTGATGATGCGGCTGTAGAGTGCGCGGGCGGGCTGGCCCTCCCACTTGCTCCAGAAGTCGGCGCCGGCCAGCGGCGGCGCATGCTCGCCGCCCGAGGGCTCCACCCCGTGGCAGGCCGCACATTTGCCGGCGTAGACCGCCACCCCCGGCGACGATGCGGCCGACGTTTCGGCCAAGACCTGGCTCGCTGTCGCGACGGCAAGCGCCCCTCCCAAAGCCAGCACGCCAGAGACGGCCAGCAACGTCGTGTTTTTTCTCATTCTTCGTTTCCTTATCGAAGATCCTGAGTCCTGGGACCCAGAGTCGTCGCCCCTCTCCTATACCAGTCAGCTCATTTCGGCGATCTCAGCCACGGCGCGGTAGGCCTGATCAATGGCGACATGCGTATAAGCATCCCAGCCCGCGTCGGAGTTGGCGATCGTCACCCTGCCGACCGGACGTCGCGCCAGTTCCTCGCGCGCGCCCTGCTGCGGATCGGTGTTCAGCGGCTCGGGCGTAAAGGCGTAGCCGTGGCCCCAGCGGTTGACCGTGATCGCCGCCACGTCGCGGTCGAAGACGAAGCCGCCAGGCCCGAGGATGCGGGTCATCTCGTCGCGCAGCGGGTTTTCGAAGTCGGCGAAGGTCATGCCGTAGAGCTGGGCGCGGCCCAGGCGATACTGCTCGCGCATTAGCCCTTCCCCGGGTGCGGTCGGCACGTAGAGCAGGTGCACGACGATCGGATCATCCGGCGTGCGGGCGAACTGGTAGGTGCCGAGGCTGACCGGGAAATCCAGCGACATCGACGAGTACATGCCGCCCGGATTGTTGACATGGTTGACCCCAAGCGCCTTCCAGGCCCGCCAGTTGCGCAGCGCGACGTTGGTGTAAACGAACGGCGCCTTCACGTTCATTCGCAGCGCCTCGGCCTGATCGTCGCCGACACCCTCAAGGATGTAGGGGATCATGCTGTTGTAGCAGGCGAGAACCGCCGCCTTGCCCCGCACCCGCTTCAACCGGCCGTCGCGGCCGACATAACCGACGTCGACGCGGTCGCCGTCGTTGCGCACCCGCACGGCCGTGGAATTCAGGCGGATGCGGACCTTGTTCTGCGGCCGGTCGAGGGTCGAATAGTCGAAGTCGGCCAGCACGATGTCTTCCATCGTGTTCCCCGGGGCCGAGCCCGGCGCCAGCCGGCGGACCAGCAACCGCGCCACCGAGGCGTTGCCGTCGGGGAAGTGGTGGATATAGGCGTCCTTGTGGCCCTCGGAGTCGCCGCCATCGCTGCCGTGCTTCGGCCGCGGCGGCATGGTCCCCTTGCCGCCCGGGTACGACGACCGCAGGGAGCCCCACGCCGACATGGCGTCGATGCCGACGCCCCATAGGCCGTGCGGCCGTTTCTGGAAGAAGGCGATGACCTCCTCCGGGACCTCCCAGTAGGTCCGCAGGAACTGCGCGTAGCTGATCTTGCTGAGAATCTCGCGCCGTTCCTCGGCGGTCTTGCCTGGCAGGACGTCGCGGGTCGAGGTCTCGAGCTCGATCATCTTGGCCTTGGCGGCCTCGGTCATCGGGTACTGGGCGATGCGCGCCCGCACCTCGGCCGCGCCGCCGCCGGCTCCGGAATCACCGTCCGGATCGGTGAACGCTCCGGCCTTCACCGGCGCGGC
>NZ_JBIIGK010000199.1:0-4404 GCF_044236515.1 Phenylobacterium sp.
CGTGAGCCGAAGATCGACGCTCAGGGCCGCTCTTACGCGACCGGCAAGCGCAAGAACGCTATCGCCCGCGTCTGGATCAAGCCGGGCAAGGGCCAGATCACCATCAACGGTCGCGACCAGACGGTCTATTTCGCCCGTCCGGTGCTGCGCATGATGATCGCCCAGCCGTTCGAGCTGTCGGACCGCACCGGCCAGTTCGACGTGATCTGCACCATCGAAGGCTCGGGCCTCTCCGGCCAAGCCGGCGCCGTGCGTCACGCCATCTCCAAGGCCCTGACCTACTACGAGCCCGGCCTGCGCGCCGTGCTCAAGCCGCACGGTCTGCTGACCCGCGATCCGCGCGTCGTTGAGCGTAAGAAGTACGGCAAGGCCAAAGCCCGCCGCAGCTTCCAGTTCTCGAAGCGCTAAGCCGCGCGCGACAACTCGCGTTTACGGACGGGGCGCTTCGGGAAACCGAAGCGCCCTTTCTCTTTTTCGATCTGATCAAGACACCATGCCCCAGACAGTTTTCATCGACGGCGAAGCCGGCACCACCGGGCTGCAGATCCGCCAGCGGCTGGAAGGCCGCGCCGATCTCCAGATCGTCTCCATCGACCCCGCGCGGCGCAAGGACGCGACCGCGCGCGCCGAGCTGCTGAACGGCGTCGATGCGGTCGTCCTCTGCCTGCCCGACGAGGCGGCGAAGGAAGCGGTGAGCCTGATCACCTCGGAAGCCGTGCGGGTCATCGACGCCTCGACCGCCTTCCGGACGGCGGCCGGCTGGACCTACGGCTTCCCGGAGATGGCCAAGGACCAGCGGGCGGCGATCGCCGCCTCACGGCGAGTCAGCAATCCGGGCTGCTATCCGACCGGCTTCATCGGCCTGGTGAAGCCGCTGGTTGCCGCGGGCCTGCTGCCGGCCGACTTCCCGGTGACGGTCAACGCCATCTCCGGCTACTCCGGCGGCGGCCGCGGCCTGATCGAAGAATTCGCCGCCGCGCCGGCGGGAACGAGCGACGCCTACCGGACCTATGGCCTCAACCTCGCGCACAAGCACCTGCCGGAGATGCAGGCGCACACCGGCCTCGCGCACGCGCCGCTGTTCGCCCCCTCGGTCGGGCGTTACGCCCAGGGGATGCTGGTGGATGTTCCGCTGCAGCTCTGGGCGCTCCCCGGCAAGCCGTCGACGGCGGATTTGCGGGCCGCCTTGGCCGACTGGTACGCGGGCGAGGCTTTCGTCGAGGTGGCCAGCGAGGCGGAATGCGCCGACCTGCAGAAGCGCCGGGCCGGAGCGGCCGGGTATGTCGCCGACCTCGATCCGGAGAGCCTGAACGACACCAACCGCCTGCGCCTGTTCGTCTTCGGCGGCGCCGACGGCGCCCAGGCGCGCCTCGTGGCCCTGCTCGACAACCTCGGGAAGGGCGCGTCAGGCGCGGCGGTTCAGAATCTCAATATCATGCTCGGCCTGCCGGAGGGTGCGGGGCTCTGACGCTGCGACCCTCCGCCAACTAGCGGGTTGGCGCGATCCGGGTTGTCATCATGCAACTTCGATCGGAGTTCGCATGAAAACCCTGCTAGGCGCCCTGGCGCTCGCGCCCACGCTCACGGCCTCGCTGCTCCTCGCGGCGACTCCTGTCGTCGTTCAGGCCGAGGCTCGGACGAACATCATCGCCTCGGAGTTTGGCGTGTTCGAAGGCGCCGACTTCCGTCCGTCGCGCACCGTCTCCCTCGCCAAGAAGCAGGGCTACGGCTGGATGATGGTGGTCGATACCCCGAAGGCGGAGGTGCGCTACCGCGAAGAGTTCATCCTGCCGGCTTCCGCCACCT
The DNA here is from genome assembly GCF_044236515.1 of Phenylobacterium sp. Classification (GTDB taxonomy): domain Bacteria; phylum Pseudomonadota; class Alphaproteobacteria; order Caulobacterales; family Caulobacteraceae; genus Phenylobacterium. The sequence goes on from NZ_JBIIGK010000199.1 coordinate 1,807, forward strand.
GGAAGGGCGCGCCGGGGCAGGGGGTTACTGTCTCCGCCGACGGGCGCAGCGCCGTCAGCGAGCGGGTCGTAAGGCACGACGACGGCATGATCTTCAACACCTGGTCGGTGGCCGAAGGCGACCCCAAGGGCCGGTACATGATCAAGGTGCTGCTCGAGGGTCAGGTCGAGAAGACCTTCGTTTTCGACGTCGAATAAGGCGCCGCTTGCGCCGCACGCAGGACGGGCCACCTTATTTGCATGAACCCGATGGACCGCCGTTCCCTGATGCTGGGCGCCACAAGCCTCGCCTTCACCGGCGGGCTGGCCTTTGCTGCTGGCAATGACCTTTACGCCGCCTCGCCGTTCCGCAAACTGTCGGATGCCGAGTGGCGCAAACGGCTGCCATCCGACGCCTATTCGGTTCTGCGACACGAGGCGACGGAGCGGCCTGGATCCAGCTCGCTGAACCGCGAGAAGCGCAAGGGAACCTTCCATTGCGCAGGCTGCGGCCTGGCGATCTTCCGGTCCGACTGGAAGTTCGAGAGCGGCACCGGCTGGCCGAGCTTCTTCCGCGTGCTGCCCGGGGCCATCGGCACGAAGGTCGACTACGCCATCGGCGTTCGTCGCACTGAGTATCACTGCGCCCAATGCTTGGGTCACCACGGCCACCTTTTCCCGGACGGGCCGAAGCCCACCGGGCTGCGCTACTGCAACAACGGCTTGGCGCTGACCTTCCGTCCGGCCTGAGCGGCGGCTAACCTCCGCCCCAGGGCGGGGGGATCATCAACATGAGGCGATGGAGCTGGATCGCCGCGGCGCTGCTTGGCGCCGCCCTCGCGGCTTGCGCGCCGCGTCTCGACGCCGAGGCCGACCGGACGGCCCGCGACTTCTTCCGGGCGGTGCAGGCCAAAGACTGGCGCGCCGTCGACGGCGCGCTCTCGAGCCGCTTCCTCGCCACCGCTGACTACCGGCAGGCCATCGCCGCGGCGGCCGACGCCGCGCCCGACTCGCCGCCGCGCCAGGTAAAGGCGGTTGGCTGGTCGCCCGGCCGGCTGGACCAGGGGGAGGCCGTCGCGGTCCTTCATCTCTACCGCTACGCCGGCGCCGATCTTGTCGTCCGCACAGCCGTCAAGCGCCAGGGAGAGCGATCCACCGTCGAGGGATTGGCCGTCACCCGGCTCGCTCCAGGAACGCTACGGGCCAACACTTTCACCTTCGCCGGCAAGACGGCGCGGCATCTCGGCTTTCTCGCCTCCGCTCTGCTCAGCCCGCTGGTGATGCTGGCGGCCGCGGTGCTGGCGGCGACCAGCCGCGACCTGCGCCTCAAGCCGCTATGGGTGGCGCTGGCCCTCGTCGGTGTCGGGCGGGCCTGGTTCAACTGGACGACCGGGCAGGGCGGCTTCTCGCCGGCCGAGATCGGGCTGATCAGCGCCGGATTCGGTCGCGAGAGCGAGATAGCCCCGTGGATCCTCAAGTTCTCGGCGCCGATCGGGGCGCTGATCACCCTGGCCTGGCTGGGATTGCGGCCGCGCAGGACCGCCGCCTAGGAGCGGACTTTCACATACTCCCCCGGCGCATCGCACAGCGGCGCCAGCAAGCCCTTCGCCGGATTGCGCGCCGGGACCTTCGGCCCCGACCGAGCCTTCAGCCACTCCGCCCAGTGCGGCCACCAGGAGCCTGGGTGCTCGACGGCGTTCGCCTGCCATTCGGCGAGGGTGGGCGGCAGGCCGTCGGCCACCCAGTGCTGGTACTTCTGCGCCGCCGGGGCGTTGATCACCCCGGCGATGTGGCCCGAACCGGAGAGCGTGAACGTGGTGGGACCGCCGAACAGCTTAGCGCTGTTGTAGACCGACCGGGCCGGGGCGATGTGGTCCTCCCGTGAGGACTGCATGTAAACGGGGATCGTCACCTTCCCGAGATCGAGCCGCTCGCCGTCCAACTCCAGCTCGCCCTTGGACAGGGCGTTCTCGCCGTAGAACCGGCGCAGGTAGAACAGGTGCAGGGTCTTGGGCATCCGCGTCTGGTCGGAGTTCCAGAACAGCAGGTCAAAGGGCTTCGGCTCCTTGCCCAGGAGATAGTTGTTCACGAAGAACGACCAGATCAGGTCGTTGGCCCGCAGCATGTTGAAAGTGTCAGCCATGGCGGCCCCGGGCAGCACGCCGCCGGCCTCGTCCATCTTCTGCTCCAGGCTCTTCAGCCACGGCTCGCTGGTGAACAGCCGCAGGTCGCCGGCTTCCGAGAAGTCCTGCTGGGCGGCGAAGAAAGTCGCCGAGGCGATCGGCTGGACACCCTTCGCCGCCATGTGCGCCAGCGCCGACGCCAGCAGCGTGCCGCCGATGCAGTAGCCGACGGCGTTGACCTGGGGCGCGCCCGACTGCTCGATCGCGGCGGCCGTGGCGGCGTAGATCCCTTCGCGCATGTAATCCTCGAAGGTCCGGCCGGCGAGCTCCGGCCCCGGGTTGACCCAGGAGGCGACGAAGACGGTCAGGCCCTGATCCGTCAGCCAGCGGATCATCGAGTTCTCGGGCCGCAGGTCCAGGATGTAGAACTTGTTGATCCAGGGCGGGAAGATCAGCAGCGGGATCTGATGCACCGTCTTGGTGGTCGGCGCGTACTG
>NZ_JBIIGK010000200.1:0-4367 GCF_044236515.1 Phenylobacterium sp.
CCAGCGCCGTCAGCGGCAAGGTCCAGCTGCAGGACGCCCTCGACTCCGCCGCCCTGGCCGCCGCCCGCTCCAGCGCCCGCACCGACGCCGAGCTCCAGACCGTCGGCGAACGCTACCTGCGCCAGAATCTCCGGCTCTCTCGGACCTTCGACCTCGCCGGCTCCACGTTCCGCTACGGTGATCAGGGCCGGGTCCTGGCCTCGGCTTCGGTGAGCTTCGAGCCCCTCGTCGGCGAGTTGATCTCCTCCGACCACGTCACCGTCGCCGCCGACGCAGAAGTCGTCCGGGCCGACGTCCGGCTCGAGATCGCCCTGGTGCTCGATAACACCGGCTCCATGGTCCAGAACGGCAGCCCCAAGCTTTCGCGCCTGAAGACCGCCGCCAAGAACTTCGTCACCTTCATGGAGCAGGCCGCCGCCCGCTCAACCGAGCCTGACGCCGTCCGTATCGCCCTGGTCCCGTTCTCCCACACGGTGAACGTCGGCACGACCTACCGCTACGAGTCCTGGCTGGACCAGGACGGCTCTTCGCCGATCAACGACCAGATCTTCACCACCGGCTCCTCGGGCGCCCAGCACGCCAACCGCTTCGACCTGCTCGCCAACCTCGGAACCAGCTGGGCCGGCTGCGTCGAAAGCCGCCGCGCGCCCTTCGACATCTCCGACGCCGCCCCGACCGGCGGTCCGCGGCTCTTCACGCCCTACTTCTGGCCCGACGAGCCCGACAGCGACGACTACGAGAACAACTACCTGACCGATCCCGTCGCGACCCACTGGAAGGCCCGCCAGGGGGCGATCGCCAAATACGTCAGGACCTCGAACCTCGGAACGGACCGCGGCCCCAACAAGGGCTGCAGCCTGCGCCCCATCCGCCGCCTCGGCACGGACTTCAGAGGCCTGCGCTCGGCGATCGACAACCTGAACGCCGAAGGCTCGACCAACATCCCGCTGGGTCTGGTCTGGGCCTGGCACAGCCTGTCGCCCAACGCCCCGTTCGCCGACGGCGGCGACTACGGGACCGCAAAGCTGCGCAAGGTCGTCGTGCTGATGACCGACGGCGACAACACCATCTCCGCCGTCAAGTCCGAGAACCACAACGAGAGCCCTTACTCAGGAACCGGCTACATCTGGCAGGGCAGGGTCCTTAAGAAGAACGGCGCGGCGCTGACCACCGGCTCGGCCGGCACACGCAAGGCGGCGCTCGACGACCGCCTGAGCAAGCTCTGCTCCGCGATGAAGGCGCCCGGCGTGGACATCGAGATCTACGCTATCCGCGTCGAGGATGGCGACAGCGGTTTGCTTGAGGACTGCGCCACCTCGGCCGACCACTACTACGACGTCCGCAACGCCTCGGAGCTCGACAAGGTGTTCCAGGCCATCGCGCGCCAGATCGCCAACCTGCACCTGGCGAAATAGGGGGGTCAGCCCTCGGCGTCCTGCAGTCGACGCCGCACCCGCCGCAGGGCCAGCCAGACCCCGACCGCGACGACCGGGGCCGCGATCGCGGTCAGCCAGGCCGGATCGATCCGGCCGTGCGCCAGCGGCTTGACGACGTAGCCGATCAGGCCGACCGCGTAGTAGCTGATGGCCACCACCGACAGGCCCTCGACGGTCTCCTGCAGGCGTAGCTGAAGGTTGGTGCGCAGGTTCATCGAGGCCAGCAGGTCTCGGCTCTGACGGGCGAGGGCCGTCTCGATCCGCGTCCTCAGCAGCCCGCTGATCCAGGCCGCTCGCTGCGAAAGGTCATCGAGGCGTTCGGAAAACGACTGGCAGGTGCGCAGCGCCGGCAGCAGTCGCCGTTCGGTGAAGTCGGCGAGCGACTGCCGGCCCGCCACCCGCGCCGGGGCCAGGCCGTGCAGCCGGTCGAGGCTGAGCTGGGCATAGGCGCGGGTCGCGCTCATTCGGTAGCGCGTTTCGGCGCTGAGCCGGGCCAGTTCCGCCGACAGTGCGGCGAGTTCCTCGAGCGCCGCCTCGTCCTCGACGCCCGAGGCCACGTCCTGAGCCAGCCGCGCAAGATCGCTCTCCAGGCGCGTCACCGCCGGCGTCAGCGCCTGGGCGACGGGCAGGCCGAGCAGCGCCATGTTGCGATAGGCGCCCACCTCTTGCAGCCGTTGGACGAGCCGCGAGGTTTCGCCGCCGCTCAGCGACAGGTCCTGGATCAGGAGTCGGCCGAAACCGTCCTCGTGCAGGCGGAAGTCCGACCAGATCCGCGCCGCGCCATCGTCGACGTCGCAGACCACGCACTCCTCGGCCGCGAACAGGGACGCGACCTCGGCCTCCGTCGGCGCCGGCTCGTCCCGGCCGCGGACGGCGATCTGGGTCGCGCGGATCAACTGGCCGGGCAGGGCGGCGATCAGATCGCCTGGCAGGCCCGCCCAGGGCTCGACCCCGAACGGCGCGCCGAACGCGCCCTCGCGCACGAAGGTGTAGGTGCTGAACTCGGTGTGCCGCTCCCAGACGAAGGCATAGCCGCCAGCCGCGACGCTGATGAACCGGCCGGGGCCCGGGCGCGGCGCGCCGAGCCGATCGCAGAGTGCGTCGGCGCACGCCCGGTCGTCGTCGGCATGGCCTTCGCCCGAGTGCATGACCAGTTGCAACAGGCGCGCCGGGGCCGAGAAGGCCGGCATCCGCCGCAGGTGCATCTCCTCGGTCAGGCTGCGCCGCAGGCTATGGTCCTGCGGCAGCGCCAGGATCGGCGTCATGGTCGTCAGCTTCCAGATGATGGGGGAGCGTGGGTCCTGTGAAGCTTCGGCTCTATCCTCTCAAGGAGCCAAATCGGTCTCGGCCGCGACCCTTTTCGCACCACCGCCCGTCGGTCTTCGACTCGCGGTAATTAAGGGCATGATCCCCGCCCAAGGCCGAACCTGTGGCTCCTGCACCTTCTGCTGCAAGGTGCTCGGCATCGGCGCCCTGGAAAAGCCCGCCGGGCGCTGGTGCGCGCACTGCAAGCCGGGCCGGGGCTGCACGATCTACGAAAAACGTCCCGGCGAATGCGCTGATTTCGCCTGCCAGTGGCTTGTCGACCCGCGGTTTCCCGAGGCGCTGCGTCCCGACAAGGTCAAGGTGATGGTGTCCGGCGATCAGGGCGGTCGGATCATCGCCCATTGCGATCCGGACAATCCTGCCGCCTGGCGCAGCCCGGCGGTTTTTCACACGCTGAAGTCGGTCGCAGCCAACACCTGGGCTTCCGCGGTGACGGTCCTCGCCGTCGCCGGCCGTCGGACGTGGCTGATCGCGCCGGCCGCCGAATATGACCTCGGGGTCGTGCCGGAGGGCGGCCAGGTCGAAATGGAGAAATTCCCCGACGGCACGGCTCGCGTCGGCCAGCGCGGCGCCTCGTAGTCGCGAATGTGAGGTGTTGGAGGCCTGACCGGGAATCGAACCCGGGTGCACGGATTTGCAGTCCGCTGCGTCACCACTCCGCCATCAGGCCAGCCGGGGGAGGGCGATGGCTAACAGAACGCCCCCGCCCCGGCAACGCCTGTCCTGCGCTGCGCATTGCCTTGAGGTGCGGCGCAGCCATATAAGCCCGCGTCATTCTTGAGGATCAGAGGACCCATGGCCGACCTCGCCGCCGCCCGCCTGAACATGGTGGAGAGCCAGGTGCGCACGCAGGACGTCACCGACGTGCGCATCCATGACGCCATGCGGGCGCTGCCGCGTGAGCAGTATGTACCGGCCGAACGCAGCTATCTGGCCTATGCCGACATCGAGGTCGAATACGCGCCGGGCCGCTACCTCCTGAAGCCGCGCGACGTCTCCAAGCTGCTGCAGGAACTGCGGCCGATGCCTGGCGAACGCGCCCTGGCGATTGCGGCCCCCTATGCCGCCGCGGTGCTTGAGGACATGGGCCTGACGGTGACCCGCGTCGAGGGCGGCGACCTGTCGGGGACCCCCGGCGGGGAGTTCGACCTGATCGTGGTGGAGGGCGCCGTCGCCCGTGCGCCCAAGTCGTGGCTTTCGGCCCTGTCGCCGAGCGGTCGTCTCGGCCTCGTCGAGCGCGACGGGCCGGTCGGAAAGGCCTGCCTCTACCTGCGCGCCGAGGACGGGGTCGGGCGCCGTGAGTTGTTCGATGCAACCCCGCCGGTCCTGGCCGGTTTCGAGGCGGAACACGGTTTCGCCTTCTGAATAGCTTCTGAAACATCCCCGAAACCGCCGGTGACGATAGCAAAGATGAAAGACGGTTACCGATAGGCTCGCTGGATAGCTCTGAGCCGTCTCCGACCGACGTGAAGATCGAAGGGTATCGAATGTCGAAGCATCTTCGCGGCCGTCCGCTGGCCGTGATCCTCACCGCCGCGGGTCTGGCTGTCGTCGCCGCGCCCGCCGCCGCCGAGACCCTGGCCGACGCCATCGCCGCGGCCTACG
>NZ_JBIIGK010000064.1:0-15842 GCF_044236515.1 Phenylobacterium sp.
GGCGGCCGCGCCGCGGCGCAGGGCGAGATCACCTATTCGCAGCTGCTGTCGAAGGTGAATTCCGGCGAGGTGAAGCAGGCCGTGATCCGCGGCGCCGCCGTCGAAGTGCGCGACCAGGCCGACAAGGTCTACACCGCCGTCACCCCGGCCAATCAGGACGACCTGGTCAAGCGGCTCGAGGCCCAAGGCGCGGACATCTCGGTAAAGCCGGCCGGCGGCTTCACCCTGCTCGGATTCATCCTGAACTCGCTGCCGATCCTGCTGCTGATCGGCGTCTGGATCTTCTTCATGCGGCAGATGCAGGGCGGCGCGCGCGGGGCCATGGGCTTCGGCAAGTCCAAGGCCCGGCTGCTGACCGAGAACAAGAACCGCGTCACCTTCGACGACGTCGCCGGCGTCGACGAGGCCAAGGAAGAGCTGAGCGAAATCGTCGACTTCCTGAAGGACCCGCAGCGCTTCCAGCGCCTGGGCGGCAAGATCCCGAAGGGGGCGCTGCTGGTCGGCCCGCCCGGTACGGGTAAGACCCTGATCGCCCGCGCCGTCGCCGGCGAGGCCGGGGTGCCGTTCTTCACCATCTCGGGTTCCGACTTCGTCGAGATGTTCGTCGGCGTCGGCGCCAGCCGCGTGCGCGACATGTTCGAGCAGGCGAAGAAGAACGCCCCCTGCATCATCTTCATCGACGAAATCGACGCCGTGGGTCGCCATCGCGGCGCGGGCCTCGGGGGCGGCAACGACGAGCGTGAGCAGACCCTCAACCAGCTGCTGGTCGAGATGGACGGCTTCGAGGCCAACGAAGGCATCATCCTGATCGCCGCCACCAACCGTCCGGACGTCCTCGACCCCGCGCTGCTGCGTCCGGGCCGCTTCGACCGCCAGGTGGTGGTGCCGAACCCGGACATTACCGGCCGCGAACGCATCCTGCGCGTGCACATGAAGAACGTGCCGCTGGCCGCCGACGTCGAGGTCAAGACCATCGCCCGCGGCACGCCCGGGTTCTCCGGCGCGGACCTGTCGAACCTCGTCAACGAGGCGGCGCTGATGGCGGCGCGCAAGAACCGCCGCATGGTCACCATGCGCGACTTCGAGGACGCCAAGGACAAGGTCATGATGGGCGCCGAGCGCCGCTCGATGGTCATGACCGACGAGGAGAAGAAGCTGACCGCCTATCACGAGGGCGGCCATGCCCTGGTGGCGCTCAGCGTCCCGGCCACCGATCCGGTCCACAAGGCGACGATCATCCCGCGCGGCCGCGCGCTGGGCATGGTCATGCAGCTGCCGGAGCGCGACCGGTTCTCGATGTCCTATGAGCAGATGACCTCGCGGCTGGCGATCCTGTTCGGCGGCCGCGTCGCCGAGGAGCTGATCTTCGGCAAGGACAAGGTCACCTCGGGCGCCTCGTCCGACATCAGCCAGGCGACCAAGCTCGCCCGGGCGATGGTCACCAAGTGGGGCTTCTCGGATCTGCTCGGCGCCGTCGAGTACGGCGAGAACCAGGAAGAGGTCTTCCTCGGCCACTCCGTGGCCCGCAACCAGAACGTCTCGGAAGAGACCGCCAACCTGATCGACAAGGAAGTGAAGACCCTGGTCAAGGCTGGCGAGGACGAGGCCCGTCGGATCCTGACCGAGAAGATGGAAGACCTCCACACTCTGGCCAAGGCGCTGCTCGAGTACGAGACCCTGTCCGGCGACGAGATCGTCAACGCCCTGAAGGGCGTGCCGCCGGTCCGCGAGGAAGCCGAGGCCAAGCGCCCGAGCGGCCCCGCCGTCGCCGTGCCGATCTCGCCACGCCCGGGCGCGGAGCCGGCGTAAATATCCTCGCCCGATTTCGGGGAAGAGGACGGCTACACCCGCCCCTGGCGCATCCGGCGGATGGCTTCGTTCAGCACCCGCCGGCCCCAGGCGGTGAGGTCCGGGCGGCGCAGCTTGACCTCCGCAGCGCGCAGGGCCTGGGCGCCGTGACGGGCGCGCAGGAACTGCGCCTCTTCGACGGCTTCACGCGCCAGCCGGCGCCGGCGGCGCCATAGCCGTAGCAAGTTGAACATCGCGATCCCCCGCTCTCGCCTGCTATTGATCGCAGGGTCGAGCCTATACCGGCTCATACGCCCGCCACACTAGAGTCGGCCTCAACTTATGGTGCAGCTTCGTGTCATGGGCGTGGCCAACGTCACGCCGGACAGCTTCTCCGACGGCGGCCGGCATCTGGGATTCGAGGCATCCCTCGCCCACGCCCGCCGGCTGATCGCCGACGGCGCCGACATCCTCGATATCGGGGGCGAGTCCACCCGACCGGGCGCCGAGCCGGTCCCGGAGGCCGAGGAGATCGCCCGCGTCGTGCCGCTGGTCCGGGCTCTGCGCGCCGAGAGCGCCGTCCCGCTCTCGGTCGACACCATGAAGCCCGCAGTAGCCCGGGCCGCCATCGCCGCCGGTGCGGGCATGTGGAACGACGTCACCGCCCTGCGCTTCGCCGCTGACAGCCTGGCGACCGCCGCAGAGCTCGGCTGCGAGGTCGTGCTGATGCACATGCAGGGCGAACCGCAGTCGATGCAGGCCGAGCCGCGCTACGACGACGTTGTCGCCGAGGTCGCCGAGTTCCTGGCCGAACGGGCCCAAGCCGCGATGGCGGCCGGCGTACGTCGCGACAAGATCTGGCTGGATCCCGGCATCGGCTTCGGCAAGCACATGATCCGCCACAACCTGCCGCTGCTGGCCGGCCTGAACCGGATTGTCGCCCTGGGTTTTCCGGTTGTGCTGGGCGTCAGCCGCAAGAGTTTCATCGGCGCCGTGGACGGCGGCGCGCCGGCCGACCAGCGCCTCGGCGGCTCAATCGCCGCCGCCCTGGCCGGCGCTGCGGCCGGCGTCGCAGCGGTGCGGGTCCACGACGTTCGCGAGACCGTGCAGGCTCTGCGGGTCTGGACGGCGATAGAGGCCGCGCGCTAAGCCGCCCGCCATGCAACCTCCCCCAACGTTGGGCCGAGTCCTGATCATCGCCGGGTCCGACAGCGGCGGCGGCGCCGGCATCCAGGCCGACATCAAGGCGGTGACGGCGCTGGGGGCCTACGCCGCGACCGCGATCACGGCGGTGACGGTGCAGAACACCCTGGGCGTCACCGGCGTCCATCCGATCCCCCTCGACATCGTCGCCGCCCAGGCCGACGCCGTGCTGGACGACATCGGCGCCGACGCCCTGAAGACCGGCATGCTGGGCGACGTCGGCGCCGTCGAGACGGTGGCGGCGATCCTCGACCGGGCGGCCGATGCGCCTGCGGTCGTCGACCCTGTGATGATCGCCAAGGGCGGCTCCGCCCTGCTCGCCGCGGAGGCCGTTCAGGCGGTGGCCAGGCTGATGGTCCCGCGCGCCGCGCTCCTCACTCCGAATGCACCGGAGGCCGAGGCGCTGACCGGCCTGACCGTCGCTTCGCCGGACGATCAGCGGCGGGCGGGCGAGGCCCTGCTGGCGATGGGGGCCAAGGCGGTGCTGATGAAGGGCGGTCACGTGCCGGGCGAGCGGGTGCTGGACCTGCTGCTCACCCCCGGCGGCGAGACGGCCTTCGAGGCCGAGCGGATCGAGACCCGTCATACCCACGGCACCGGCTGCACCCTCGCCTCAGCCTGCGCGGCGGGGCTGTCGCAAGGCTTGCCCCTGGCCGAGGCCGTCGCGCGGGCGTGGGCCTACGTTCAGGAGGCGCTGGCTCGCGCGCCGGGGCTGGGGCAAGGCCACGGCCCGCTCGACCACGGCTGGCCGCTGCGGGGCCGGGCGTGAGCCTGGAGGCGCGGCTCGACGCGATTGTCCGGGCGACGCCGAACCTGATGCATGTGCTGACGACGGCTCGCGACCTCGACCTGCCGGACTGGCTGGTGTTCTCGGGCGCGATCTATCAGCCCGTGCTCAACCACCTGACGGGCCGGGCCGCCGACTACGGCATCAAGGACTACGACCTCGGCTACTTCGATCCCGCCGATACCTCCTACGAGGCCGAGGATGCCGTGATCCGGCGCGTGGCCGCCGCCTTCGCGCCGCCCTTCCGCGAGATGGTCGAGGTCCGCAACCAGGCCCGCGTGCACCTGTGGTTCGAGGGCAAGTTCGGCGAGGCCTATGCGCCCCTGCCAAACACCCCGGAGGCCCTGGAACGGTTCGTCAGCCCGCTGTTCGCGGTCGGCGTGCGGCTGGAGGCCGACGGCCGGCTGACGATCGTGGCGCCGTTCGGGCTCGAGGACCTGTTCGCCCTGCGCTTGCGGCCCAATCCGCGGCGCATCACCGGCGGGTTCGCACGCACCGCGGCCTCGGTGACCGCGCGGTGGCCTGAGATCGAGGTCATCGCCGAACGCGGCTGAACCGCCTATCTCTCGGACGGACAGGGAGTTCGCCGCATGCGCCAGTGGACCATCGACGCCTTCGCCGACGCGCCGTTCCGCGGCAATCCGGCCTGCGTGGTCGAGCCGTGCGACGCGTGGGACCCCGCGTGGATGCAGGCGCTGGCGGCGGAGAACAATCAGGCCGAAACAGCCTTCCTGCTGCGCACTGCGGATCCGGCGCGGTTCGGCCTGCGATGGTTCACGCCGACCATCGAGGCGCCGTTGTGCGGCCACGCCACTCTGGCTTCGGCGCACATGCTGTTTTCCGAACTGGGGGTGGGCGCCGAGACGATCACCTTCGAGACCCTGTCGGGACCGCTGAAGGTCAGCCGCGAGGGCGAGGCCTACGCCATGGACTTCCCGGCCCAGCCGCCGGCGCGCACCGAGGTCCCGGGGCTGGCCGCCGCTCTGGGGGTCGGGCCGGTGGAGGTCTAGGCCTCGACCTACATCGTCGCCGTCCTGGCGGACGAGGCGGCCGTACGTGGCGCGCGCCCGGACCTGAAGGCGCTTGAACCTCTCGCTGCCTCGCACACCGGGCAGCGCGGCAATGTCGACATCGTCGCCCTCGCTGATCCCGGCCGTCCCTATGAGGTCGTCAGCCGGTTCTTCGCCCCGGGTTCCGGGATACCGGAAGATGCGGCCACCGGCTCCTGGCACTGCATCCTGGCGCCGCTCTACGCGGCCAAGCTCGGGCGGCCGCGGCTGCGATTCCATCAGGCCTACCCGGGCCGCGGCGCGGACCTCGATTGCGAGCACAGGGGCGAGCGGGTGCTGCTGCGCGGCCGGGCGGTGACGGTCATCGAAGGCCGGCTTCTCGCGCGGCCTGAATGAGCAAAGGGCCGCGCGGTGAGCGCGGCCCTTCCCTCAATCTGCAGCGCGGCGGTTAGCGGCGCCAGTCGTCGTAGCGGTCGTACCGGTCATACCGCTCATTGCGGCTGTAGCGTTGCGAGCGATCGAGGGCGCGCTCGATGCGGTTCATGGTCGTCATGACCCGCTGATGCTCCCGCGGGCTCGCCCGGCCCGTCTCCACCCGCCAGGCGAGCGGCTGGTTCACGCGCCACATGTTGAGCAGCTCGCGGGCCTCGCCGCGGTTGATGCGACCCTCGTCGGCGGCATTGCGCAGCTGCCACTCCAGGGCGTCGTAGCGGCCCGTGAACCGCTGGCCCTCGGCATAGCCGCGGCCGTAGTCGCCACGCCAGTTCTGGGCGGCGGCGGGCGCGGCCGTCGCCGCAACGGCGGCGGTGGCGGCCAGGGCAAGCAGGATCTTCTTCATCTGAAATCCTCCGGTCTTCTTCAGAGCGCCGAACGGCGCCTCATGACCAAGAGAAAAGCAGAACCCCCCTGACGGGCTCCTGAGCCTGCCGTTGTTTTCGGTTCAGGTCCGTCAGGCCGCGTGGGTGCGGGCGCTGGAGCCGCCGGTGGCGGCGGCGGTCATCGCCGTGCTGATCGCTTCGTAAAGCTTGGCGATCTCGATCGGCTTGGCGACGTGGCCGTCCATGCCGGCGGCGACATATTCGGCCACCTGATGGGTGAGGGCGTTGGCGGTCAGGGCGACGATCGGGATGCGCGGCCCGCCGCGGACGGCCTCTTCGGTGCGGATAGCGCGGGTGGCGGCGACGCCGTCCATCACCGGCATCTGAATGTCCATCAGGATCAGGTCGTAGCCGCCGATCCGCCAGGCGTCGACCGCCTCGCGGCCGTCCGGGACGATCGTCACCTCGATGCCGAGCGAGCTCATCACCGCCTGCAGCACCTGGCGGTTGGTGGGGTTGTCCTCGGCCGCCAGGATGCGGACGCCGCGGTCGGCGTCGCCGACGGCGACATGCTCGGCCGGTTGGCTGGCCTCGCCGCGCTCGAGGGGCAGTTCGACCGTGAAGGTCGATCCGCGGCCTTCACGGCTTTCGACATCGATGGAGCCGCCCATCATCTGGGTGAGCTCGCGGCAGATCGCGAGGCCAAGGCCGGTGCCGCCGAACCGGCGGGTGGCGGAATTGTCGGCCTGGGTGAATTTTTCGAACAGACTCGGCAGTTTTTCCGGCGCTATGCCGATGCCGGTGTCGCGCACGATGATGCGCAGGGCGCCGTTCGCGCTGACGTCCACCCGCGCCAGGACCGACCCGGCCGGGGTGAACTTCACCGCGTTGGACAGGAGGTTGCCGAGGATCTGGCGCAGGCGGTCCGGGTCGCCGCGCCACCAGCCGGCGGCTTGCGGATCGACGTCCAGGGTGAAATCCAGCCCCTTGTCGGCGGCCATGACGGTCATGGTCTCGCGCGTGGCGGCGATGCTGCTGTCGAGGTCGAAGTCCTCGACCATCAGGGTCAGCTTGCCGGCCTCGATCTTGGAGAGGTCGAGGACGTCGTTGAGCACGGCCAGCAGGAGCTGGCCCGACTGGCGGATCACCTCGAGACGGCCGCGCTGGCTGGGCGCGAGTTCGCCCATGGCCATCACTTCGGCCATGGCCAGCACGCCATTCAGAGGCGTGCGGATCTCGTGGCTCATGTTCGCGAGGAAGTGGGTCTTCAGGACGTTCGCCGCGTCGGCGGCGTCGCGAGCGCTGGCCAGCTCGGCCATGGCCTGGATGAGGTCGTGTTCGCGCTCGCCCAGCTTGCCGAGCAGGTGGTTGAAGCTGTCGTTGAGGCTCTGGAACAGCTCGTCGGCGGCCTTGACCTGGACCGGGCTGAAATCGCCGCCGCCGGCGACCTCGTTCATCGCCTCGGAAAGCTGCTGCACCGGCGCGATCACCGCGCGGGCCAGGCTGCGCGCCAGGAACAGGGCGACGCCGACGCCCCCGAAGAGCAGGGCGAAGGTCAGCGCCATGAACTTGGGCAGCAGGGGCGTCAGGGTCGGCGAGACGACCGTCATGTGCAGGCGCCCGACCGTGCGGCCCTCATCCTTCACATCGGCGCGGATCATCTCGGTCGCGCCGGCGCCTTCAGGCGCGGGGTTCTGATAGCTGGCCATCGGCCGGCCATCGGCATCGACCAGGCTGGCGGAAACCACGCGCGGACTGGCGGACAGGGCGTCGAGCTGAGCCTTGACGTCGCGCAGGTCGCGGTCGGTCACCGACGGCCCGATGCCGCGGACGGTGATCTCGGCCAGGGCCTGGTGGACCTGGTGGGACTGGGTCTTCGCCACCGCCCATTGCTGGAACATGAAGGTCATGCAGGCGGCCAGCAGCACCACCACCGTGGTGATGAGGCCGACGCTGGCGACGCGGGCCTGGAAACTGGCCACGGGCGCGCCCACCGACAGATCGCGGTGGGGTTGTGGCCGGTCTGACGGTCCGAAGACTTGGGTCATGGCGCTCGCGAACGTCGCACGGGAGTCCGGCTTAGCCTGACTTTCCTAACGTTCGCTTAGGGCGCTCGCCTGTGGCGCGAGCGCAACACCACAACCCCGGGCCGAAGAAAACGTGGTTAACAACTCATGAATCGTTTGCAGCGAGCTTCACCATTCATTTACCGTAAACGCGTGGGTTGTTCTGAAAGGGGTTGGGTTCATGGAAAAAGTGTTCGTCGCCCAAAAGGTCGCGAAGAAGCTGATGGTTACCGAGGCCGCCGTTGACGGCGCTCTCGTCGAAGCTGCGGACCTGATGAGCGTCATGCTCGCGGCCCGTAAGGACGTGAACACCTCGCTCGTCTTCGCCGACGACTGCCAGGTGAAGCTGATGGACGCCATGAAGGCCCTCAGCGAAGCGCGGACCGCCATGGTCGCCGTGCACAACGAGCTGAACGAAGCCAAGCTTCGCCTCGGCATCCGCACGCGCATGGACTGGGAAGAAAAGCCGCGTGGCGCCGCGACCACCGAAACGGAGCTGCGCGCGGTCGTCTGACCCCGTCGCAGTTGCGATGATTTAACGGATGGTGCGCCCTTATTGACGTAAGGGCGCACTGTTCATGTCTGCACTCACCTATTACGCGCTGTCTCTGCTCACCGTCGCAGTCTGCCTTTTCGCGATGTGGAAGGGCGGGATCGGCGAGCGGGCCGGCGGCGCTCTGATCCTCGGGCTGGTGATCCTTCACCGCCTGGCGCGCATGGCGTTGCCGACGGAGTTCGATCCGCTGGCGACCCTGACCAGCGACGCCCTGACGGCCACCGGCCTGCTGATCCTTACCGTCCACTACGCAAGCCCGTGGCTGGGCGTCGTGATGCTGTTCTACGCAGCGCAGTTCTCGCTCCACTCCTACTATCTGGTGTGGGAGAAGCCGAACGACCTGCTGCACTTTTTCGTCAACAATATCAACTTCATGGGCATTCACATCGCCCTGGTCCTGGGCACCGCCCTGGCCTGGCGCAAGCGGGCCGGCCTGCGCGCGACGTGACGCCGCGGCCGCCTGTGCGCCGCAAAATTTTCGCTTGCTTCGCAGCACGAACCCAGGCTTTTGGCCGGCGGGCCACGCCCTCCCAACGGGGCGCTGCCTATCTGCGAGGATAGGAGACATCGCGATGACGACCCTGCCGAAGCCGGCCATGCGCCCGGCGCGCCCTGAGTTTTCTTCCGGCCCGTGCGCCAAGCGCCCCGGATGGACCCCCGAAAACCTTTCCAACGCCGTCCTCGGCCGGTCGCACCGCTCCAAGCTGGGCAAGGCGCGGCTGAAGGAAGCCATCGACCGCACCCGCGAGGTGCTCGAGGTTCCCGACGATTTCCTGATCGGCATCGTCGCCGGCTCCGACACCGGCGCCGTGGAAATGGCCCTGTGGTCGATGCTGGGACCCAAGCCGGTGCAGCTGCTGGCCTTCGAAAGCTTCGGCAAGGACTGGGTGACGGACGTCACCAAGCAACTGAAGATCGAGGCCGAGGTCCTGAGCGCCGACTACGGCCAGCTCCCCGACCTGACGAAGGTCCGCAAGGACGCCGACCTGGTCTTCACCTGGAACGGCACGACCTCGGGCGTCCGCGTTCCGAACGCCGACTTCATCGCCGCCGATCGCGAAGGCATCGTGATCTGCGACGCCACATCGGCGGCGTTCGCCCAAAAGCTGGACTGGGCCAAGCTCGATGTTGTGACCTTCTCCTGGCAGAAGGCGCTGGGCGGTGAAGGCGCGCATGGCGTGCTGATCCTTGGCCCTCGCGCCGTCGCGCGGCTGGAGAGCTACACCCCGGCCTGGCCGATGCCGAAGCTGTTCCGCATGACCAAGGCCAGCAAGGACGGCGGCAACAAGGTCAGCCTCGACATCTTCGAGGGCGCGACCATCAACACGCCCTCCATGCTGTGCGTCGAGGACGCCATCGACGCCCTCAAGTGGGGCGCCAAGATCGGCGGTTTGGCGGAAATGCAGCGCCGCGCCGACGCCAACCTCGCCGCGCTCGACGCCTGGGTCGCCAAGACCGGCTGGGTCGAGTTCCTGGCCGCGGATCCGGCCAGCCGCTCCAACACCTCCGTCTGCCTGAAGGTCGTCGACACGCGCGTCACCGCCCTCCCCGCCGACGCCCAGGCCGACTTCGCCAAGAAGCTGGCCTCGGTGCTGGAGAAGGAAGGCGTCGCCCTCGACGTTGGCGGCTACCGCGACGCCCCCCCGGGCCTGCGGATCTGGTGCGGCGCGACGGTCGAGACCTCGGACGTCGAGGCCCTCACGCCCTGGCTCGACTGGGCCTTCGCCACCGTCGCGGCCGAACTGGCCGCCGCCTAACCCCACACCGTCATGGCCGGGCTCGTCCCGGCCATCCATGAAAACGTCCCTCGTCATCGGCCCGCGGCGCATCCCCGCCCCTGACGAGACAAGTCTAAAGAGAAGTGGAAAGCATCATGCCCCGCGTGCTCATCGCCGACAGCCTGTCGCCCGCCGCCGTCGCCATCTTCAAGGAACGCGGCGTCGACGCCGACGTGAAGACCGGCCTGCCGAAGGAAGAACTGCTCAAGATCATCGGCGATTACGACGGCCTGGCCGTCCGCTCGGCCACCAAGGCCGACAAGGACGTCATCGCCGCCGCCAAGAACCTGAAGGTCATCGGCCGCGCCGGCATCGGCGTGGACAACGTCGACATCCCGGCCTCCACCGCGGCCGGGATCGTGGTCATGAACACTCCGTTCGGCAATTCGATCACGACGGCGGAACATGCCATCGCGATGATGTTCGCCCTGGCCCGCCAGCTTCCCGCCGCCGACGCCTCCACCCAGGCCGGCAAGTGGGAGAAGAACCGGTTCATGGGCGTCGAGCTGTACGGCAAGACCCTGGGCCTGATCGGCGCCGGCAACATCGGCGGCATCGTCGCTGACCGCGCCAACGGCCTGAAGATGCACGTCGTCGCCTTCGACCCCTTCCTGTCGCCGGAGCGCGCGGTGGAACTGGGCGTCGAGAAGGTCGAACTGGAAGAGCTGCTGAAGCGGGCCGATGTCATCACGCTTCACACGCCGCTGACCGAGAAGACCCGCAACATCCTCTCGGAAGAGAATCTGCGGAAAGCCAAGAAGGGCGTGCTGATCGTCAACTGCGCCCGCGGCGGCCTGGTCGACGAGGCCGGCCTGCGCAAGCTGCTCGACGAGGGCCACGTGGGCGGCGCCGCCTTCGACGTCTTCGTGCAGGAACCGGCCAAGGAAAACCCGCTGTTCGGAGCCCCGAACTTCATCGCCACGCCGCACCTCGGCGCCTCGACCAACGAGGCCCAGGAGAACGTCGCCCTGCAGGTCGCCGAGCAGATGAGCGACTACCTGCTGACCGGCGCGGTGACCAACGCCCTGAACAGCCCCTCGGTCAGCGCCGAGGAAGCCCCGCGCCTGAAGCCCTTCGTCGCCCTGGCGGAAAAGCTGGGCGCCCTGGCCGGCCAGATGGTCGACTACGGCATTAAGGGCATCGACGTCGCCTACGAGGGCGAGGTCGCCAAGCTCAACACCCGTCCGCTGACCGCCGCCGCCTTGGCCGGCGTGATGCGGCCGATGCTGGCCGAGATCAACATGGTCTCCGCGCCCGCGGTGGCCAAGGAGCGCGGCATCTCGGTCTCGGAGAGCAAGCAGGACGACTCGCCGATCTACGAGAGCCTGATGCGGATCGTCATCGAGACCGAAAAGGGCCGTCGCGGCTTCGCCGGCTCGGTGATGGCCGGTGCGGCGCGGATTGTTGAGGTCAAGGGCATGGAACTGGATGCGCCGTTCTCGCCCCGCATGCTCTACGTCAACAACCTCGACAAGCCGGGCTTCATCGGCGCCCTGGGCGCCCTGCTGGCCGATGCGGACGTCAACATCGCGACGTTCAACCTGGGCCGGGTGACGATCGGCGAGGACGCGATCGCCATGGTTGGCGTCGACCAGGACCCGCCCCAGGACCTGCTGGCCAAGATCCAGGGCCTGCCGCACGTCAAGGAAGCGCGGATCCTGAAGTTCTGAGGTCGCTCCTCCTCTCCCGTCTCACGGGAGAGGAGGGCCGCCCGCTTGAAAGCGGGTGGTGGAGAGGGAAGGCCACAGGCGCCGTACGCCCTGCCTTCCCTTTCCGCCCTCGCCCGCAGGTGGGGAGAAAAGGATCAGGCGGTCAGGTCACCGTTTAGAGCCCGGGCGATGAGGTCGCGCGTGCGCTCGACGCCGAAGATGGCCACGAAAGAGCCGAAACGCGGACCCGTCGGCTGGCCGAGCAGCACTTCATAGAGCGCCCCGAACCAGGCGCGCAGCGGCTCGAAGCCGGCCTCCTTGCCGGCCGCGAAGACCTCGTTCTGGATCGCCTCGGCGTCGGCCCCGGACGGCAGGGCGGCCAGACGCGCCGAGAGGTCCTCCATCGCCGCCCGCTCCTGCGCATCGGGAGCACGGAAGGTCTTCGCCGGCTTTACGAAGTCCTCGTAGTAGTTCAGCGCATAGCCGGCGAGCTTGTCGAGCAGGGGCTCGCTCTGCGGCGTCGCGCCCGGCAGATAGCGGTCCAGGAAGCCCCAGAGGATTTCGGTGTTGGAGGCGTCGGCCGCCGACACGAGGTTCAGCAGCAGGCTGAAGCTGACCGGCGAGCCCTTGGCCGGCGGCGCGCCGTGATGGACGTGCCAGGCTGGATTGTCGATCGGCGTCGCGTTCCCGCCCTCGCCCCGCACCTTGTTGAGGGCGTCGAGGTGCGACAGGTACTCGTCGGTGGCCTTTGGGATGACGTCGAAATAGAGCCGCTTCGCCGACTTCGGCGACTGGTACATGTAATAGGCCAGGCTCTCGGGCGTGCCGTAGCGCAGCCACTCCTCCATGGTCAGGCCGTTGCCCTTGGACTTCGAGATCTTCTGGTTGTTCTCGTCCATGAAGAGTTCGAAGTGGAAGGCCTGCGGCGGCGTCCCGCCGAGCACCTTGGCCAGACGGTCGGAGACGCGGACGCTGTCGACGAGGTCCTTCCCCGAGGCTTCGAAGTCGACCCCGAGGGCGACCCAGCGCGCGGCCCAATCGGGACGCCACTGGAGTTTCACGTGGCCGCCGGTGACCGGCGTCTCGGTCGGGTGTCCATCCTCGTCGGGAAAGACGATGGTCCCCTTCTCGACGTCGCGCGAAAGGGTCGGCGCCTGCAGCACGCGGCCGGTCTTCGGGCTGATCGGCAGGAACGGCGAGTAGGTCGCCCGGCGTTCCTCGCCAAGCGTTGGCAGCATGACCGCCTGGACGTCGTCGAACCGCGCGAGCACCCGGAGCAGCACCTCGTCGAACCGGCCGGATTTGTAGGTCTCGGTCGATGACATGAAGGTGTAGTCGAAGCCGAAACCGTCGAGGAAGGCGCGCAGACGGGCGTTGTTGTGGTGGCCGAAGCTTTCGTGCTCGCCGAATGGGTCGCGCACGGAGGTGACCGGCTTGTCGCGGTCTTCCTCCAGCATCTCGCGGTTCGGGACGTTGTCCGGGATCTTCCGCAGGCCGTCCATGTCGTCCGAGAAGACGATCAAGGTGGTCGGGATCGCGTCCTCGGTCAGCGCCCGGAAGGCGTTGCGGACCATGGTCGGCCGCGCCGCCTCCCCGAAGGTGCCCATGTGCGGCAGGCCCGAGGCCCCGAAGCCGCACTGGAAGACCACCGGCTTCGCGGCCAGGGCCGGGAAGGCCTGCACCGCTTCGGCGAACTTGCCCTCCGCGAACAGGGCGGCGGCGCGCGGTCGCTCTTCCTCGGTGAGGCGGAGACGCTGGATGCGGTCGAGCAGGAGGCGCGCCTGTTCGAAGGGCCAGCTTTTCGCCTCGCGGGCCTGGGCGGAGAGACCTTGCAACATGGCCGGCGCAGGTAGCGCCCCCCGGACCGGACAACAAGGGAATTCGGCCCGAAAGCCACGCCGCCGACGCGTCATCGAACCGACGCGGAACGGTAGCTTCGCTGTCGCGCCCCCTCCGTATGCAGCCCGGGAATTGCAAACCGGGGGACCACCATGCGTACAGGGATCAACACCGCCAGCCGTCTGGCGCTCATCATGGCGCTCGCCGCCGGCGCGCCGTCTCTGGCCCAGGCGCAGGACGTCGAGGAAGTCGTCGTCACCGGCCAGCGCGAGGCCCAGCGCGCGGCCATCGCCGTGAAGCTGCAGTCCTTCGAGGTGGTGGACGCCATCAGCGCCGACGACATCGGCAAGCTGCCGGACCACAACACCGCCGCCGCCCTGCGCCGCATTCCGGGCGTCTCGGTCATGGAAGACCAGGGCGAGCCCCGCTTCCCGACCCTGCGCGGCCTGCGCTCGACCTACAACCGCACGACCATCGACGGGGCCATTGTCGCCTCGGTGGACGAGAGCGGCCGCACCGTGCCGCTGGACATCGTCCCCTCGGTGATGGCCGGCCGGCTGGAAGTCGTGAAGACGGTCACGCCGGAGAACGACGCCAACGCCATCGGCGGCATCATCAACGTCACTACCCGCAGCGCGTTCGACGCCGGCGGCCCGTTCCTCAACGCCGTCGCCTCCTATGGCTACTACGAGCGCAGCGGCGGCGTGCGGAACGACAAGGGCAGCTTCCGCGCCGCCTTCGCCGCGGGCACGAGGTTCGGACCGTCCGACGAGTGGGGCGTCGTCATCGGCGCCAGCCATGAGCAGCTCGACTACGACATCCCGCAGGTCGAGAGCCAGGATCCGTCGGTGCGCGAATACACCGCCGCCGGCGTCCCGGTGAACACCGGCGCGCCGACCGGCAACGGCATCCAGGTGCCGACCTTCCAGCGGCTGTTCTGGTACAACAACACCAAGCAGCGCAGCGGCGTGAACGGCAAGATCGAGTACCGCCCGAGCGACGACTTCTCGTGGGTCGCCTCCGGCCTGTTCGCCAAGATGGAGGACGACGAGGAGCGTATCGAGAACCGCCTCGAGCCGCTCGGCAACGTCGCCAACCAGACCACGACCAGCGGCGCCTTCGCCCGCGGCCGCGGCGTCATCCAGCTGAACCAGCCGATCACCCGGCGGGAGATCGCGCTGGCCCGAACCGGCTTCAACTACGCGTTCGCGCCCCAATGGTCGGCGGACGCGGACCTGATCTATTCGCAGGCCGCGCTGGAGGTGCCGAACCATTCGGTCGAGTTCCGCACGGTGGACGCCGTCGGCGCCAACTACGCCTTCACCTACGATACCCGTAACCCGCTGTTCCCGGTGTTCACGCCGCTCGATCCGGCCGCGCTGCGCAACCCCGCCAACTACCGGCTGCAACAGCACCGTGACGCCAATACCGAGACCGAGGAAGCCACCTGGCAGGCCCGGGCGAACGTCGCGTACGAGGGACTCGACGCCCGCCTCAAGGCCAAGGTCGGCGCGGCCCTGCGCTCGACCCAGCGCGAGTTCCGCAACACCCAGATCAACTACACCGCCACCGGCGCCTTCGTTTACACCCTCGACCAGGTCGACGTGCCCGGCCCGGCCGATCTCATCGCCGGCCGATATCGGCTGAACCCGCGGATCGGCGCGGAGGAGGCGATGGCCTTCTTCAACGCCAACCGCGACCGCTTCACGGTCTCGGTCTCGCCCCCCAGCGGCGACTACGAGATCCAGGAAGATGTCTACGCGGGGTTCGGCCAGGCGAGCTATGAGATCGGCAACCTGACCCTGCTGGCCGGCCTGCGTTACGAACGGACCGAGGTGGAGTCCGAGGCCCTGCGCTCGACCGGCGGCGTGCTGACGCCGGTCAGCAACGAGGGCTCCTACGGGGACTGGCTGCCCAGCGTTCACCTGCAGTGGAAGCCCGCCGACCGCTTCATCGTCCGCGCGGCCTACACCAACACCATTGGCCGGCCGGACTTCGGCCAGATCGGCGGGGGCGAGACGCTGAACCGCGACAACGCGACGCCGACCCTCACCCGCGGCAACCCGAACCTCAAGGCCCGCGAGAGCGAGGGCTTCGACCTGTCGGTGGAGTTCTACCCGACCGACGGCCTGATCGCGCTGGCGGTGTTCCGCAAGAACATCAAGAACGAGATCTTCACCCTGTCGGCGATCGAGCGGCTCGACGTCGGGGCCGGGGTTCAGGACGTCCTGGTCCGCACCGCCCGCAACGCCGAGGACGCCAAGGTCGAAGGCGTCGAGGTTTCGATCCAGCAGGCCTTCACCGCCCTGCCGGCGCCCCTGGACGGCTTCGGCTTCAACGGCAACGTC
>NZ_JBIIGK010000065.1:0-15771 GCF_044236515.1 Phenylobacterium sp.
TGGTCTCGCCGTTGGTCGGCAGGGACAGGATCTTCTCGACCACGCTCATGCCTTCGACCACCCGGCCGAACGCCGCATAGCCGAGGTTGTCGCCCTTCTCCTTGGGGTTGGCGTCCAGGTACGGCTGATCGCCGACGCAGATGAAGAAGTTGTTGGTCGCCGTCCCCGGCGCGAACCGGCCGAGCGAGAGCGTGCCGTTCAGGTGCTTCAGCCCCGTCTTCGTCGTGCTCTCGTGGCGGATCGGCGGGAAGGGGCGCACCTTGGTCGGCGGCGCGCCGACGATGGTGCCGTCCTTGACCATCCCCGGCGTCCGCGCCGCGCGGAAGAAGTTGCCGCCGTCATAGGCCTTGGCGTCGACGTAGCGCAGGAAGTTGGCGCAGGTCAGCGGCGCCTTGCCCGGCTCCAGCTCGACGACGATGGTCCCGCGCGCGGTCCGCATCGTCACCCGCGGCTTGCCTTGAGCCCGCACGACGCCCGGCGCCGCCAGGACAAGGCCGCCCGCCACGAAAACCCGACGATCCATCATGCGCTCCGCCTACAAACCGGTCGCGACCCTAGCAGAAGGCCTCGAAGCGGCGCGAGGCCTTCTGAATTGAGTTCGGGCGCCCGATCGGCCATCACCCGCCGCCATGCTGCGCCGCCTGCCGCTCCTGATCCGCGGACCCTCGCCCGCTTCCGCGCCCGACGCCCTGCGCGCCTCGGCCGGCGCCGCCGTCGGCGTCGCGGCCTGCGGCCTGATCGCTCATGCGCTGCTGGACGGAAAGCTCGACGGTTTGCCGCTGCTGGTCGCGCCGATCGGCGCCTCGGCGGTGCTGGCCTTCGCCCTGCCGGCCAGCCCGGTGGCCCAGCCGCGCGCCGTGGTGCTGGGCAACCTGATCGGCGCCACGGTGGGCGTCGCCTGCGCCGCGCTGATCGGCCATCCGACCCTCGCCGCCGCCGTCGCGGTCGGCGCCGCGATCCTGGTCATGATGCTGCTGGGCTGCCTACACCCGCCCGGCGGCGCCGTGGCGCTCGGCGCGGTGATCGCCGGAGCCGGCCTCGAGGCCCTGCCGCCCGTCGCCGTCTGCTCGCTGCTGCTCGTCGGCGCGGCCATGGTCCACGGCCGGCTCAGCGGCCATTCCTATCCACACCGCGCGCCCGTCGCCGCACCCCCGCCGCTGCTTTGGCCCGGCTACGCCGCCGCCGACCTCGACCGCGCCCTTGCCGACTTTGGGGAACAACTCGACGTCAGCCGCGACGACCTCGACGCCCTGTTCCGCGAGGTCGAGCGCCACGCTCTCAACCGCCTGACGTCCGACGTCGCCATATCGCCGGACGTCAAACCTGCCCCAGCCCCGGCCCGCGAGCCGGCTTGAAGGAACGCCCTGTCGCCGGCGGCGGTTAGCCCGCCGATGCCCACGCTCGCCGACCTGCCCGTCCCGCTCGACCTTGCGACCATGGAGGCCAAGCTCGTCGACGACATCCCGCGCGCCCCGGGCTGGCGGTTCGAGCCGAAGTGGGACGGCTTCCGCTGCCTGGCCTTCCGCGCCGGCGACCAGATCGAGCTGAAGGCCAAGTCCGGCAAGCCGCTGGGCCGCTACTTCCCCGACGTCGTCGCTCTGCTGAAATCCCTGCCGGTCGACCGTTTCGTCGTCGACGGCGAACTGGTCATCGAGGCCGGCGGCGAACTGTCCTTCGATGACCTGCAGCTGCGCCTGCATCCCGCCGAGAGCCGGGTGACCAAGCTGGCCGCTCAGACGCCCGCGTCCTACGTCCTGTTCGACTGCCTGCTGGACGCCAAGGGCCGCAGCCTGGTGGGCGCGCCGTTGACCGAGCGCCGCGCCGCGCTGGAGGCTCTGTTCGCCCGCCTCGGCCCCCAGCCGCGCCTGCGCCTGTCCCCTGGCACGACCGACCCCGCCGAGGCCGCCGCCTGGCTGGCCGAAGCCGGGGCCGGCCTCGACGGCGTGGTCGCCAAGCGGCTCGACGGTCCCTATGTGCCCGGCGAGCGCGCCATGCTGAAGATCAAGCGCATGCGCACCGTCGACTGCGTGGTCGGCGGTTTCCGTTATGCCCAGGGCACGAAACAGGTCGGCTCGCTGCTGCTCGGCCTCTATGACGCCGACGGCCGGCTGAACCACGTCGGCTTCACCTCGACGATCACCAACGCGGAGCGCCCGGACCTTACGAAGCGGCTGGAGGCCCTCAGCCCCGGCGAAGGCTTCACCGGCGACGCCCCCGGCGGACCGAGCCGCTGGTCGAACGAACGCTCCACGGAATGGACGCCGCTGCGCCACGAGCTGGTGGTCGAGGTTCGCTATGACCACATGACCGGCGGCCGTTTCCGCCACGGGACCAAGCTCCTGCGCTGGCGCCCCGACAAGGCGCCCGCCCAATGCACCTGCGAACAGCTCCAGTCGGGGGCCGGGGCGGCCCTGGAGGCCCTGCGCGCCTGAGGTCGTTTGCGCAAACGGCCCCCGCACGTTACCTGCCCGCTCATGAGCACCACGCCTGCCGCCGAAGCCGCCCGCCGGCGCACCTTCGCGATCATCTCCCACCCCGACGCCGGCAAGACGACGTTGACGGAGAACCTGCTACTGGCCGGCGGCGCCATCCGGGCGGCCGGCGCCGTGCGCGCCCGCGGTGAGAACCGCCGCACCCGTTCCGACTGGATGAAGATCGAGCGCGAGCGCGGCATCTCCGTCTCGGCCTCGGTGATGACCTTCGACCACGCCGGCAAGATGTTCAATCTGCTGGACACCCCGGGCCACGAGGACTTCTCGGAGGACACCTACCGCACCCTGACCGCCGCCGACGCCGCCGTCATGGTGCTGGACGCCGCCAAGGGCATCGAGCCGCAGACCCTGAAGCTGTTCGAGGTCTGTCGTCTTCGGGATATCCCCATCGTCACCTTCATCAACAAGATGGACCGCGAGGCGCAGGACCCCTTCGCCCTGCTCGACGAGATCGGCTCCAAGCTGGCTCTGGACCCCGCCCCGCTTTACTGGCCAGCGGGCTCCGGCGGCCGTTTCAAGGGCATGCTCGACCTCGGCCGCCAGATGTTCATCCCCTTCGCCAAGAAGGGCGCCGACGGCGCGGAGGAAGGTCACCCTGACCCGGTGTCGCTGGCCGGCAATTCCCTCGCCGCCTTCCTTGACGAGGCCGAGCAGGCCGAGGTCGAGGAGGGCGCGATGCTGGTGCAGGAGGCCGCCAAGCCCTTCGACCGCCAGGCCTTCCTCGAAGGCCACATGACCCCCGTGTTCTTCGGCTCGGCCCTGCGCCATTTCGGTGTCGACCAGCTGCTGGAAGGCCTCGGCGACTACGCCCCGCCGCCGAAGGGCGTGCCGGCCCGCAAGGCCGCCGACGAGGTCGAGGTGCAGCCCGGCGACAAGGAGGTCACCGGGTTCATCTTCAAGGTCCAGGCCAACATGGACCCCAACCACCGCGACCGCATCGCCTTCCTGCGGCTGGCGTCCGGCCGCTTCAACCGCGGCATGAAGCTGAAGGTCCAGAACACCGGCAAGCAGCTCTCGGTGAACGCCCCGGTGATGTTCTTCGCGTCCGACCGCGAGCTGGCCGAAGAGGCCTTCGCCGGCGATGTCATCGGCATCCCCAACCACGGCGTTCTGCGGGTCGGCGACAGCCTGTCGGAGAGCGGGACCCTGCGGTTCGCCGGCCTGCCGAACTTCGCCCCGGAAATCCTCCAGCGCGTCCGGGTCAAGGACCCCCTGAAGGCCAAGCACCTGGCCAAGGCGCTGACCGGCCTCGCCGAAGAGGGCGTCACCCAGCTCTTCCGTCCGGACATCGGCGCCGACTTCATCGTCGGCGCGGTCGGCCAGCTGCAGTTCGAGGTCATGGCCGACCGCCTGGCCGGCGAATACGCCCTGGAGGTGATCTTCGAGCCGAGCCCCTACGCCGAGGCTCGCTGGCTGGTCGCCGAGCGCGCCGACCTCGAGGACTTCGCCAGCAAGCACAAGACCCAGATGGCGACCGACATCGACGCCCAGCCGGTGTTCCTCGCCAAGTCGGCCTGGGAGATCGGCTACGTCGGCGAGCGTTATCCCAAGGTCCGCTTCGAGCGCTCCAAGGAACGCGCCTGACGTCTCCAACAAGGCGCCCGCCAAGGGCGCTGAGCGGAACCGCGCGACGCCCAGGCTCGCTTAAGGCTGCAGCATGAGCGACAGCAAGGACGACCCCGCAACTTCGCCCCCTTCGGCGCCTCCGCCGAAGGAGCGTAGGGCTCTCGCGTGGACAGCGCTGGTCGGTGCGGCCAGCCTGGCCCTTTCGCTTGGCCTGGCGGTCCTTCGGCGCCGTTCCTAGACCGCCACGGCGGCCGCCAATTCGCCCGCCCATTAACATTTGTATCGCGACCTGATCGATCAATCCTCCGATGCTGCGGCGGCGGTTTCACGCTGCCGCCTCGAGGAGGTCTCGCATGAAGATCTTCGGGCTTTGCGTCATCAAGAACGAGCGAGACATCATAGAGCAGACGCTCAGGTGCGCTTCGACCTGGTGCGACCAGATCCTGGTCATGGACAACGGCAGCGACAACGGGAGCTGGGAACTGGTCCAGGCGCTCTCGGAAGAACTGCGGGTCATCGTCCCGTTCAAACGAGATCCGAGGCCGTTCACCGACAGCCTTCGCGATGACATCCTGCTGGCCTACAAGGCGCGAGCGCGGTCAGGGGACTGGTGGTGCATCCTCGATGCAGACGAGTTCTACATCGATGATCCGAAGGCCTTCCTGCGCGGCGTGCCGCCTAGCGACCGCGCGGTATGGCATCAGATCTACAGTTACCTTTTCACCGACCTGGATCTCGAACGCTATCGAGAGGATCGGGAAGCCTTCGACGCGACGAGTCCTATCGAGAGGAGAATCCGCTACTACGCCGTCGGCGAGTACAGCGAGCTCCGCTTCTTCCGGCACTCGCGCACGCTGACGTGCGTCCCTACGCGCGGATACTACCCGGTCCATCCGCGCCGCATCAGGATCAAGCACTACGCTTATCGCTCGCCCGCACAGATCGAGATGCGTCTCGCTGTCCGAAAGCCGGCGATGCTGCGCGGCGAATTCGTGCACGAGAAGCGGTCCAACTGGACTCCAGGCGGAGTGGGTTTGCCGGGACCGGCCTTGGCGGCTGACCTGCCCCAGGGCTGGGAGGAGCGCGTCGTCCCTCATTCGGACTGCCACTATGACCGGCTCGACGGCCTCTACGCCGAAGCGCCGGATTGGACGCCGCCGCGCCGGCCCGGCCTGCCGGCTCGAGTGAAACGGCGCGCCTCTCGGGTCCGCCGGCGGGTCCTCGCCGCGCACGCGTTGGTCCTTGACCGGCTCGGCAGCGCGGTCCGTGCGTCACGTGACCCCTTCAAGGCACGAAGACCTCCACCGCCTCCGGCTGCACCGTGAAATGGGCCGGGGTCTCGGTCAGCAGGTCGCCGTCGGTGTTCACCGGCATCGGCGCTTCCGTACGCAGCCAGAAGTCCGTGCATTTGGCGGTCAGCACCTCTTTCCACGCGCCGTGACGGCCGCCTCGGAACTGCGCGAACAGCAGCGCCAGCTTCCACACCGCGCCGGGCGACAGGCTGTAGAGGTCGAGACGCCCGTCATCGATCTGCGCGTCGGCGGCGATCACCTGGCCGGCGCCGTAATAGCGGCCGTTGCCGACCGCGATCTGCAGCGCCCGCACCGGCGTCTTGCCGCCGTTGCTCTCGATCATCGCGCGGAACGGCTTGGCGCAGGACAGCACCTCCAGCGCCTTGGCCGCATAGGCCAGCCGACCCCAGCGCTGCTTCTCCGCCCCGCTCAGCCGCCGCGCCAGTTCGGCGCTCAGCCCGACGCTGGCGACGTTGAAGAACGCCTTGTCGTTCACCAGCCCAAGGTCGATCCGCTTGGTGCGCCCACGGGCGATCACCTCGGCGGCCTCGCCGAGATCCAGCGGCAGCGACAGGGTCCGCGCCAGGTCGTTGGCCGTGCCCAGCGGCAGGATACCCATCGGCAGTCCGGTCTCCCGCACCCCCAGAGCCGCCGAGGCCACGGTGCCATCGCCGCCGCACACGATCACGAGGTCCGCGTTCGGTCCGCAGCGGACGATGTCGGCGCTGACCTCCTCGGCGGAGGCGAACTGCTCCACCGTGACATCGAGGCCGAGCTCGGTCAGGCGCGGCACGACCTCCATCGCCTGCTCGCCGCGGCGCGCGTTCGGATTGACCAGCATCAGGGCGCGGCGACGTTCAGGCATCCGGCGAGCCTAACGCACAGCCCGGCCGCGCCGACCTTGAGCGATGGAAAAAATCCTTCGCCCTTAGTCCTCGCCGCGCAGGTCGAACAGCCGCGGATGCCGCCGCGGCTGGGAACGCAGGTATTGGTCCGGCGCCTTCACCGCCGCGTCGAAATGGGCCGCCGCGTGCCACGGCCAGCGCGGATCGTAGAGCATCGCCCGCGCCAGTCCGACGAGGTCGGCGTCGCCGGTGGCGACGATGGCCTCGGCCTGTTCGAACTCGGTGATCAGCCCGACGGCGACCACCGGCATGCGGACCGCCGACTTCACCGCCCGCGCCAGCGGCACCTGGTAGTTCGGCCCGACGGGGATCTTCACGCCCGGGACCAGGCCGCCGCTCGAGACGTGGATCGCCGCGCAGCCCCGCGCCTCGAGCGCCTGGGCGAACGCCGCGGTCTGCTCGACGTCCCATCCGCCCTCGGCCCAGTCGGTGCCTGACACCCGCATCGTCACCGGCCGGTCGGACGGGAAGGCCGCCCGCACCGCGTCGAACACTTCGAGCGGAAAGCGCATCCGGTTTTCCAGCGAGCCGCCGTACTCGTCGTCGCGCCGGTTCGACAGCGGCGACAGGAACTCGTGCAGCAGATAGCCGTGAGCGCCGTGCACCTGCACGGCGTCCAGTCCGAGCCGGCCGGCGCGCCGGGCGGCCTCGGCGAACGCCGCCTTCAACCGCTCCAGCCCGGCCCGGTCCAGCGCCATCGGCGCGGCGTCGCCGGTCTGGAAGGCAAGCGGCGAGGGGGCCTCCGTCGTCCAGCCGTGCGGATCCTCCGCGGGGATCTGCCGGCCGCCCTTCCACGGCGCCTCTGTCGAGGCCTTGCGGCCGGCGTGCGCCAGCTGGATGGCGACGGGCATGTCCGACCACTTGCGCACGCTTTCCAGCACCCGCCCCATCGCCGCCTCGCAGGCGTCCGACCACAGTCCGACGTCGGCATGGGTGATGCGGCCCTTCGGCGTCACGGCCGTCGCCTCGATGGTCAGCAGCCCGGCCCCGGACAGCGCCAGGTGACCGAGGTGGATCAGGTGCCAGTCGGTCATGCATCCGTCCTGCGCCGAGTACTGGCACATCGGCGCGATGACGATCCGATTGGCCAGGCGCAGGCCGCCGACTTCGAACGGCGTGAACAGTTGGGCGGACATCGGGACTCCGTGAGAACGGCTGCGCGTTTGCTACCCACCGGCTGGCGGGCGCCGCAACAGTTCCGTCTCGGCGCCGCTCCTGATCAAGCCCGAATAGCCCCCAACATCTTCAGGTGGCGTTCGACCATGGGAATTCCGCCGCGGGCGTAGGATTGCAGCTGCGGGTTGTCGCCATGTTCCGCGTAACCGTTCAGCAGGGCGAGTGTCTCCTGGTGGGCCATCTTCTGCTGGTCGAGGTAGCGACCGTCGAAGGCGTCGTCAGGCGCGTCGCGCAGGTTGTCGATCATGCCCCGGCGCCGCTCGTCGAGCGTCTCCGGAGCCGTCGGCGGACCGCTGTCCGTCCGGACCTCCGTGCTGCGCAGCGCCGACTGAAGCTGGTGGGCCGAGGTCGTATGGTGGTCGACCATCATTCGCGCGAACGTCCGCACCTCCGGCGAGCTGGAGCGCTCGAGGGCGAGCGATCCGGCTCCGATCTCGTAGAGGTCGCCCACCGTCGCGCTGGCCACGAAGGCCGGGGCGGCATGGGCGCCGGCGGTGGACGCGGAAGCCATGCCGACCATACCGCCGACCACGTCTTGCATCTTGTCGACGACGCCCTTCAGCCCACCGTGTTCGTCTTGGTTCTGAGTCATCTCCGTCTTCCTACTCGGCGGCCATGGACGAGCGGCCAGCTTCCAGCGAACCCACCCGCTCGCGGACGATGCGGGCATAGGCGATCTCTTCGCCGTCCTTGTCCTCACGCAGCCCCGGTACGGGGTTCGGCCCTTCGGTTTCGAAGCGATACTCCGATCCGAACTCCTCGCGGTGACGGCGGATGACCTCCTCGGTGGGAGAGCCTCCGGCGTTCACGGCCGCTTGGTAGTCGAAGTAGCGGTGCTGGGACGGCAGGTTGGCCACCGGCATGACCTCGCTGTCGTAGGAGCCAAGCTCGATCTGGTCGGCTAGGACCTGCCGGACGTAGGCCTTGTTCTCTTCGAAGGTCATGGGCGCCTCGAACGGTGCGATCAACTCCGCGGGGTCGCGCCCCTCGATCTCCTCCACCGCCCGCGCGGCGATACGCAGGTGTTCCAGTTCCATGGCCAGGTGCAGTTCCCAGACCTGCCGGATGCGCGGATCGACCTCGGTTTCCAGGCACGACCAGTAGAGCCAGCACTCGTGGTTCTCGTGGAACAGCCAGTTCGTCGCCCAGCCCATCTCCGGGTCCAGCAGCGACTCGTAGTGAGTGACGTGCTGCTCCTCGATCTCGGCGATCTCGAGGTACAGCGCGCGCGCCAGCGGGTCCTCCGGCCGGTTCCCGAAGTTCATGTAGTAGTTCATGGTCTGCTGCTCGGCGGACACAAGGGTCATGGCGTTGAGCACCGATTGCCGGTGCGCGGCGACCTTGGTCATCGGGCGGCGCAGGTCGTCGCGCGGATCGCGGTGCTCGAAGATCGTCGGCCGACCCGGCGTGATCTCGGTGTAATCGCCGGTGATCTCCTCCACCCGCCGGCCGTTGCCCATCAGATCCATGAGGTTGGCGTACCGGTAGAGGTGGTCGAAGTCCTCCAGCAGGCCGAACTCGTAGCACTGCTTCAGGTACGGATCGGGCTCGTGCCGGGCCAGCCAGGCAGTCAGGTCCACGGCGACCTGCTCGTAGCCGATGGTCACCTCGATGGCGTTCTCGTTCTTCTCCGCCGGAATAAGCCAGTTCACCGCCTTCTGCTGCTGCTGCTCGATCCGGCGGACCATCGCCAGCCGTTGCTTGAGCTCGACGTCAGGGGTGTTGCGGTTGAAGTTGTGGGAGAAGCTGATCGCCTCCGCCTCGATCCCGTTCATCAGGATGACGCGGCAGCGGGTGTAGGGGTGCACCTCCCGGGTGTCGTAGGGCTGGACATTCAGTTCGGACCAGCTCCGCAGCTGCTTGTCGAGCGGCAGGCCGCGCTCTGCCAGCGGGTTGAACGGCATGGAGACCTCGCGATGAAGGGGACGTGTCCTGCCCTATCGCGGACGGCGTAAATCAGTTTCGGCTTGAGCAGAGAAAAAGCTGAGAAAAAACAAATATTAATAACAAATGCTGGGCGAACTCTCCGCTGCCTTACTCGACCTCTCGCGTCATCTCGATGAGGGTGCGGCGGAAGCCGAAGGCCGTGAACAGCCGCTGGGCTCCCTCATTCTGCTGCGCGGCGGAAAGCACGACCTGCGGCGCGCCGGCCGCCTCCAGCCGCGCCAGCATCTCGGCGAGCAGCCGTCGCCCCACCCCGCCGCCGCGCCGTCCGGGATCGACCACCAGGTCGTAGATCACCCCGGCCGGCCCGCGCAGGGTCATCCAGTCGGCCCCTTCCAGGGCGGCATAGGCATAGCCCGCCACGCCGTCGGCATCCGCCGCGACGAGAACGATGGCCTCGTCCCGCGCCATCTCGCCGGCCAGGAACGCGCCATAGCCCCGCGGCGTCTCGGGACCGGCGGCGATGAAACGGGAGGCGTCGAACCCATGGTGGGTGGCCACCAGCTCCGTCCCCAGCCGTCCGAGCGCGGGCACGTCGTCGGCGGTCGCCGGCCGGATCGCGATCATCGACGCCCGACGGCTCGCGGCGTCAGACGCCGCTGCCGCCCTCGTCCGGCTCGTCCGGGTCGGCGCGGTCGTTGTCGTCCGCGCTCTCGGCGTACGGGTTGCCGCCGTCCTGCCGCTGGACCGCCGGGTCGGTCATCGAGCCCTGTGGCACGTCCTTCGTCTCGGGCTGTGGGGCGTCGGGCAACGGGTTCTGGGTCATGGGCGGGCTCCTGGATTCACCCGCCGAACACCTCGCGCCCCATCGCCGTTCCCGCCGCTGTCCTCGCTCCAGGAGCCCGCCTCGGCGGCGTGGCGCCTAGACGCAAAGGGGAACGCATCAACAACCCGCGCCTTTACTTGTGGATGGTAGGCATTCGTTAACCATACGCAAGATGTTAATCACTTGTTAAACCCTTCGGCTCCGGCTTTGCTCTGTGCCTTCGAAGGCCGCCCTTTCCGTCTCATCGCGGGACGGTCGGCGGGCTGGAGGGACGCGATGTTCGAGCTCGGTCGGGAGCTGAAGCGGTTGCTGGGCGACGGCGTCGGCCGTGCGGCGCGCGACGGCGTCAGCGGCGGCGATCCGGCCCTGATGGAGCTCCTCGCCCTCAAGATCCTCCGCGACGAAGGCCGCGCGGCCGAGGTCGCCGCCGGGCGCATCGGCGCGAAGGACCCGCCCCAGGCCCGCCTGCAGGCCGCGATGATCTGGCGCGAGGTCGCCCGTCGGGCCGGCGACGCCGCCGCCCTGCGCAAGGCCGCAGCCGCCGCCGAGATGGCGGTCGACGCCCTCGACGCCCGCCGCCGTCCCGACCTCTGGGCCCGCGCCCGGGTCGAGCAGGGCTTCTGCGCCCTGACCGGCGCCGAGCTGTTCGGCGACGTCGGTCTTGACGCCGCCGCCGAGGTCGCCTTCCGCGAGGCCCGCGCCGTTGTCCGCGGCGGCCTCGCCGCCTCGCTCGCCGACCTCGGGATCGCCGTCGTCGACGGCCGCCGCCTGGTCGCCCACGGCGACGCCGCCGACGCCCACCTGGTCGCCGGCCGCTTCGCGGGCCCGATCGCGGCCCTCGACGCCCTGACCCGCCGCGTGGTCGCCGCCCGCACCCTGGCCGCCAAGGCCCGCCTGATCCGCGCCGACCTGATGTGCGGCTGGGGCGCCCGCCTGGGCGATGAGGTCGTCTTGCGCTTGGCCGTGGACGACGCCTCCGCCGCCGCCCGCCGCCTCGATCCCGCCTACGAGCCGCTGACCTGGGCCCGCGCTGAAATCCTGCGCGGCCAGGCCCTGACCCTGTGGGGCGAGGCGCTCGGCGACGTCGAGGCGATCTCGGCCGCGGCCACCGCCCTGTCCAGCGCCCTCGACGAACTCGCCCTCGACCACAGCCCGCTCGACTGGGCCCGCGCCCAGCTCGGCCTCGCCCGCAGCCTTCAGAGCCTCGGCGAGGCCGCCGAGGACCCGCGCGCCTTCGAGCAGGCGGTCACCGCCTACGACCGCGCCGGCCTGGTGCTGCGGGAAGCCTCCGGCCTGCCGCTGCGCGGCGCGGCGGCGGCGGCCCGCGCCGCCTGCCTCGCCCGGTCGGCCGAACTGACCGGCGACCTCGCCGTCCTCGACGCCGCCGAAGCGGCCCTCAAGATCGAGCTCGCCGCCGCCCGGCCAGGCCGCGACCCGATCGGCTGGGCGCTGGCTCAACTCAACCT
Source organism: Phenylobacterium sp. (assembly GCF_044236515.1). Lineage (GTDB taxonomy): Bacteria > Pseudomonadota > Alphaproteobacteria > Caulobacterales > Caulobacteraceae > Phenylobacterium. Next base: position 11,608 of record NZ_JBIIGK010000065.1, read on the forward strand.
CGCCCGCATCTATGAGGCGCGGATCGACATCACCGGCAAGGACGGCGGCCGCCGGGCCCGCGCCGCCCTGGCCCTCGACACCGCTGTCGAGGTCTTCGCCGAGCACGGCCTGCGCACTCTCGTCGTCGAGGCCCAGGCCGCCCTGGCCCGGCTCAGCGCGCCTGCTGAACGCCGCACGGCGATCTGACCTTTCCGCCCATCCCCGTTGCGTGCAAGCTGGCGCGCAACCTGCGGGAGTGTGGATGCGTACTGTCCTTGTCGGTCTGTTCATCGCCGGAGCCGTGACGCCGGGCGGCGCTCGCGCTCAGGACAGGAACGTCGAGTGGCTGCGGCGGCCCACGCCGGACATGCTGACCGCGGTTTGGCCGAGCGAGGCGTGGCGCAGGGGCCTGACCGGCCGGGCGATCATTGCGTGCAAGGTGTCGATCCAAGGTGCGCTGTTCGACTGCAAGGTCGACAAGGAAGAGCCGGCCGGCTCCGGCTTCGGCGCTGCGGGCATCGCCCTCACGCCCCAACTTCTGATGAAGCCCGCGCTCCGTGACGGTAGGCCGGTCGAAGGCGACGTGAGGATCCCGATCAACTTCAGCGCCCCTCCAGGGCAGATGATCGGCGGCTCCACGGTCGGCATGCGCGATCTCTATTCCGCGGCCCAGGCCTGGCCGCTCGCGCCGACCTATCAAGATGTCATCGCGGCCTATCCGGCAAAGGCCAAGGCGGCGGGCGTGGGCGGTCTCGTCAGTCTCAACTGCGAAGTCAAGGTCGATCGCCTCAGCGCATGTCGGGTCATGCGAGAGGAGCCGAAGGGACACGGCTTCCTCGCCGCCGCCCGCGAGCTGACGAAAAAGTTCGTGGCGGAGCCGTTTACCGGTGGGCGCGCGGCGGTCAACATCACCTTCGCGTTCACGCCCCAGATGCTGACCTCGGATCAGCGTGTAACGGGCAAGCCGACCTGGGCGAAATTGCCGACCACCGAGGCGTTTCAGGCCGCCTTCCCGAGGAATTCCGCCGCCGGGACGATCCGGGTGGCGATGAGCTGCCGCATCGAGCAGGCCGGCCTGCTGTCCGGCTGCAACGTCGCCAACGAAGATCCTCCGGCGCGCGGCTATGGCGCGGCCGCGCTCAAGCTGGCCGGTGACTTCCGCGTCGCGACTTGGAGCGTCGAAGGGTTCCCGATCGTCGGGAGCACGGTCCGGGTGCCGATCCGCTTCGAGATCGGCGGACAGGATCCGGCCGCCGCACCCCCCGCCGCCGCACCCCCCGCCGCCGCGCCCCCCGCCGCCGCGCCCTAGCGCCCGCGCCACCACCTGAGGCCGGCCCGTTCGGCGGCTTCCAGCGCCGCGTGCAGCAGGGCGCCGAGGAGGCCGAGCACCGCCAGGGCCGCGAACATGCGTGCCGTCTGCAGCCGGTTGCCGGCCTCCAGGATTCGCCAGGCCAGGCCCTGGGCCGCACCCGACCCGGCGACGAACTCGGCCACCACGGCGCCGATCACCGCCTGGCCGGCGGCGACCTTGTGCCCCTCGAGCAGGAACGGCGCGGCCGACGGCAGCCGCAGGCGCATCAGGCGCTGGAGGCGGCTTGCGCCGTAGAGGTCGAACAAGCGCTCCAGGTCCGGATCGGCGGACTTCAGGCCGGTCAGCGCCCCGGAGAAGATCGGGAAGAAGGCCACGACCGCGGCTAGCGCGACGATCGCCCGCGTCGGGTGCTCGACCCCCGCCCAGATCAGCACCAGCGGCGCGATGGCGACGATCGGCGTCACCTGCAGCACGACGGCGAGCGGGCGCACCGCGCGCTCTCCGGTGGGCGACAGGCTGATGGCCAGCGCCAGGCCGACCGCCAGCATGCTGGCCGTCGCCAGGGCCAGCAAGGCCATCGACAGCGTCGCCAGCGCCGAGGCCAGGAGGGCCGGCACGTCGGCGACGGCGGCCGCGGCGATGGCGCTCGGCGGCGGCAGGAAATAGGCGGGTACGCCGAGCAGCCGGCAGGCCGCCTCCCAGGCCGCCAGCAGCAGGGCGACGAGGGCCAGCGGCGCGAGGATCCTCATGCCGCCATCCCCTCGGCCAGCAGGCCTGATACCTGTTCCACCGTTTCGCGGAATCCCGCCGAGGTGCGGAAGCCCGGCGGCCGGGGCAGAGGGCCGGTAACGCGCGCCGCTCCGGCGATGCGCCCGGGCCCCCGGGTCATGACCACCACCCGGTGGGCCAGGTAGACCGCTTCCTCGACGTTGTGGGTCACGAAGACGATGGCCGGCTTCGAGGCCGCCCATAGAGTCAGCAGGTGGTCGGCCAGGCTGCGGCGAACGATCTCGTCCAGCGCCGCGAACGGCTCGTCGAGCAGCAGCAGCTTGGGCGCGGTGACCAGCGCTCGGGCCAGCGACGCGCGCATCGCCATGCCGCCCGACAGCTGCGCCGGCCGGGCGTCGGCGGCGTCGGCCAGTCCGACCCGCGCCAGGGCCTCGCCGGCCCGCCGCCGCGCCTCGCCCGGCGCGACGCCGGCCAGCTCCAGCGGCAGGGCGACGTTGCCGCGCGCGCTCATCCAAGGCGCCAGGGTCGGCGCCTGGAACACCACCGAGGTCTCGCCGCGCCCAGATGCCCGGCGCACCTCGCCGCGGCTTGGGGCCTCTAGCCCGGCCAGCAGACGCAGCGCCGTCGATTTCCCGCAGCCCGAGGGCCCGACCAGGGCGATGATCTCGCCGGGTTCGACGTCCAGGCTGAACGGTCCCAGCGCCCGGCCGCGACCGGGATAGTCGACCTCAACGGCCTCGAGCCCCGTCACGCCGCCGTCCTCACTTGCCGACGAAGGCCAGGGTGTAGGCCCGCCGGTAGTCGAGGTCCTTCGGATAGACTCCCTGCGCGCTCGCCACCGCGAAGAACTCCGCCCACCGGGCGTCGGTCATCGCCCCCGGCGCCGCGCCCGCGTCGCCGGCGACGATCCGGCGGGCCTTCATCTGCGCCCTGGCCTGCGCCAGCACCGCCGGCGTCATCTCGGGATTGTCCTTCAGGATCAGGGCGTCGCCGGGCGCGGGGTCGCCGTCGATATAGCTGCGCCATCCGGCGGCGCTCGCCTCGACAAAGGCCCGCACGGCCTCGGGCCTGGCGGCGATCAGCCGGTCCGGCGCGAGCACCATGGCCGCGTAGCCGGGATAGCCCTCGTCGGCGAGCAGGAAGACCTGCGGCTTGAACCCGGCCTGCGTCTCGATGGTGTAGGGCTCGGAGGTCAGATAGCCCTGCTGCACCACCCGCTTGTCGGCCAGGAACGGCGCGACGCTGAACCCGTACTTGCGCACCTGGTCGTCGGTGAACCCGTACTTGGCCTTCAGCCACACCCAGAAAGCGGTGATCGAGGCGTCGGACAGAAGGATCGGCCGCCCTTTCAGGTCGGCGATGCTCTTCAACGCCGGGTCGGGATGCGCGATCAGGACCTGCGGGTCCTTCTGCATGAAGGCGGCGACCGCCTTCACCGGGATCTGCTCCTGCGCCAGGTTCATGGCGATGAAGCTGTTCGAGCCCATGCCGAGCTCGACGGCGCCGGCGGCCAGCAGTTGCGGCACGTTCACGCCCGGCCCGCCCTGCACGATGCGCACGTCGAGGCCGCGCCTGGCGTACTCGCCGGTGGCCAGCGCCTGGTAGAAGCCCCCCTGTTCCGCCTGGGCCCGCCAGTCGGTGGCGAAGCGGATCTCGGTGCGAGCGTCATTGGCCGCGGTCTTCTTCGCCTCGCCGGGCGAGCAGGCGCAGGCGAGGGCGGCGAGGCCGACGGCAAGAAGGCGAAGGAGAGTCATGGCGGGTCCCCCAATCCGGGGCGAACCTAGCGCAGGGCGGCTTATGGCCAAGCCCCAAAAGCAAGAGAGCGGCGCTTCGGTTTCCCGGAGCGTCGCTCTCAAACCAGATCCGTTGGGGGATCTGTGCCGAGGACGATGCTGAAGTCTTCCGGCAGGTCGCCCCGCCTTGCCCTTCCGCGATCGGCGCCACCTTTTCGGTGCGGGTTCCGGGTCGCCCCGGTTCCATGCTCCGTCAAGGAAGCCTTCTGCTCGCCTGGTGCATTCCCGTCGCCGGTTCAGCTCCGCGCCGCAGTCCCTCTCGGCGACTTGACGGTGCGCCTGAACCGGCTATCACGCAAGCGCCCAAAGCCGCCCCAATGTGGGCGAACGCTCAAATCCATGTGAAGAAT
>NZ_JBIIGK010000201.1:0-4285 GCF_044236515.1 Phenylobacterium sp.
GCCGTGCTCGTCACCCAGTTGCTGCTCGCCGTGTGGCTGAAGTCCACCCGGCCCAAGGTGCTTCCCATCGCATGAGCTCGAAAATGACCAAGCCGGCGTCGTCGGGCTGGTGGCCGCTCATCAAGCTGCTGCCGGTCAAGACCAACTTCCGCTTCATGCGGTACGCCAAGGCGTATCTCATCCTGTCCGCGATCTTGTCGCTGGCGGCCGTGGTGCTGACCGTCTATCCGGCGACGCCCCCGTGCGGCGGCCTCAACTGCGGCGTCGATTTCCGCGGCGGCACGGTGATCGAGCTTTCGACGCCGAACCCCGACCTGGCGCGGATCCGCCAGGCGCTAGACGGCCGCGGCCTCGGCGACGTCCAGGTCCAGGCTTTCGGCAGCGCCAACGACGTCCTCGTGCGCTTCGAGACGCCAGAAGGCCAGGAGACCGCCGTCGCCGTCGAAGGCGCAAAGCAGGCCCTGACCCAGGCGCTCGGCCAGGTGAGCTTCCAGCGCACCGAGGGCGTGTCGTCCAAGGTCTCCGGCGAGCTCTTCCGCAACGGCGGCCTGGCCCTGTTCCTCGGCATCGCCATGATGATGACCTACATCTGGTTCCGCTTCGGCCTGACCTTCGGGGTCGGGGCCGCCGCGGCCCTGGTCCACGACGTCGTGCTGACGTTCGGCCTGTTCGCCGTCACCGGGATGGAGTTCACCCTGACGACGGTGGCCGCCATCCTGACCATCATCGGCTATTCGGTGAACGACACCGTCGTCGTGCTCGACCGCGTCCGCGAGAACCTGCGCAAGTACAAGCGCATGCCCCTGGCCGAGGTCATCGACCTCTCGATCAACGAGACGCTGTCGCGGACGGCGATAACCGGCGTCACCGGCCTGATGGCGCTCGGCGTCCTGGCGGCGTTCGGCGGCGACGCTCTGTTCGGGTTCTCCATCGCCATGATCTTCGGGATCGTGGTCGGCACCTATTCGTCGTTCTTCGTCGCCGCCAGCATGCTGCTGGTGCTTGGGGTCAAGCGCGGCGAGATCGAGGCCGAGGTGAGCGCAAAGCCGGCCAACGCCAAGCCCTGACGTGGCCCGCGACGCGCCCACCATCGACGCCTACGGCGGCGGCGGGTTCCGGCTTTCGGGGGCGCGTCACGAAGGCTCCGTGCTGATCGTCGCCGACGAGGCCCGGGCTTGGCCGGTGGCCGATGTCGCCGGCCTTACCGTGGACAGTCTCGCGCCGGTGTTCGCCGCCGGGCGAGGCGAGGTCGAGTTCCTGCTGCTCGGCATGGGTGCGCGCAACGTCCAGCCCTCGCGCGCCGTCCGAGACGCCCTCAGCCAGGCTGGCATGGGCCTGGAATTCATGGACACGCCGGCCGCCGCGCGGCTCTACAACGTCCTGACCGCCGAGGGGCGGAAGCTCGCGGCGGCGCTGATCGCACTCTGATCCATGCAAGCGGCGCTTTGCGCCTGCGTCATCCTGACCCTATACCTGACAGCTGAGCTAGGATTCGAGGGGACATGAAGATGGCTGGACTGCTTTCGAACTTCCGCAACACCGTGATCCTCAGCGTCATTCTCGCGCTGGTCATGGTCTTCGCCTTCTCGCAGAGCCCGCAAGGCGTAAGCGTCATCTACTGGCAAGCGGTGTTCCGCTGGCTGCACGTGGTGTTCGGCATCCTTTGGATCGGGCTGCTCTACTACTTCAACTTCGTCCAGATCCGGAAGATGCCCGAGATCCCGGCCGAGCTTAAGCCGGCGGTGTCGAAGTACATCGCCCCTGAGGCGCTGTTCTGGTTCCGCTACGCCGCTCTCGGCACCGTGCTGATGGGCTTGATCATCACCTTCCTGCGCGGCCACCAGTACGCCACGGAGACCTTCTCGCTCGGCCTCGCTGGCGGCTACTCGGCGGCCGACACCGGCTTCACCCTGATGGGCCTGGGCATGTGGCTGGCGATCATCATGTTCATCAACGTCTGGGCGTTCATCTGGCCGAACCAGAAGATCGCCCTGGGCATCGTCGAGGCGGACGCCGACGCCAAGGCCAAGGCCGGCCGCACCGCGATGCTGTTCTCGCGCACCAACCTGCTGCTCTCTATCCCGATGCTGACCTCGATGAGCATGTATCAGTCGCTGTTCGGCTGATCCGCCCGCACAGTTCGGAAAGGCCCGCCCCTGCGGCGGGCCTTTTTCGTTGAGGAGCCATGAGCGACGATCCTTCAGACCTCGACGGCCTCGTGCGCCGGGTCGACCCCGACCGCTGGATGTCCAGCCGGTTCATCGCCGACCCGGGGCAGCGGGCGGACGCCATCGCGCTCTACGCTTTCGACTACGAACTGGCCCGGGCGCCCCGCGTTGCGTCCAACCCGCTGCTCGGCGAGATCCGCCTGACCTGGTGGCGCGAAGTTCTCGACGAAGCGTTCGAGGGGCGTACGGCGCGCCGCCATCCCACCGCCGAGGCGCTGGCCGCCGCCATCCGTCGCCACGATCTGCCGCGTGCACCGCTCGAGGCGATGATCGACGCCCGCTACCGGGAACTGGATCCCACCCCGATGACGGCCGAAGAGGCGCGGGCCTTCGCCTCGGAGACCGCCGGCGGCCTCGCCGCCCTGGTCGCCCGGATCCTTGATCCTGATGCCGATCCGGAGGCCGCGCACGTCGCGGGCGCCGTCTGGGCCTTGCGGCGTAGGGGCGAGCCGGTCGCAGACCTCGTGACCGCGCGAACGCTGAGCGCCGCCGCCTTCCCGGCGATCGCCCACGCCGCAATGCCGTCAGACGGATCGGAACTGGCTCGCCGCGTGCGGCTGCTCTGGGCGGTGCTGCGCGGCCGGGTCTGACGCCTACTCAGCCGCTTCGAGCGCCGGCGCGACCCAGGCGTTGAGGTCGGCAAGGGCCCGCTCGCCCATCAACCGCTTCTTGGCGCGCCCGCGTTCCTTCGGCGGCAGGCGCTTGCCATTGGCGTCGTGGCGTGGCGCCTCCAGCGGCGGCAGAAGGCCATAATTGATGTTCATCGGCTGGAACGAGCCCTTGCCGCCGTCCAGGTGGCCGCCGGTGATGTGGGCGACGAGCGCGCCGAGCGCGGTGGTTGGCGGCGGGGCCTCGATCGGCTGACCGAGCCGTTCCGCCGCCGCCAGCCGTCCGGCCAGGAGGCCGATGGCGGCGCTTTCGACATAGCCTTCGACGCCCGTGACCTGGCCCGCGAACCGCAGGCGCCGATCGGCCTTGAGCCGCAGCTGGTCGTCCAGCAGTCGCGGCGAATTCAGGAAGGTGTTGCGGTGCAGGCCGCCGAGCCGGGCGAACACCGCCTTCTCAAGCCCAGGGATGGTGCGGAAGATCTCGGTCTGGGCGCCGTGCTTCAGCTTGGTCTGGAAACCGACCATGTTCCACAGCGTGCCCAGCGCATTGTCCTGACGCAATTGCACGACCGCCCATGCCTTCTCGGCCGGATTGTGTGCGTTGGTCAGGCCGACCGGCTTCATTGGGCCGTGCCGCAGCGTCTCCCGCCCGCGCTCGGCCATGACCTCGATCGGCAGGCAGCCGTCGAAGTAAGGCACGTCCTCCCAGTCCTTGAATTCCGATTTCGGCCCGGCCAGCAGGGCGTCGATGAACCTGTCGTATTGGTCCTTGGTCATCGGACAGTTGATGTAGGCGGCCGCATCGCCGCCGGGGCCTTCCTTATCGTAGCGGGACTGGCGCCACGCCACGTCCATGTCGATGCTGTCGAACGACACGATCGGCGCGATGGCGTCGAAGAAGGCCAGCTGCCCTTCGCCGGTCAGGTCGAGGATCGCCTGCGCCAGAGCCGGAGAGGTGAGGGGGCCCGTGGCGACCACGACGCTGTCCCACTCGCCCGGCGGCAGGCCGGCGACTTCCTCGCGGGCGATGGTGACGAGCGGGTGAGCCTCCAGCCGCTCGGTCACAGCCTGAGAAAAGCCGTCGCGGTCGACCGCCAGGGCGCCGCCGGCCGGCACCTGGTTCGCATCGCCCGCGGACATGATGATCGAACCCAGCCGCCGCATCTCGGCATGCAGCAGGCCGACCGCATTTCCGGTCCAGTCGTCGGCCCGGAAGGAGTTGGAGCAGACCAGTTCGGCGAGCCGGTCGGTGTGGTGCGCGTCGGTCCCGCGAACCGGCCGCATTTCATGCAGGATCACCGGCACGCCGGCCTCCGCGATCTGCCAGGCGGCTTCGGATCCGGCCAGGCCGCCGCCGACCACATGTATGGGAGCTGTCGTCATGCGCGGCTAACTAGCAACGAACACCGCACATCGCGAGCGAGGCCTTGCAGAGGCCTTGCGTTGGGG
>NZ_JBIIGK010000066.1:0-15692 GCF_044236515.1 Phenylobacterium sp.
CGCCGATCCACAGCGAGTTGGCCGCCGACGTCCCCGTCAGCGTCTCAGCCGCATCGGCGCTGAACAGATCTGAAACCGGTGCAGCGGTTTCGGCGGCGCGAGCGCCGTCGTACTTCACATAAGCCATTGTTCTTGTGCTTTCCCGTCGATGCAGACGGGCCCGACACCCGTCGACCGAACCGCCCCGACAGCCGTCCGATGTCCCCAGTCTGGACCAGCCTCGCCGGCCGGCGCGCCTCACAGGAATGTCGCAGGGGTGTGCGGCCGCGCCGCACCCCATCAGGAGGCCGGCGAAATGCGGCGATTGGCCACGCTTTGCGGACAGCCAGCTTGGCCGGAGCTTTCCCCTCGGGGAGCGGCCCAGAGTCAGCCGGATCGGCCGGGCGGCCGACGCCACGGCCTGTCGGAGAATGTGGCGGCCCGAGCGGGACAATCGACCGCACAGGTCGCACCCGCCGCAGGATGCGCGTCCCGCGCGCAAACGGCGCCGTGGATGCGGGCGCGCGCGCTTCCCGGCGTCCGGAATGTGTGCGACAGCGCCTTATTGTGTGCGACAGCGAGGGGCGCAGCCGCCGCTGGCGGGCCTCAGGTGATCGAGAGTCGACCGAGCGTCATGAAGCAGTTCCTGATCACCGCCGCCGGCGTGTTCGCCGGCCTGCTGGTCTTCCTGGTCGGCGTGCCGGTCGTGCTGGTCATTATGGCCGCCAACGCCGCCGGGCCGGCGCCGGTCCCGGCCCAGACCGTGCTGGAGCTCGACCTCCGCGGGCCGCTGACCGACCAGTCGCCGAGCAATCCCCTGGCGGGCATCGGCCGCCGGTCGCAATCGGTGATGTCGATCACCGAAGGCCTGCGTCACGCCGCCAAGGACGACCGGGTCAAGGGCGTGCTGGTCCGCCTGCCGGAAGGCGGACTCGATCCCGGCGCGGCCGACGAGATCCGCCTGGCGATCCGCCACTTCCGCACCTCGGACAAACCGGTCATCGCCCATAGCCAGGGGCTCTATCCGTCCGGCGTGGTCAGCTCGACCTATATGGTCGGCGCGGCGGCCAGCGAGTTCTGGATGCAGCCGGCCGCCTCGTTCCAGGTCACGGGCCTGGCCAGCGAGGACCTGTTCCTAAAGCGCCTGTTCGACCGCTATGGCGTCGAGCCGCAGTTCGAGCGCCGGCAGGAGTACAAGAACGCGCCCAACACCTTCCTGGAGAGCGACTACACGCCGTCGCACCGCGAGGCGCAGCTGTCGTGGATGACCTCGGTCTACCAAGCGGGCATCGCCGCCGCGGCCGCCGACCGCAAGGCCGATCCGCGGGCCCTGCGCACGACGCTGGAGGCCGGCCCCTACATGGCCGAGGAGGCCCAGCGGCTGAAGCTGGTCGACCGGCTGGGCCATGTGCGCGACGCCCAGCTGGCTCTGCTGAAGCGGGCCGGCGACGATCCGAAGCTGGTCGAGTTCGAGGACTATGACGGGCCGCGCAGCCGGCGTGCGCGCGGCGGAGTGATCGCCGTCATCGAGGGCGAGGGCGCCATCGTCACCGGCCGCGACCGCGGCTCCAACCCGTTCACCGGCTCGACGGCGATCTATTCCGACGACGTATCGGAGGCGTTCCACGCCGCGATCAAGGCCAAGGACGTCAAGGCCATCGTCTTCCGCATCTCCTCGCCCGGCGGGTCGGACACCGCCTCGGAACAGATCCTGTCGGCGATCCGCGCCGCGAAGGCGGCCGGCAAGCCGGTGGTGGTGTCGATGGGCTCCTATGGCGCGTCGGGCGGCTATTGGGTGGCGTCCGAGGCCTCGGCGATCGTCGCCGAGCCGACCACCCTGACCGGCTCGATCGGCGTGTTCGGCGGCAAATTCGCGGTCGGCGAGGCGCTGTCGCGCTATGGCGTCGACCTGCGCCAGATCGGCGTCGGGAGCCCCTATGCCGGGGCGTTCGGATCGTCCCGGGCCTTCGCGCCGGAGGAGCGGGCCGCGTTCGGCCGCTGGATGGACGAAATCTACGAGAACTTCGTCGCCCGGGTCTCGATCGGCCGCAAGCTGCCGCCGGAGCGGGTGCGCGAGATCGCCAAGGGCCGCGTCTGGACCGGCGCCCAGGCCCGGCAGCTCGGCCTCGTCGACGAACTCGGCGGCTTCTACCAGGCGGTGGACCGCGCCAAGCGGCTGGCGAAGATCGAGGGCGAGCCGACGTTGCGCCGGGTCGATCCGGCGGGCTCGGCGTTCGAGACGCTGGAACGCCTGTTGGGCGTGCAGGCGAGTTCGGTGCGGACGCTGGCCGCCGCCGCCTGGCTGTTCGGCGACCCGCGCGCCGAGCGGGTGATGGACGAGCTGGCCGCCGCCCGTCTGCGCGACCAGGGGGCGATGGTGCTGGCGCCGAAGGTGTTGCCGTAACGATCAGCTGCGCGGGAGCTCCCCCAAAGGGGAGCATGGGGGCGGCTATCGGTCGTTCAGGTAGAACACCACCTGCCGGCGGGGGTAGTTCAGCTCGACGGCGCTGAACTGGCGCAGGACATCCATTCCGAGCAAGAGCGTCGGCGCCTCGTTCAGACCCCAGAGCCGGAAGACGTGCAGGTCGGCGAAGACGGTGGCGAGGCGGCTGATCGTCAGGCCGCCGATCCGCAGGTGCGGCAGGACCCGCAGCTCGCCCTGGGCGGTCTGGCCGGTGACGCTGAGCACCGGGGCGGCTTCGCGCAAGGGAGCCGGCGCCCCAGGGGCCCGCACCGTCGCGTCGCGCAGGGCGAGGTTGCCGACGGTGCTCTGGGCGCCGGAATCGAGCAGCACGGTGATCCGCCGTCCTGAGGCGTCGGCGTCGACGACGATGAGCTGGCCGAACCTGTAGCGGGCGGCGACGGCGACCGGCTTGCCCTCCGGCTGTGCGCCCGTGCGCTGGCTCTGCGACTGGCGCATGGCGAAGGCCGAGCCGTCGGGCGCCGCGCCCGGGTGGCCGATCAGCAGCCGGTTGCGGCGGATGTCGAGGATCACCCGCCGGTCGCGCAGGACGTCGACGCCGAGCAGGCCGTCGGCGCCCAGCCGGGCGCGCGGCAGCATCGGGGCCCGCAGCCGGCGGCTGGTCACCTCGCCCACCGAAAGCTCGTCGATGGTCACGGTCTGCGACGGCTCGGCCCCGGCGACGCCGTGCAGGCTGACGCTGCCGGCGGGGGGCAGGCCGAGAGCTTGGGCAAGATCCTCGGCGGCGACGGTGCGGTTGGCGCCGGTGTCGACGACGAACTCGAAGGGCCCCTGCCCGTTCAGCCGCACCAGGGCGGTGATCCGGCCGGCCCCGTCGGCGCCGGTGGCGAGGTCGGCGGCGTCGGGGGGCGGCGCGGGCGCGGCGACGTTGACCAGCACGCGCGGACCGACGCAGCCGGCCAGCGGCAGGGCCGCCAGCAAGCCGGTCGCCTCACGCCTGTCGATCGGCCCGCTCATCGCCGCATGCTAGCAGCGCGCATGGAAAAAGGGCGGCGGATCGCTCCGCCGCCCTTCGCCCTCTCCAGTAACCGGTATCCGACTTAGAAGTCGGCGGTCAGACCGATGAACAGCTTGCGACCGAGCAGGTCGTACATCGGATAGGTGTTCGGCAGGCCGCCGCCGACGATCGAGGCGGGGACCAGCGGCGGATCCTTGTCGAAGATGTTGTTCACGCCGGCGCGCACCTTGAAGGTGTCGTTGACGTTCCACAGGCCCGACACGTCGAAGTAGTTGTACGAACGGATCTTGCTGATGAACGGGTTCGGCGGACCGGCCAGGGCGTCGTCGTCCGAGAGGTTCTCGTACTTCGTGCTGCCGTAGTAGCGCCAGGCCACCGACACCAGGGCATCGACGCCCGGGATCGTCCAGTTCATGCGGGCCGTGTGGCGCCACTTCGGCTGGACCACCGCGCAGCTCGGGCCGAAGTAGCCCGTGCAGTTGTACGGCTCATCGCCCGGCAGCGAGACGTTGTCCTGCTTCGTCAGCAGGGTGCCGGCGAAGTTGAACGAGATGCCGCCGACGTTGTTCACGCCCCAGTCTTCGAGCGGCAGGCTGTAGTTGGCCTGGAAATCCCAGCCCTCGTTGACGCTCTTGGCGACGTTGACGGTCTGGCCGTTGATGTAGCCGCCGCCAGTGGCCGTGGTCCCGAACAGGATGCCGTTCGCCGGGTTGCGCACCACCTGCGAGCAGAAGAACTCGTCCCCGGACTCGAGGCAGCGGTCGAGGATGATCTCCAGCGGGATGGTCCCGATGATGTTGCCGATCTTGATCCGGTAGTAGTCGACGCTGGCGCTGAAGCCCGGCAGGAAGGACGGACGGGTGGTGAAGCCGACCGTGAAGGTCTTGGCGACTTCCGGCGTCAGGTTGGTGTTACCGCCGGTGAGCACGGCGCACTGCTCGGCCGGGCACTGCGGGATCGTGCCATACTGTCCGGGCGTGACGCCGGTGTTGGCGCACTGGGCCGCGGTGGCCGGGTTGTCGGCGTCGCGGGCGCAGGGGTCTTCCGGCACGTCCGAGGTGTTGGTCACCGAGACGGGCGTGTAGAGCTCGAGGATGTTCGGAGCCCGGATCGCCTTATTGTAGGAGCCGCGGAAGCGGATGTCCTCGACCGGTTCCCACTGGAAGCCGACCTTGTAGGTCTTGGCCTGGATCCCCGTGGAGTAGTCCGAATAGCGGTAGGCGCCTTCCAGGATCAGTTCCCGGGCGAAGGCCATATCGCTGATCAGCGGGACGCGGGCTTCGGCATAGGCTTCGGCCGCACGCAGGCTGTTGTCGATACGGACGCTGGCGCCGCCGGCGCCCGACAGATCGCCGCTCTCCGAAGCCGCGTCAGGCGCGAACTGCAGGTGGTCGCGACGTTGGGTGACGCCGAGCGCGATGCCGACGCCTTCCTCGGCCCACGGCGATTTCACGCCGTAACCGCCAAGCTGACCGGTGAGGACCGCCTCGACGATACGCTGGGTGGTGCTGCCGTTGGTCGTGCCCAGGATGGTCAGCGAATCCGCCGCCGCGGGGCTCACGCCGCCGTCGGAGAAGATATTGTAGGGCACGCAGCCGGCGTTGCCGCTGAGGCAGACCGGGTTCGCCGCGGTGCCGCCGACCAGCAGGGCGTCCTGCAGGCGTTGCAGGCTGAGATAGTTCTCGACGCGGGTCGACAGGTTGGTCCGGTAGTAAGACCCGTAGACGTCGTAGCTCCAAACGTCGTTGATCTCACCGCGCAGACCGCCGACGAAGCGGAAGTTGGTGTGGTCGTAGAACGAGTTCCGCGGACCGCCTTCGACGTTGCGGCGACCGAAGTACATGTCGACCGTGTTGCCCGCCGCGATGTCAGCCGCCGTACAGCCGATGGCGGTGGCCTGCTGGCCGCTGAGGAACGGATTGTTACAGTTGAGGAGGAAGCCGCCGGTGTCGGTCACGCCGCTGCCCTGGAACAGGGCGCTGGGCGCGATGTTGACGTTCGACTGGCTGCTCATGAAGTTGAAGCTAGAGTAGACCTCGATGCGGTCGCTGAGCTCATAGTTGGCGAAGTAACCGGCCGTGTACCGCGTGTTTTCCTGCAGCAGGTACATGTACGGATTGGAGTTGAACGTCGCCGGCGGGGTGGTGCCCGCGGTGCCGTACGGGACGAACTGGTTGCCCAGCACCGCCGCCGCGTCGGACTCGCCGATGCCGTCGCCGTCGAGGTCCAGCAGAGCCCCGCTCGCCGGATAGAGGATGTTGGAGTTCGACGAGCCGCCGCAGAACGGGCCGGCCGCGTTGACGTTCAGCTGGCAGCCCGAGTAGTCGCGCTTGCCCTGGGCGACTGGCTTCTGCTTCGAGTAGGTGAAGAAGGCGGTGACGTTGCCGCGGCCGTCCGGCGCGTTGACGCCCATCAGCAGCGAGTAGTCGGCCGACTTGCCGTCCCAGCGCTTGCCGGGGACCGGCTGGACGGCGGTGTTGAGCACGTCCTGCATACGGTCGTTATGCTGGCTGTGCTGATAGGCGCCGTACTGGGCGTCGAGTTGGATGCCCTCGAAGTTGCGCTTCATGATGAAGTTGACCACGCCGCCGATGGCGTCCGAGCCGTAGGTCGCCGAGGCGCCGCCGGTCAGGACTTCGATGCGCTCGATCAGCTGCGACGGGATCTGGTTGATGTCCGGCGCGGGGTTCGGGTTGGCGGTGGTCGGGTCGCCGACGCCGAGGCGACGGCCATCCATCAGCACCAGGGTGCGCTGCGGGCCGAGGCCGCGCAGGTTGACGGTGGAGACGCCGCCCGGCGTGCTCAGCGGGTCGGAGGTCGGACCGAGGTCGACGCCCGGGTTCGAGGTGACCTGCGGGAGCTGGTTCAGGATGTCGATCGTCTGCGGACGGCCGCCGAGGGTCACTTCCTGGCTGCCGACGGTCTGGATCGGGCTGACGCTGGTGAGGTTCGGCTGCGGGATGCGCGAGCCGGTGACCACCACTTCTTCGAGATCGCCCTCTTGGGCGAGGGCCTGGGTCGCGCTGAGGCCGAACAGGGCAGCGCCGCACATCATCGACGACGCCAGCAGGCGCTCTCGCTTGGTGTTGAATTTCACGTCTTGAATCCTCCGCCGACCGCCCGAAGGGGGGTCGCTCCCATAGGAAAAGGTCCCGGAGGATCGCCCCTCCAGTTACACCGGAGTTACGTGGGCCTTGACGCGGAGGTCAACGCAGAAACCCGTCCCGATACTCATCCGGGCGCCAACCTGTCGCATTCCGGTCACAGAAATCGCCCCGCCGGGGGCCAGGTGACGTAACGGCAACATGACCTGGTGACCGGTTTCGTTACCGCACGCACAGGTAGCGAGTGGGGTGCCAGTCCACCAGATTCGCCTTCCAGCCCGTGATCTTCGGGTTCACCAGGTTCTTGTTGACGTAGAAGTAGGTGGGCACGACTGCGGCATCGTCCAGCATCAGCCGCTCGGCCTGGGCGAGGTATTCCGCCCGCCTCTCCGCATCCACCTCCTGGTCAGCGAGGGCGAGTAGGCGGTCATAGGCAGGGTTGTTGTAGTCGCCGTAGTTCTGAGCGCCCGTCGCCGACTGCATCAAGTTGAGGAAGTTCACCGGATCGTTGAAGTCGGCGACCCATGCCGCATCGGCAATCTGGAAGTCGCGCGCGCGGTAGGACGCATAGGCAATCTGGGTCTCGTTCTGCGCCAGCCGCAGATCGACCCCGATCTGCTTCCAGTCGGCCTGGATCGCCGGCATCACCAGCATCGGATCGGGCGAGTTGCGATGCTTGATCTCCAGCTTCAGCGGATTGTTCGGACCGTAGCCCGCCGCCGCCAACAGGCGGCGCGCCTCGGCCTGCCGGCGTTCGAGCGGCCAGTCGGCCCAGGCCGGCGGCTCAATCGGCCGGTAATTCGCAACGCCAGGAGGGATGAAATTGTATGCGGGGACCTGGCCGCCGCGCAGCAGCTTGTTGGTGATGAACTCGCGGTCGACCGACATGGTCAGCGCCTGCCGCACCCGCCGGTCCTTCAAGGCCGGAACGTTGGCGTTGAATGCGAGGTAGGAGACGCCGAGGTAGGTGTGGGTCTGCACATAGGGCGCCATGACCGGGTCGGCCCGAAGGAAGGCGATGCGGTTGGACTGAATCTCGGTGTTGATATCGAGTTCGCCGCGGCGCACCCGCCGCTCGGCGCTGATCGCGTCCGTCGTCGGGTAATAGTAGACCTCGTCGACGCAGACCTTCCCGGCGTCCCAGAACCGCTCATTCTTGACGGCCTTGACGTAATCACCCAGCCGCCAGGCGACGATCCGATAGGGGCCGTTGGAGACGTAGTTCTCCGGCCTGGCCCAGGCGTCGCCCAGCTTCTCGATCTTATGCTTGGGCAACGGGTACATCGTGTTGTGCTTGGCCAGTTCCGGCAGATAGGGCGCGGGATGCAGCAAGGCGATCTCCAGCACGCGCGGCCCTAACGCCCGAACGCCGAGCGTCTCCGGAGCCGCCTTGCCCTCGTTGATCGCCTGGCCGTTGCGGATCGGGTAGAGCATCCAGGCGTATTCAGAGGCGGTTTGCGGCGACACGATGCGTCGGAAAGAGAAGACGAAATCGTCCGCCGTCACCGGCGCGCCGTCCGACCATTGCGACTCGCGCAGATAGAACCGCCATGTGAGTCCGTCGGCGCTGGTTTCCCAACGCTCGGCGACGCCCGGAACCGCGGAGCCGTCAGCAGCCTCCTGCGTAAGGCCGATGAAGCTATCCAGAAGTATGTGGTGCTCCCAGGTTCCCTGCACCTTGTGCGGGTCGAGGGAGATCGGCTCCGAGCCGTTCCCGACCTGGAGGCACACCTTGCCTTCCGGGCACGGCGGACGGGCGGGGCCCTTGTCGCAGCTCGCCAGACCCAACACTCCGGCGAACGCCGCCGTCGCGATCAGGAGATTGCGTGCGTGACGCCCCGCCGCTTCAATGACGCTGGGCAAGGACATGGAGGCTCTTTTCATGGTGTTGGCGAAACGCGGCGCGCTCGCCGCGGTGTTCATGGCCCTGGCCGGTCACGCGGCCGCGCAGGAGGCGCCCGCCGGATCGGCGCTGGTCCAGCAGCTGACCGACTGCCGCAAACTGACCGCCGACGCCGCCCGCCTCGCCTGCTTCGACGCCGCAACGGCGGCGCTGGCCCAGGCGGAGGCCAAGGGCGAGATCGTGGTCGTCGACCGCGCCCAGGCCCAGGCGGTGCAGCGCCAGGCGTTCGGATTCTCCCTCCCGTCGCTGTCGCTGTTCGACCGCGGTCCGGCCCAGGGGCCGGTCGACAGCGTCACGGGCAAGGTCGCCCAGGCCCGCACCGACGCGAACGGCAAGTGGATCGTCCGACTGGTTGAAGGCGGGACCTGGGCGCAGGTCGACAGCGCCACGGTCATGCGGCCGCTGCGTCCCGGCATGGAGGTGCGGATCAGCCGCGCCTCGCTCGGCAGCTTCCAGATGAGCGTCGGCGGGCAGCGCGCCTTCCGCGCCCGCCGCACCGAGTAGACCGGGCCGGCTCACCGGTCCTTCGGGTCGATGGCGTCGCGCAGCCCGTCGCCGATGAAGTTGAAGCTCATCAGCGTCACGACCATCACGAGCGACGGGAAGATCAGCAGCCAGGGCGCCAGCTCCATGTCCTGGGCGCCGTTGGCGATGAGGGTGCCGAGCGAGGCCATCGGCGGCTGCACGCCGAGCCCGAGGAACGACAGGAAGCTTTCGGCCAGGATCACCGCCGGGATGGTCAGGGTGACATAGACCACCACCGGGCCCAGCAGGTTCGGCACGATGTGGCGGAAGATGATCGCGCCCTGGCCGAGGCCCGCCGCCCGGGCGGCCTCGACGAACTCCTTGTGCTTCAGCGTCAGGGTCTGGCCGCGGACGATGCGGCTCATGGTCAGCCACTCGACGGCGCCGATGGCGACGAAGATCAGGATGATGTTCGACCCGAAGGTGACCATCAGCAGGATGACGAAGAAGATGAAGGGCAGCGAATAGAGGACATCGACGACGCGCATCATCACCTCGTCGAGCCGGCCGCCCACGAAGCCGGCGACGGCGCCCCAGGCGACCCCGATGACGAGGGAGACCACCGTCGCGACGAGGCCGATGGCCAAGGACACCCGCAGGCCCATCAGCAGACGGGCCATCAGGTCGCGACCGAGGCTGTCCGTGCCGATCAGGTGGCCGTTCTGCAGCGGCCCGAGCCAGACGTCGTTCTTGTTGATGGTGTCGTAGTGATAGGGCGTCAGGTACGGCCCGACGATCGCCGCCAGCACCAGCAGGGCCAGCACGATCATCCCGGTCACCGCCGCCTTGTTGCGCAGCAGCCGACGGCGGGCGTCGTCCCACAGGCTGCGGCCCTTGACGGCCGCCGTCTCCATCGTCTGGGCCCCTCTGCGGGAGCCGGGAGCCAGCACCGAACTCACGACAGCTTCACCCGCGGATCGAGCGCTGCGTGCAGCAGGTCGGCGACGAGGTTCAGGACGAGGATAAGGGCGGCGTAGAAGATCACCATGCCCATCACCACCGTGTAGTCGCGCTGCAGCGCGCTCACGACGAAGAACTTGCCGAGGCCGGGCAGGTTGAAGATCTTTTCCACCACCAGCGAGCCGGTCAGCAGGCCGGCGCAGGCGGGGCCGAGGTAACTGACCAGCGGCAGGATCGCAGCGCGCAGGGCGTGGCGGGTGACGATGCGGTGCTCAGGCAGGCCCTTGGCCCGGGCTGTGCGGATGTAATTCGAGCGCAGCACCTCGACCATGCCGGCCCGGGTCAGGCGCGAGATGATGGCGATCTGCGGCAGGGCCAGAACCGTCACCGGCAGCACCATGTTCAGAAGCGCCCCGTCGTTCCAGCCGGCGCTCGGCAGCCAGCCGAGCTTGGCGGCGAAGGCCAGGACCAGCAGCGGCGCGGTCACGAAGGTCGGAATGCAGACCCCGAGGATGGCCACGGTCATCACCACATAGTCGACGCTGCGGTTCTGCCTGAGGGCCGCCAGAACGCCGAGGCTGACGCCGACGACGGAGGCGATGACGATCGCCGACAGACCGAGCCGCAGGGAGGGCTTGTAGTTCTCCTTGAGGATGTCGAGCACGGTCTTGTCGCGGTACTTCAGCGACGGCCCGAGATCGCCCCGGGCGACGCCGGCCATGTAGTCGACGTACTGCTCGTGCAGCGGCTTGTTCATGCCGAACTTGGCCAGCACGTTCTTCTCGATCTCCGGCGACAGCTTCCGATCCATGTCGAAGGGGCTGCCCGGCGCCGCGCGCATCATGAAGAAGGCGACGGTGATCACCAGGAGAAGGGTCGGGATCGCCACCAGCAGGCGCCGACCGATAAAACGGAACATCCGGGGGAGACGCCTTCCGGGTTTGGCCTTTTCGGGGCGGGCGTTGCGAAACTTTCATCGCCCCCCGATGATGTCAACGAACCCATGTATCTGGATGTTACACCGATGACCGACTTCCGCCGCGTGACCGACGAGCTCTCCGTCGCCCCCCAGATCCGGGTCGAGGATGTCGCCGAGGCGGCGCGCCAGGGGTTCCGCACGCTGGTCAACAACCGTCCGGACGGCGAAGAACCCGGCCAGCCGACGAGCGCGCAGATGCAGGCCGCCGCCGAGGCCGCGGGCCTGGCCTACGTCCACATCCCTGTCGTCGGCGGCCCGACGCCGCAGCAGGTCGAGGCCAGCCAGCGGCTGTTCGCGGAGGCCGACGGCCCGGTGCTTGCCTTCTGCCGCTCCGGCACCCGCTCGATCGTCACCTGGACCCTGGCCCAGGCGGCCTCGGGCGCCTACAGCCGCGACGAGCTCGTCGCCATGGGCCGAGCGGCCGGCTACGACCTGTCGTCGCTGCGCTGGTAGCGACGGGGTGTCGATCCCCTACGTCCGCGAGATCGCGTTCGAGTACGGCCGCTGCGATGAGGTCTCGCCGCTGATCCGGCGGGTGATCGCCGACAATCCGGGGCCGTTCACCTATGTCGGAACGGGGACCTACATCGTCGGCCACGGCGAGGTGGCGGTCATCGACCCCGGCCCGGACGACGCCGCCCACCTCGAGGCGCTGATGTCGGCGATCGCCGGCGAGCGGGTGAGCGCCATCCTCGTCACCCACGACCACGCCGACCATTCGCCGCTCGCCCGCCCGCTGCAGGCCCGGACCGGCGCGCCGATCTGGGGATGCGCGCGCCTTGCGCCGGACCAGGACGACACCGGCCTGGAGGCCGGCGCCGACACCGCCTTCCGGCCCGACCACGACCTCTGCGCCGGCGGCATGGTGCAGGGCCCAGGCTGGACGCTGGAGGTGATCCCGACGCCAGGCCACACCTCCAACCACCTGTGCTTCGCCCTGGCCGAGGAGAACGCCCTCTTCAGCGGAGACCACGTCATGGGCTGGTCGACGACGGTGATCATTCCCCCGGACGGCGACCTCGGCGACTACCTCGCCAGCCTGGAGACGATCCGCGGACGGGGTTTCGAGACCCTGTGGCCGACCCACGGGCCGCCGATCCGCGAGGTCGAGCCCTTCCTCGCCGCCTATGCGGCCCACCGCCAGGCCCGGGCGCAGCAGATCCTGGCCGCCCTCGCCGACGGCCCGGCGACGATCGCGGACCTGGTTCCGAAGCTCTACGCCGACGTCGACCCGCGCCTGCACCCAGCGGCCGCCCAGTCGATGCGGGCGGCCATGATCCATCTGGTGCGGGAGGGGAGGCTGGTGGAAGACGCGGGGGTCTACCGGCTGGTCCTTTAGTCAAGCTGGCCGCGGCCTAATGAGTTCGGCACGGTCATGGATGGCCGGGACAAGCCCGGCCATGACGAGCGGTGCTCGTCGCCCTCAAGCCACGCCCGGCAGCACGTAGTCGGCGAGGTCGGCGCGCAGGCGCTTCTTGTCGACCTTGCCCGTGGCGCCGAGGGGTATGTCGTCGACGAAGAGGACGTCGTCGGGGGTCCACCACTTGGCGATCTTGCCGGCGAGGAAGTCGAGGAACTCCTCCTTCGTCGCGCTCTCTCCGGGCCTCAGCTTGACCAGCAGGACCGGCCGTTCGTCCCACTTTGGATGGGCGACGCCGATCACCGCCGCCAGCGCGGCCTTCGGATGGCCGGCGGCAAGGTTTTCGATGGCGATCGAGCTGATCCATTCGCCGCCGGACTTGATGACGTCCTTGGCGCGGTCGGTGATCTGCATGAAGCCGTAGGGGTCGATGGTGGCGACATCGCCGGTGTCGAAGAAGCCCTCCTCGTCGAGGATGGCCCCGCCGGCGCCCTTGAAATAGGCGCTCGAGACGGCCGGGCCGCGGATCATCAGGCGGCCGAAGGTCTCGCCGTCGTGAGGCAGGCGCCGGCCCTCGTCGTCGACGAGCTTGAGGTCGACGCCGAGCGGGGGGCGGCCCTGCTTCAGGGCCAGCTGCTTCTGCACGGCGTCGTCCAACCGCAGCGTGGCCGACGTCGGCCTCGCCAGGGTGCCGAGCGGCGAGGTCTCGGTCATGCCCCAGGCGTGGGTCACCTGGACGCCGTACTCGTCTTCGAAGGCGCGCAGCAGCGCCTCGGGCACCGCGGCGCCGCCGATCACCACCCGCTTGAGCGTCGAGAGCCGGGCGCCGGTCTCCCGCAGGTGGCCGAGCAGCATCTGCCAGACGGTCGGCACGGCGGCGGAGAAGGTCACCCCCTCGGCCTCCAGCAACTCGTAGATCGAGGCGCCGTCGAGCCTGGCGCCCGGCAGCACCATCTTCGCCCCCGTCGCCGGGCCGGAGAACGCCACCCCCCAGGCGTTGGCGTGGAACATCGGCACGACCGGCAGGACGACGTCCGTCGCCGACACGCCCATGGCGTCGCGGGCCATGGTGATGAAGGTCAGGAGGAAGTTCGAACGGTGGGAATAGAGGACGCCCTTCGGATCGCCCGTCGTGCCGGAGGTGTAGCAGAGGCCCGCCGCGGTGTTTTCCGGGAAGTCGCCCCAGGTCACGTCGGGATCGCCTTCGCGCACCAGAGTCTCGAAGCACAGGGCGCCCGGCAGGTCGACGCCGGCCATGCCGGCCTCGTCGGTCATCACCACCACGTGCTTCACGCTCGTCATCCTGTCGCGATAGCCGCGCAGCACCGGCAGGAAGGTGAGGTCGGTGAAGAGCACGGTGTCCTGCGCATCGCCGATGATGAAGCACAGCTGGTCGGGGTGCAGGCGCGGGTTGAGGGTGTGGCAGACCGCGCCGATGCCCATGATGGCGTACCAGGCCTCCATATGGCGGGCCGTGTTCCAGGCCAGGGTCGCGACCCGATCGCCGGTCTGGACGCCGAGGGCCTTGAGCGCACCGGACAGGCGTTTCGCGCGGTCGTGCAGCTCGGCATAGGTGGTGCGGACGATCGGCCCCTCGATGGAGCGGGTGACGATTTCCTGGCCGCCATGCCAGTCGCGGGCGTGATCGAGGATCCGGTCGACCGTGAGCGGCCAATCCTGCATCAGGCCCTGCATCTGGCGTCTCCTCCTGTTGTGGTTTTCGCCACGCTAGAGGGCTCAGGAACGGCTGGGAAGCCTCGCCAGCCAATCGCGCGCGGCGGCGCCGGGCGGGCCCGACGCATCGAGTTGGAGCCAGGTCATGGGGCCGCGATCGCGAGCGAGCTGGCGGCGCAGCACCGGCTCATCGGCGTCGGAGGCGTCGCCGGTGCGGGCTGCGACGCGGGCGGCCAGGACCTCGGCCGGCGCGTCCAGCCAGACGCCGTCGAACGGCACGCCCGCCCCCTGCGCCAACCCTTCCGCCCGGGCGCGCAGGGCCGGGTCGAGGAAGGTCGCGTCGAGGACCACTGCGCGGCCGGCGGCAAGCAGGGCCTCGGCCGCGACGAAGAGGGCGTCGTAGGTCCGCGCGGTCATGTCGGCGGAATAGATCTCCGGACCGCCGCGGGCGCCGGGCGCGAGGCCGGCCAGCCGCTTGCGGACCTCGTCGGTGCGCAGCACCACCGCGCCGGGCGCGGCGCCGAGCGAGGGGGCGATGTCGCGCGCAAAGGCCGACTTGCCGCTGCCCGACAGGCCGCCGGCCGCGACCAGGCGGGGCGGCGGCGGATCGAGGTGGCCGAGGCCGGCGGCGACATATTCGCGGGCCGTCGCCATGTCGCCGGTGTGGGCGGTGACGTGC
Source organism: Phenylobacterium sp. (assembly GCF_044236515.1). Classification (GTDB taxonomy): domain Bacteria; phylum Pseudomonadota; class Alphaproteobacteria; order Caulobacterales; family Caulobacteraceae; genus Phenylobacterium. Next base: position 14,544 of record NZ_JBIIGK010000066.1, read on the forward strand.
GCGCGCACGCCGGCGCGCACGGCCAGCATCAGCGGCAGGGCGCCAAGGCCCTCCCAGAGGCCGTCTGTGAAGCTGCGCGCCGCCTCGTCGAGATAGGCCGACAGCACCCGCGCGGCGGCGTTGCGGCGACCGCGGAACTCCAGGTCCATGATCAGGAAGGCGAGGTCGTACTGGACGTCGATGTCCGAGAGCAGGTCGTTGAACTCGATGCAGTCGAACACCACCGGCGCGCCGTCCTCGAGGAGGATGTTGCCGAGATGGAGATCGCCGTGCGAGCGGCGGGCGAAGCCGCCCGCGGTCCGCGCCTCCAGCAAGGGCCGCTGGCGTTCGAACTCGGCCTGGGTCGCGGAGATCAGCCGGGCGACCTGATCGGCGCCCAGAGCGCCCGACATCTCGGTCAGCAGCTGGGCGTTGGAGCCGATGGTGAAGACCATGGAGCGCCAGCCGCCCTCGGGCCGCGGGGTCGCCTCGGCGTGGAAGCGGGCGATGGCGCGGCCGAGCTCCTCGGCGAGAGGCCCATCGACCGCTTCGGGTCGGGCGGCGAGGACCGCCTCGCTCTCGAAGCGGCGCATCTCCAGGGCATGGTCGACGACCTCGCCGGCGCCGCCCCACTCCAGCCCGCCGCGCGCCGCGCGGGTGATGGGCCTGAGGCGGCGGTAGACGTCGCAGGTGCGGGCGTTGAAGGCGAGCTCGCGGTCGAGGGCCCACAGCCGGCGCTCGGCGGTGCTGAAGTCGACGTACCCCAGGCTGACGTGCCGCTTGAGCTTGTAGGCGAGGGTCTCGCCCAGGAAGACCCGGGAGATCGCCGTCTCGATCGGCGGTCCGAACTGGGCGGTGAGCCAGGCCGTGACCTCGTCCTCTGGCCTCAAGGGAACAGCCGCTGCGTCGTCCAGCCGGCGCCCGACCGCGTGAACACCAGCCGCTCGTGCAGACGGAAGGGGCGGTCGCGCCAGAACTCGATGGCCTGGGGTTCGACGCGGAAACCGGACCAGTGGGGCGGGCGGGCGACCTTGCCGAGCCCGAACTTCAGGCCGAACTCGGCGATGCGCTTTTCGAGCGCCCGGCGGTCCGGCAGCGGCCGCGACTGGTCCGAGGCCCAGGCGCCGATCTGCGAGGCGCGGGCGCGGGTGGCGAAATAGGCGTCGGCCT